>DASXTG010000206.1:0-4519 GCA_036505515.1 Candidatus Dormiibacterota bacterium | reverse complement strand
GGCTGCTGAAGGCAGCGTTCGTGGGACAGCTCGTGACCGACTGGCTGGGTGATCGCGGGACGCTGAAGATGTTCGAGGTCAGCTACCGCGGCATCGACGTGCCTGGGAAGCCTTACCGGTGCCGCGGTCGGGTGACCAAGGCGGATGGTCGCGATGTCGAGCTCGAGATTTGGGGTGAGGACCACGAGGGCAACCGCACCACGATCGGCACCGCCACCGTCGAGCTGAGCTAGCCCGCGATGGTGTTCCTCGTCGTCAAGTACATCCACATCCTGTCCGCCGTCGTCGCCGTGGGTTTCAACGTCAGCTATGCCGTCTGGATCATTCGCGCCCGCAGCAACCCGGCGAACATGACCTTCGCGCTCAAGGGCATCAAGTTTCTCGACGATCGCATCGCCAACCCGGCGTACGGCGTGCTGCTCCTGACCGGGATCCTGATGGTCATCCTGCTGCCGTACCCGATCACGACGTTCTGGATCGACGTCGCGCTCGTCCTTTACGCGGTGCTCATCGTGCTCGCGATCGGCTTTTACACCCCGTCGCTGCGGGACCAGATCAAGCTCGCCGAAAGCGGGGACACCACGTCGGCGGAGTTCACGCGCCTCGCGCAGCGCGGCCAGATCGTGGGTCAGGCCCTTGGCGTGATCGTGCTGGTGATACTGGCCATGATGGTCTTCAAGCCCCATCTGTAATTGCGTGTGAGAGGAGCACGGACCATCGCGATGCCGCGCATGGCCAGAAGGACGGAGGCGTCGATCACGCAGTAACCGCCCGCGATGACCGACGGGGGGTTGCCGGAAGGGATGTGCGTCCACGGCGCCGTGGGGAGCCAGTACCAGTTGCCGAAGATCGTGCCGAAGATCTCGAGCTCGCCGGTGGCGATGAAGATCGCGGCGAACAGCGCCCAGCGTGGTGAGCGGAGAACGAACCAGGCGAAGACGGGCAGGCATAGCGCTCCCTGGAGGTCGAACCGGCCGGTGAGCAGGGGCAGGACGGTCAGCCCGGCCACCGCCCACGTGCCGGCGCCCGCGAGGATGACGTAAGCCACCCGGCGCCCGTGCTTGAGCACCACCGGCGTCCGCATCGCCAGCAGTCCGAACAGGTACACGAGGCCGTGACCCGGCGGCACGAAAAGGGGCACGTTGTGCAGCCGGTACTGATAAAGGCCCCAGATGAGCGATCCGAAGACCTCGAAACCTGTCGCGACCACGACGCACACCCAGACCTGAACGCGCTGCTCCTTGGGCGCCGTCAGCGCGGCGAAGTAGAGGACGGCGAACGTCAGGAGACCCAGCACCCACTGCTGCCATTGAGCGGTGATGTGGCTGTCGGCGTAGAGGAGCAGCGGCGTGTAGATGAGCGCGTAGATGTGCACCCAGTAGGGCTTGAGTCGAGAAATCACCGCGCGGGTATGGTAGCGGGGGCGAGCGATCGCCCCCGCCATCACGCTGCTACTTGATGGTTCCGCGCTCGTCGATGATGCTGCCCTGCAGCTTCCACGCGCCGGACTCCCACTTGATCACCTGCTCTTGCATGATCGGGAAGTGGTCAGTCGAAGTGGTCTTGACCGTGATCCCCGGGAGCAGGAACGGGTTGTTTTCGTTGAGTTGGTTGGCGGCGATGTCCATCACATTCTTCCGGGTCAGATTCGAGCCGGCTTTCGTGAGCACGTCGACCATGGTGTAGGCGACGGCCACGCCGTAGATGTTGAAGCCGTCGTCGACCTTGCAGGTCGTGCAGTTGGCGATGACCTTCTTGTAGAGCTTCATGCCCTCGTCGTTGGCCCACTGCGGGTCGGTCGGGTCCTTGATGTAACTGACGCTGATGACGCCGTCGAGCTTGGCTCCTTTGCTCGCGGCGATCTTCATGTAGGCCGCCGGGTTGGAAACCGAGTTGAGGTACGTCAGCGGAGCCCAGCCGATGGCGGTGACGATGGCAAGCGAGCCGATCGCAAAGCTCGGCGTCGCGAAGATGAATAGAGTGTCCACTCCCTTGGCCTTCAGCTTGGTCAGCTGTGCCGCGAGGGTTGGAACTGCTGCGGTGACGTCGTAGCTCTCCTTGCCGACGATCATCGAAGCCTTGTCGCCGAGACCGGCGGTCAAGCCTGTCAAATAGTCTTGCCCGTAGTCGTCGTTCTGGTAGAGGACGCCGATCTTGGCGTTGGGGTGGTTGGCGAGCACGTCCTTGGCGTAGATTCGTGCCTCACCCTGGTACGGCGGCTGCCAGCCAAGCGTATAGCTATGCGCTGAGAAGTCGGCGTTGAAGGTGGTCGCACCGGTCGCGACGAAGAGCTGGGGCACCTTCTTGGTGTTCAGGTAGTCGCGTACGGACGCCTGCGGCTGTGTGCCGAGGCCGCTGAACATGGCGAAGACCTGATCCTGTTCAACGAGCTGCTTGGTTAACGTGACGGCGTTGGCCGGGTTGTAAGCGTCGTCGAGGATCTTGAAGGTGATCTTGCGGCCGTTGATGCCGCCCTGGGTGTTGTTGATGTAGGTGAAGTAAGCGTTCTCGGCATTGGCGATCGTTCCGTACGCCGCCGCCGGGCCTGACTGCGCGATGGTGGTGCCGAGCAGGATCGAATTCGCGGTGATGCCGACGTCGGTCGCCGTGGTTGTTCCCGAGGAGCCGCCGCACGCCGCGATAGTGAAGACTCCCACAAGTGCCGCCAGCAGCGGCCCGTTTCTTCCCATAGAACCTCCTCCGGATTTTTCGGACACGTATTTAAACAGTCTGAGCCTCTGGCGGCATCTGTCCAGTCCCCCGATCGCCTGACCCGCGCAGCCGCTCCCGAAGGCGAGCATAACCCTGCATGACCAGCCCGACCACCCCGTTGGGGGCAAAGATCATGATCAGGATCAAGATCGCCCCATAAGAGACCGCCGGCCCGGCTTTGATGAAGGCCGAAGAGATCCCGGAAGGAATCCAGGGCTGGCTTGACACGAACTGGCTGGTCATGATCGGGAGCCAGAACGTGAAAATCCCGCCCACGAGCGGTCCCGGGATGGAGGCCAGACCTCCGATCACGACCCCGACCAGCAGCTGAAATGAGAGCGACAGGGGGAAGGTGTCCGGGCTGACGAAGCCGGTCGCGAGGCCGTACAGCGAGCCCGCAACGCCGGCGTAGAAGGCGGAGATGCCGAACGCCAACGTCTTGTAGCCCGACACGTTGATGCCATAAGCGGCCGCCGCCACCTCGCCGTCTCGAATGGCGCGCATCGCGCGACCTGGCCTGTGGCGCACCAGGTTCCAGGCCAGCCAGAACATGACCAGGGCAATCGCAAATGTCAGGTAGTACAGCCATTGATCGGTTGTCATCGGCTGCCCGCCGGTGACCACGGCAAATGCATCTTTCGCAGCCTGGGGCGGGTCGGGCGGGCTCAGAAGGATGCCCTGGACACCGCCGGTCAGTTCGGCAGGCCGCTTGATCAGGCTGGGCGTCACGACCGCGAGGGCAAATGTCGCCAGCGCAAGGTAGAGGGCGGAGAGCCTCAAGGCTGGAATGCCGAGAAGAAACCCCACCGCGCCTGTCAGCAGCCCGGCGATCGGGATCGTCACCAGGTAGCTGATCTCATAGCGATGGATGAGTATCGCCGTCGTGTAAGCCCCAAGCGCCATCAGCGCGCCGTGGCCGAGTGAGATCTGCCCGCTGTAGCCGACCAGGATGTTCAGGCCCATGATGACGATGGCGAAGATGAGCACCTGGTTCCACTCGCTGGTCTGGAAGCTCGTGACCACGGTCGGCAACCCCGCGAAGAACACGATCGCCACCGCGACGAGCCAGTAGCGCGGCGGCGCCTGCCGGAGAAATCTCAAACTCGTCGCACCGCGGCGCGTCCGAACAGGCCGTTGGGCTTGACGACAAGCACGGCGACGATGATCGCCAGCGCGACCGCCAGCTCCAGGTCTCCGCCGACGAGGTAGGCGCCCGCCAGATTCACCGTCACGCCGACGATCAACCCGCCTACCACAGCACCCAGGGGACTCTCGATGCCGCCGAGCACGGCGGCGGCAAAGGCGTAAATGATGATGGTCTGCATCATGGTGGGCTCCAGGAGCAGGACGGGGGCGACCATGATCCCCGACACGGCTCCCACCGCAGACGCAAGCCCCCAGCCGAGCGCGAGCATCCAGCTGACGCGCACGCCCAGCAGCCGGCTTGCTTCCGGATGGTGGGCCGCCGCCCGCATCGCGAGGCCGACGTTGGTGTGCTGCAGGAGCAGGTAGATCAGGACCAGCACCACAGCTGAGACCGCGATCACGCCCAGGTTCTGATAGCTCGTGAACGCGCCGAGGATGTTGACGGTTCCGATTGCGAACGGGCTCGGGAAGGAGCGGGGCACGTAACCCCACACGAAACCCGCGATACCGTTGGTGAGCGTGGCCAGGCCCAGCGTCACGATGACGAGCGTGAGGACCGGTGCTCGCTCCACGGGCCTGATTGCAATCCGCTCTACGAGCAGCCCGCCTGCGAAGGCGATTGCCAGCGTGAGCGGAAAGGCGATCCAGTAGCTGAGCCCGC
>DASXTG010000205.1:0-11988 GCA_036505515.1 Candidatus Dormiibacterota bacterium | reverse complement strand
GAACTGGGAGCCAGGCACGACGCATGGCTACCACGTCGGCACTTATGGCTGGCTGGCCGGAGAGGTCATCCGGCGGGTCTCCGGGCTGACCCCCGGCAGGTTCTTCTCTGAGCGCGTCGCGCGCCTACTGGGCCTCGATTTCTGGATCGGCCTACCGGACGACCTGAATTCCCGAGTGGCTCCCCAGATTCCCGCGCCGCCGCTTCCCCCCGGCACCGAGCCTGACATCTTCGCGGCACGGCTGATGGACCCGACCACCCTCATGCACCGGGCCTTCGTCAACCCAATGCTCTCGCCGGCGGTCTTCAACGACCCAGCGTTCAGGGCTGCCGAGGTGCCGGCTGCGAACGGGATCGGCACTGCGCGGTCGCTGTCGCGCATGTACGCGGCTTGTATCGGTGAGATCGACGGGGTGAGGCTCCTCAAGCCCGACACGCTGGATCGGGCGACGCAAACCCAGTCCCACGGTGAGGACCTGGTGCTTGGCTATGAGACCCGCTACGGAACCGGCTTCCAGCTGCCGTTCCCGCTTCGACCGATGGCAGGCGAGGGCAGCTTCGGGCACTATGGCATGGGGGGCGCAGTGGGCTTTGCCCACCCCGAGCTGGGCTTCTCGTTCGGCTACGTCATGAACCAGATGCTGCCCTCCGGCCGGGTGGACCCGCGCACATCGGCTCTGATCAAAGCTGTCGCCGCCTGCCTGAAATAGACGGGCCCGCGTCCTAAGATCAGCGTCGGTGGCTAGGGCATGAGCGCGGCGGACCTCGTCTTCGGCGCATGCCTCCTGGTGGGAGGTGGGCTGCTGCTGCTGACGCTGGTTGTCGATGACGTCTTCGGCGGCCTGCTGGGCGCCCTTGGCATCGGTTTCGACGTCGGCGGCGTCTCGCCGACTTCCCTGCTGCTCGGCTTCATCGCCATGTTCGGCGTGGGCGGCCTTTTCGGCATCCACGGCCTAGGAGCAAGCGTTGGGGTGGCGACCCTGATCGGAGTGGGTGCGGGCCTTGTCGGGTCAGGCGTGACCTTCGGCATGTTCAAGGCGCTCCGCTCGGCGGAGTCGACCGATACGTTCAGTCTCCAGGACATGGTCGGCTCGACCGGCCGCGTCTCAGTTGGGATCCCGGCCAACAGGTTCGGCTCGGTGTTGATCAGCTTTGCCGGTGCTTCTCACAACATGACCGCCACCGCGGACGCCGAGATCCCGGCGGGACGCGAGGTGAAGGTGGTTGCCGTCGCCGGCACCAACCTGGTGGTGGCGGCGACCACTACGGCGACCCATGAAGGAGCTAGGTCCGATGCCTGAATTCGTGACAACCACACCGTTCCTCGCCGTGACCGGGGTGATCATCATCCTCCTGCTCATCGCATTCGTGGCCAGCCGCTACAAGGTGGCCGGCGCCAACGAGGCGATCATCGTGGCCGGGTCGCGAGGGGCCAAGGTGCACGACGAGCGCGGCCAGCCCGTGTCGCATTCAGGCGACAAGGGGGTCAAAGTCGTCGTCGGAGGCGGCACGATCGTGCTCCCGCTGGTCAACCGCGTGGGCCGGCTGAAGCTCACCGCGCGCCAGATCAACGTCCAACTCAGTGACGCTGTAACAAGCCAGGGCATCAAGGTCCAGGTTCAGGGGGTGGCGACGTTCAAGATCGGCCGCGACGTGGAGTCGCTGCGCAACGCCGCCGAGCGTTTTCTGGACGCGAAGCCGGAGCAGGTTGATTCGATCGTGAAGAACGTCCTCGAGGGGTCGCTGCGTTCAATCGTCGGCACGCTGACCATCGAGGAGCTCATCCGCGACCGCCAGAAGTTGCTCCAGCAGGTGCAGGACGCGGCCAAAGGCGACCTGGCCACCAGCGGTCTCCAGATCGACGCTTTCACCATCCAGAGCTTCTCCGACGAGTCCAACTACATCGAGCTCCTCGGCCAGCAGAGCGTCGCCACAGTCACGCGGGACGCGCGCATGGCCAAGGCTTCGACCGACCAGGAGGCCGCGGTCAGGGAGGCAGAGGCGCAGCAGATCAAGATCAACGCGGCCAGGGACGTCTCGCTACGAGAAGCCGAGACCAAGACCCAGGTCGCCGCCGCCCAGGCGCGGGCCGACCAGGCGGGACCGCTCGCCCAGGCCGAGGCCACGCAGGAGGTCGTGCGCAAGCAGACCGAGCTGGCGCAGCTCGAGGCCGACCGCAAAGAGAAAGAGCTGCTGTCCAGTACCGTCAAGCCCGCCGCTGCCGAAGCGCAGGCCGTGATCGCGCGAGCTGAGGGTGCCAAGCGTGCGCGCATTGCGTCCGCAGAGGCAGACGCCGAGACCACGAGGCTGGAAGGTGGCGCAGAAGCCCAGATCGTGCTCACCAAGGGCGAGGCCGAGGCCAAGGCACTGGCCATGCGCGCCGAGGCCTACAAGCAGTTCAACGAGGCGGCCATCATCCAGACGGTGCTGGCGGCGCTGCCGGAGATCGTCCGCGCCGCCGCGGAGCCGATAGGCAAGATCGACTCGCTGACGGTCATGAGCGCTGATGGCGCCTCCGAGATCGTCCGCAACGCCACGCGAGCGGTTGTGGAGTCGACCACCGCCATCAAAGGCCTGACCGGGCTCGACGTTCCGGGACTGATCGGGGGTGCACTCGGGAAGGGCTTTGTTGACCGCGGGCGCGCCTCTGAGGGCGACGGTAAGAGCGAGGTGGGCAGGGCGGCCGAGGACATCATGGCGACCGGCGAGCACGAGCTGACCACGCTGCCCGCGAAGATCAAGGCTGCTGCCGACGAGGCCGACGCGATGGTCCACGAAGCCGAGGCGAAGGCCAAAGAGGCGGTCGCGGCAGCCGCGCTGGCGGCGGAGCAGGCCGCGGCGCGTGCCACCAAGGCGGCCGCCAAGCCTGGTGCCACAGTCCAGGCCAAGCCGACAGCCGCCGCAGCGCAAGGTCCGGCAGAAACCCCCACGCCGACGATCCCGAAGGTCGCACCGAGCGACGGCAACACCGCACAGTGGGCGCGATGGCTCACCGAGCAGCTCCATAGGGTGCCGGACATCGAGGTTTACGGTGCGATGCGCCTGAACGACCTCGCCAACCGGGGACCGGCGTCAGCCCGAGCCATCTGGCAGACGGCGCAGGGGGTGCTGGGGAAGGACTACGGCAACCTCACCGTCGCGGAGCTCCTCAAGCGCTTCAGCTCCTAAACGAGCGGGAAGCCCGCTTGCGCGAGCTTCCCAAGGCTGGGGTGGGGGCGTGGAGTCTAGATAAAGTGCGTCGCGTTAACGACCGGCGATATGGTACCACACGAATGATGTATCCACAACATATAGACAGCTGGGGAAAAAGCCGCTGAAGCTGCCCGTGCCGCTGGACATGGAGCCCATGCTGTCGGCCCCCGGCGAGGGCATCCCGAAGGGGGATAGCTGGGAGTACGAACCGAAGTGGGACGGCTTCCGGACCCTGATCTTTCGCGATGGCGACAAGGTCGAGCTCATCAGCCGCGGGGCGCGCCCGATGACTCGCTACTTCCCCGAGCTGCTGCCGGCGTTCCGAAAACTTCGCGCCGAGCGCGTCGTGCTGGATGGGGAGCTGATCGTGGTTGGTGAGAAGGGCCTTGATTTCGGAGCCCTCCAGCAGCGAATTCATCCTGCCGATTCGAGGGTGCGAATGCTCAGCGCTGCCACGCCGGCGTGGTATGTCGCGTTCGACCTGCTCGCCGAGGGCAACACCGACCTGCGTCGGGAACCACTTGGCAGACGGCGCAAGCGGCTCGAGGGTCTGCTCAAGGGAGTCAAGTCGCCCATCTTCCTGACGCCCTACACCCGCGAAAGCGCGACGGCGGAAAAGTGGTTCGAGCAGTTCGAGGGCGCCGGGCTGGACGGCGTGATGGCGAAATCATGGGATGGGAGCTACGTCCCGGGCAAGCGGCTGTGGGTGAAGGTCAAACACCAACGCACAGCGGACTGCGTCGTCATCGGCTGGCGGAAGTCGTATGACGGCAAGTCATTGGGGTCGCTGCTGCTCGGCCTGTATGACCGCAAGGGCACGCTGCACTATGTCGGCCACACTTCGTCCTTCAGCGCCGCTGAGCGCAAGGAGCTGATAGCGAAGCTGAAACCGCTGCAGGTAGAGGTACCCGAGAGCGAATGGGCCTCCCACAGCACAGGGCGCATGCCGGGCGGACTGAGCCGCTGGTCACAGGGCAAAGACACCGAGTGGGTGACTGTGAAGCCTGAGCTGGTGTGCGAGGTGGCGTACGACAAGCTCGAAGCTGGTGAGCGATTCCGCCACGCCACGCGATTCCTGCGCTGGCGCCTGGACAAACCGCCGCGCAAGTGCGGCTTCGACCAGATCGCCTCAGCTGCCGAATTCGACGTGCGAGGGATTTTTCGGAGTAAGTAGCAGCGGTTTGGCCGCCGGGCCGCCGGGCCCGTAGTACTTGATCGCGGCGCGTCCGAGGGCCGTCACCGCGAGCCAGTCAAAACCTGCACCCGCCGCCACGCCGACCCCAATGGGCACAAGGCGCGCGGCGACCTTGGCCGCACCGGTGGTGGCGACGCGCGTCAGGATGCGCGTCAGCAGGCGGCCGCCACCCTGTGCCACCAGCGTGGTGGGGATGCGGCGAAAGGCCGCAATCGCGAGGCGCTCGCCGCCGGCCACGATGGCGTCCTCTCGCAGCTTGACCGCGCCGCTGGTGATGCCGACGACGACGATGGCCTCCAGGACTCGCTCATCGGAGCTGCCCAGCTCGTGGCCGTAGATCATCGCGATCGAGAGCACCAGCTCGACCTCTTGCTCCAGTGCATAGAGTGCCTGGCTGGTGATGGTGCCGATAGCCAGCACAGTGCCCAGTCCGGGCGCGATCGACGCGGCCCCGCTCAGCGCGCCGGTGGTCGCCACGCGCTTCCGGGTGGAACGGATCAGCGTCAGCGCCAGTTCGTCATTGGTGAGGTGAGGATGCCGAGCCCGCAAGAGCTCGACGTGATTGCGGATCGCCGGCTCGCGGCTGCTGACCGCGTGCGCGAGGGATCGGAGCACGGCCTGGAGCGGGGTCGGGAGCTGGTCGAACTCCATCGTTGGAAGCGTACCGCGGCTGGTGAGGACCGTCAGTGATGAGAAGAAGTCGCATCTTAGACGGGTTAGTCTGAATACGATGTTGCGACTTTGTCGCGATAACGGTTAGGCTGCAGGCCGATGGCTTGGGTGGGAGCCCTGCTGAGTAGGAACTTCGACAGCGGCGAGCGGCTGCGGCTCGCCGGCTTCTTTGGCGGCGTGGGGCTGCTCCACGTCGGCGGCTGGGGTTTGCTGATCGCCTTTGGGTGGCACGACCCTGGGCTACTCGCCCTGGGCGGCCTCGCCTACACGTTCGGGCTGCGCCACGCATTTGATGCCGATCACATCTCTGCCATCGACAACACCACGCGCAAGCTGCTCCAGGAGCGCAAGCAGCCCGTCGGTGTTGGTTTCTTCTTCTCGCTCGGGCACTCGACCGTCGTGCTGTTGATTGCTGCTGCCCTCGGTCTTGCGGCGAAGTGGATCGTCGAAGGCGTGGTCAGCGGTGGGGGGGACCTGCGCAGCATCGGCGGCGCGGTCGGCACGCTCGTTTCCGGGACGTTCCTCGTCCTGATCGGAATCCTCAATCTCGTGATCCTGCTCGACATCATTCGTGTCTACCGGCGAATGAGAGGCGGAGAGTTCGACCGCCGGGGCCTCGAGCACGAGCTGATGTCCGGCGGGCTGATGACCAGGCTCTTCGGGCGGCTGCTCCGCGTCATCAGCCACAGCTGGCAGATGTATCCGATCGGTTTCTTGTTCGGCCTCGGTTTTGACACGGCATCGGAGGTCGCTCTGCTGGCAATCTCGGCCGGCGCCGCGGCGAAGGGGATACCGTTCCTGGCCGTGCTGGCGCTGCCCTTGATCTTCGCGGCCGGCATGTCGCTGATGGACACAGCGGACGGAGCCTTCATGTCGAAGGCGTACTCATGGGCATTTGCGAGCCCGATCCGCAAGGTCTTCTACAACCTGACAGTCACCTCGCTGTCGGTGTTCGTGGCTTTGTTTGTGGGAGTGGTCGAGCTGGCCCAGATCCTGATCCGCATCATGGGGCTGCATGGCGGAGCGTTCGATGCGATCGCCGGATTCGACTTCATAGGTGTCGCCGGCTTCGTGATCGTCGCCGCCTTCGTGATTGCGTGGGCGGGGGCATTCACGATCTACAAGGTCCGCCGAATCGACGAACGGTGGGCAGCGCTCGTCGACGACGTGGCCTAACTAGACGAGCGAGTAGACACGGGCCGCGGTGCCGCCGAAGATGTGCTCGTCAAAGCCGACGATCGATCGAAGTGAATGGATCACCTCGTCGTAGGTGGCAGCCAGCAGACACACCGGCCAGTCCGAGCCGAACATGCACCGATCGGGTCCGAACCAGTCGAGGACTCTTCTCACATAAGGCTCGAGCTGCGCGGGGGTCCACGATTCCCATGCCGCCTCTGTGACGAGGCCCGACAGCTTGCAAGCGACGTTGAGCTCATCGGCGAACGGAGCCAGGGCCGCCTCCCACTGAACGTCTGAGCTTCCAGAAGCGATCTGGGGTTTGGCAGCGTGGTCGATCACGAACCGCTGGTGGCGGTGACGCCTCACGGTTTCCAGCGCTGCCGGAAGCTCGCGGGCGCGCACTAGGAGGTCGTAGACCAGCCCTGCGTCGCCGACCGCCGCGATCCCCCGCTGCACGTCTTCGCGCAACAGCCAACGTGGGTCGGCCTCGTCATGGACCTGGTGCCTGATACCGACCAGGTTCTCGCCTCCCGGCCCCGCCTGGAGCTCCGCCAGGCCCTTGCCGACATCAGGGTCAGTGAGGTCGACCCAGCCGACGACTCCGGCTACGAATTCGGTGCTCCCAGCAATGGCCAGGAACTCGCGCGTCTCGTCCACGTCCGAGACCGTCTGCACCACCACAGTGCGCTCGACGCCGCTTTGCGATAGGAGCGGGCGCAGGTCATCCGGCCCGAAGGGCTTGCGGATGGCGGCCAGCTCGTCGCCCATCCAGGCGTAGCTGCGCCGCGTGGGATCCCAGAAATGATGGTGGGCGTCGACGACCCCGGTCACGGGGTTCACGGAGGCGGGGCGTCCTCATGGAGAAGCCGTTCCCGCTTGAGATCTGCCCAGAGCTGCGGCGGGATTTCAGTCTCGAACATCTGGATGCTCTCTTCAAGCTGTGCCGCGCTGCGGCAGCCGACGACCACGCACGTCACCGCCGGGTGTCCCATCGGGAACTGCACTGCCGCCGCCTTGATGGGCACACCGTGCTTCGAGCAGACCTCGCGTATGCGCTGAGCACGCTCGACGAGCTCGGCGGGCGCGGTCTGGTAGTTGTAGTGGGCACCGGGCTTGGGGTCGGCGAGGATGCCGCTGTTGTACACGCCGCCCGCGATGATTGCGATCCCGCGCTCGGCGCAGAGCGGGAGGAGCTCCTTGAGCGCGACCTGGTCCAGCAGGCTGTAGCGGCCGGCGAGGAGGAAGCAGTCGAAGTTAGCCTCGCGCGCGAAGCGCGCGAGCATTTCCGCCTGATTCATCCCCGCGCCGACGGCTTTGATGAGCCCCTCTGAACGCAGCTGGTCGAGTGCGCGATAGGCGCCCTGGAGGGCCTGGTCGTAGTGATCGTCGGGGTCGTGGATGTGCAGAACGTCGACACGGTCGAGCCCAAGCCGCTCGAGGCTTTCCTCGAATGAGCGCATGACGCCGTCGTATGTGAAATCGAACACCGGGTTCACGGGAGGGGTGTCGCGAAAAGCCTGTTCCGGCTCGGGCGCCGCGTCTGCGCGGAGGAGGCGCCCGACTTTGGTAGCCAGCGTGAACTCGTCGCGAGGCCGCTCGCGCAGCACGCGACCCAGCCGCTGCTCGGCGAGGCCATGGCCGTAGAGAGGCGCGGTGTCGTAGAAGCGCAGGCCCGCCTCCCATGCGTGCTCGATCACCTGCAGCGCATTTGACTCGCTCACCGCCTCGAACAGGCCGGCCAGGGGCGCGGTGCCCAGGCCAAAGCGGGTGACCGTGAGCTGGGTTCGGCCCAGCGCTACCGTCTCGCGAGGATTCATGGCGGAGCTAGAGGTCGAATACGAGCGACATGCGGTCGCTGCCCTTGCCGCTGAAGTCATGGGCGACGGTCGTCATCGGGGCCATCTCTGCCTCCCACTTCTGATTCAGGGGACTTCGCGCAAGCTCGGCGATCGCGCGGTCATAGTCGTCGCACTCGATGTAGTGGAAGAGGTCGAGGCCGTCGCGGAAAATCACGTACTTGGTGATGCCGGCGCGACGGATGCCTTCGAGAACCTCGGGCCACACGGCGCGGTGGTATTCCTCGTAGCGCTCCTCGGCGTCCGGTTTGAGTCGAGTGTGCAGCCCGATCTTCATCGTCTTAACAACCAGGATTGTGCGGCGCGCATCGAATTCGTAGCGTGCATGGCACGGAGTGCAGGCGGGGGAGGAGCCGCACCGGGACAGGGAGGGCCCGGAGAGGGGGTGCCAACTTCATCACGGCAGCTCGGCGCCGGCTGCGCCGGCCTCCATTGAATCCGCGGCGCTCAGCTGAGATCGCAGCCATCGCTCGCCGCTGGCGATGTGGGCCATGGCCGCGGCCCGTGCCAGCTCAGGGTCGCCGCCCGTTATCGCTTCATAGATCCGCCGGTGCTCGTCGCGCGTGACGTCGAGGGCATTGTCGACGGCCCGCCCGCGCCACATCCGCGCCCTCATCGTGCGTGACGAGAGGCTCGCCAGCAGCGACGTGAGGAAGGTGTTCCCGGTCGCCCGGGCGATAACCGCATGAAAATCGACATCCGCCTGGACCAGGTCTTCGACCGTTTCCGCCTCGATCATCTGGTCCAGCTTTCGCCGCAGCTTGTCTTTGCCTTCTGCGTTGATCCGTGCGGCCGCCAGCGCAGCCGCCGCACCTTCCAGCAAGCGACGCACTTCGAACAGCTCGAGCGCGGTGTCACCGACGAGCAGATGGCTGACGAACCCGGTGCTCTCCAGCAGCAGCTCCGGCTCCAGGCTCGTGACATAAGTCCCGTCACCCTGGCGAACCTCCAGCACGCGCAGCTGCGAGAGCGCCCGCACGGCCTCGCGCAGGGAGTTGCGAGACAGGCCCAGCTGGGCGGCGAGCTCGCTTTCTCTCGGCAGCCGGTCGCCAGGTCCCCAGCTCCCTGAGACGATCAGCTCCCGGATCTTGTCGATCGCCTCCTCGGTGACGCTCGGGCCCCGGCGCCCGCGGCGTGAGGCGCCGGCCGCTGTCAAGCGCCGGAACCCCATAAGAGGTCGGAGGTTCTGGCCAGGTTGAGGCGCTTGCCCCGCCCTGCCCCTCTCCAAGCACCGACAAACATCGGAGCTTTAGCATATCGCTCGGGGCCTGGCAGATGCTCTCCGACATCAGCTCGACTACGATCGACGCCGTGGGCATCGCTCGCTCGTGAGCAAGCGGCTGCAGGGCAAAGTCTGCATCATCACCGGCGCCGGCTCGGGCATCGGCCAGTCGGCAGCCCACCTGTTTGCAAAAGAGGGCGGCAGGGTGATCGTCGCCGACCTCGACGATCGAGCCGCCAGGACCACGGTAAGAGCGATCCGGTCTGCAGGCGGTGAAGCCGTGGCCGAGCACGTCGACGTCACCGACGAGGCCGACACCGTCGCGTTGGCGGCCAAGGTCGTCAAGCGCTTCAAACGCATCGACGTCCTCTTCAACAACGCAGGGATCAGTGGCGTCGGGGATGTAATCGAGACCGAACCGGGCCTGTTCGACCGCGTGATGAGCGTCAACGTGCGAGGCGTCTACCTCATGAGCCGCGCGGCGGCGCCGCAAATGATCAAGCAGCGATCTGGCTCGATCATCAACATGTCCTCCTGCATCGCCGAGATCGGCCTCGCACGCCGCGTGTCGTACGCCGCCTCCAAGGGCGCAGTGCTCGCAATGACGCGCTCCATGCAGGTTGACCTTGCGCCCCACGGGATCCGCGTCAACGCCCTGCTGCCCGGGACCATCCTGACTCCCTTCGTCGAGCGCTACCTGCGCGAGTCATACGCCGATATCGAGGAAGGCTTGGCCTCGATACGGAAGCGCCAGCTGAGCAGTGAGCTCGGCCGGCCCCAGGACGTCGCCTGGGCAGCCCTTTACCTGGCCTCGGACGAATCCCGCTTCGTGATGGCGTCGGGTTTGATCGTCGATGGAGGCGTCAGCGGAGCCAAGTAGGGGGCTGGGGCGGAGCCCCAAACGTGGGCCCGCTACGCTCCGCCCCTAGCACTGCCCTTAGAAACCCAGCTCACCCGTCCTTACAAGTCTTTACCTGGTTGGACGGTTCCAACTAGTGAAACGAAGCGGGGAAGGCGATTACCCAACTTATTGATCGGCTGTGGCACAGTGCGGAAGCAGATGGCCGATGACGGCGCGCTGATCGACTTCTATCCGTACCGGACTCGATTCAAGACCTATAGCCGGCTCGAGCCCGAGGGACGAGATCGCGCCGGCATCCTCGGCGAGCTGGCGATCATTGCGCGAGAGGAGGACCGCATCGCTGATGCGGGGCGGGTCTCGGGCTCGATCTACCACGGCGATCACGACCACTACGCCTTCCTCACCGAGGCCTTCCGGCTTTTTGCGCACGCCAATGTCCTCCAGCGTGACATGTACCCGAGTGCCACCAAGCTGGAGGCCGAAATCGTCGCGATGACCGCGGCCATGCTCAATGGCGACTCGGTGCCAGGGCACCACCCGGGTGAGCAGGTTTGCGGCGTGATCACCTTTGGCGGCACCGAGAGCCTGATCAACCCCATGCTCGCGTACCGCGATTGGGCCCGCAAGGAGAAAGGGATCGAGGAGCCGGAGGTGATCATCCCGGTGACCGCGCACGTCGCCCTCGACAAGGCCGCGCACCTGCTCGGCATCAAGCTCCTCAAGGCCCCGCTGCGCGACGACTGGCGCGCTGACGTGGACTGGATGCGGAAGCATGTAACCAAGAACACCGTCGCCCTGGTGGGATCGGCTCCGAATTACGCACATGGCGTCATCGATCCCATCGAGGAGCTCGCCGAGATCGCCCAGGAGCACGACGTCGGGCTGCATGTTGACGGCTGCCTCGGCGGGTTCATCCTGCCATGGGGCGAGCGGCTGGGCTATCCAATTCCCAAATTCGACTTCCGAGTGCCAGGCGTGACCTCGATATCGGCGGACACTCACAAGTACGGCTACGCGCTGAAGGGCACGTCGGTGCTGCTGTATCGAAACAGCGACCTGCGCCGTCACCAGTACTTCAGCTTTCCCGATTGGCCGGGCGGCATCTATTTCTCGCCCGGGCTGTCTGGAAGCCGTTCGGGCGGTTTGGTCGCGGCGACCTGGGCAGCGATGGTCAGCCTGGGGGAGCGTGGCTATCTGGAAATCGCGGACAGGATTTTCAAAACCGCCGCCACCATCCGCAAAGGCGTCGAGGCCATTCCTGAGCTGGAGGTGATCGGGGAGCCCACATTCCTTGTGGCTTTCCGATCGCCAGGCCTGAACATCTACCACGTCAACGACCGCTTGATCGAGAAGGGTTGGCGTCTCAACGCACTGCAGCTGCCACCCGCGCTCCACTTCTGCGTCACAAGGCCGAACACTGCGCCGGGCGTCGCAGATCGATTCTTGGCCGATCTGCGTGATGCGGTCGAGTACGCCAAGCATCCGGGACGATCCGAGCCGAGAAGCGGAGCGCTATACGGTCTCGGCGGCACCCGTGAGGGCAACGAGATCCTCGATACGTTGTTCACTGCCGCGCTCGACGCGATGTACGAAGTGGCACCGCCCGAAAGCCAAGGCTGAGTGGGCGAGCCCTGGATCCTCGCGGTCGACCTCGGGACCGGTGGCCCGAAGACCGGCGCCGTGTCGCTCCGAGGTGAGCTGCTCGGCCACGCGGTGTCGTCCGTGCACACCCGCTATCTACCGGATGGCGGCGCGGTGCAGGACCCTGGCGAGTGGTGGGATCAGATCTGCTCCGGCGTGCGGTCCGTCAT
>DASXTG010000204.1:0-2681 GCA_036505515.1 Candidatus Dormiibacterota bacterium | reverse complement strand
CGTCCGTCATGGCATTGCGGATGGCCTCGACGGCCATGGCGCGGGTGCTGCGGCCCGAGTGGCGGCTGTACTCCGTCTCGCCGACGCCGACGATGCAGTACTTGTCCTTGAGCGATTTCATGCGATGTCTCCGGGTGCGCGGGTCTCGGCTGGCGGCCGTTCGGACCGGCTGAGTCTAGCGGGGGCGCCGGGGCCCGTCAAGCGCGGCCGGCTTCGCGGCTGGCGGCCGGAGGCCGCGTAGAGCAGCACCGGCCCACTCACGCCCCCGAGCATGCACTCGGGCGCGTCGTTCTCGTCTGGCGCACAGCTCGATGCACAGGCACGCAGGAGGTGCATCTCTGCCGGTGTCTTCGGACGGCGATCTTGATAGACTCTCGCCCAGCGTGTGAGGAGGGCTCCTGCATGGACCCGACCAGTCTGCTCCAAGCCCGTATCCGATCACTCACCCCTGACTCGCAGAACACTCGCGCGAGGACCCAGTGATGGAGCGGCGCACCTTCATGGCGATGCTCACTGGCGGCCTCGTGGCCGCGCCGCTCGCCGCCGAGGCCCAGCAGGCCGGGAAGGTCTACCGAGTTGGCGTTCTCCTGCACGACGGCGCTCCCCCTGGGTTGCTCGAAGCCTTTCGGGAAGGGCTCCACGAGCTTGGCTACGTCGAAGGGGAAAACATCACCATCGAGTTGCGGAACGCAGCGGGGACGAATGAGCGGCTTAGCGCGCTGGCCGATGAGCTCGTGCGGCTCAAGGTTGACGTCATCTTGGCGGTGAATACGCCGGCAGCCCAGGCAGCCAAGAAGGCAACTCCAGCGATCCCCATTGTAATGACGCGGATCGGCGATCCCGTGAAATCGGGCCTCGTGCGCAGTCTTGCCCGTCCGGGTGGAAATGTTACCGGCTTGAGTGTTAACAGCCCCGAGCTAGGCCCAAAGAGGATCCAGTTACTCAGGGAGATCGTTCCGGGCATCTCTCGCGTGGCTGTTCTCTTTGATGCGGACAATCCTAGCTCAACCGTCCACACGGCGGAGCTGGAACGTGCAAGCTCCCAGCTGGGTCTCCAGTTTCTGCGCCTTCCCGTACGCGGTCGTGTGAGCGACTTCCCGGGAGCATTTCAGGCCGCAAGCCGAACTCGTGCCGAAGCGCTCGCCGTCGTCGATGATACGGCAATCACGAGGCACCGGGGTCAGATCCTCGCTCTAGCGGCGCATCACTCGCTGCCGGTTGTATCGATTTACAAGGACTTCGCGGAGGCCGGCGGTCTCATCGCCTATGGGCCGAACCTTCCGGCGCTATACCGGCGCGCGGCGCACTACGTGGACAGAATTCTGAAAGGCGCGAAGCCGAGCGACCTTCCCATCGAGGAGCCGACGCAGTTCGAGCTGGTCATCAACCTCAAGACCGCGAAGGCGCTCGGCCTCACGATCCCGCAGTCGCTGCTCTTGCGGGCGGATGAAGTGATCCAATGATTACTAGGCGAGAGTTCATCGGCACTCTGGCGGGCGGCCTCGTGGCCGCCCCACTCGCCGCCGAGGCCCAGCAGGCGGTCAAGGTCCCTCGAATAGGCTACCTGCACCCCAACCTGGCCGCTTCCCCCCACCTGCACGAGGCCTTCCGTCAAGGATTGCGTGACCTCGGGTACGTCGAGGGCCGCAACGTCGTGATTGAATACCGAGATGCCGAGGGGAAGCTCGAGCGGCTCCCCGCTCTTGCGGCCGAACTGGTTGCGCTCAAGGTTGACGTCATCATCGCCTCAAACACACCGACCGCCCTGGCCGCTAAGCAAGCGACCAGGACCATCCCCATCGTCTTTTCTTTTGCTGCTGATCCGGTTACGAGCGGGCTCGTCACCAGCCTTGCGCGGCCGGGCGGCAATGTCACGGGGTTGTCCCTACTTGGCCCGGAGCTAGTCGGCAAGTGTCTGGAACAGCTCAAGCAGGCCGTGCCGGGGGTCAGTCGAGTCGCCCTCCTCTGGCTGCCCGGTGCCGTCCCCGAACGGACGGAAAAGGATATCCTGAAAGAAGCAGACGTCGCGGCGCGAGCGCTGGGGGTGCGGCTTCAAGTCGTTGAGGCGCGAGGTCCCGCCGATTTCGACAGGGCCTTCTCGGAGATGACCAGGGCGCGCGCGGGGGCTCTGACTGTGTTGTCAGGCTCCATGTTCTTCACTGAGCGCAGACGCCTCGTGGAGCTGGCGGCTAAGAACCGGCTGCCCGCAGTGTACCCATGGAGGGACTATGTCGATGCCGGGGGCCTTATGTCCTATGGACCCAACCTTGCTGATAATCTTCGGCGCGCCGCTACCTACGTGGACAAGATTCTGAAAGGCGCCAAGCCCGCCGACCTGCCCGTCGAGCAGCCGACGAAGTTCGAGCTGGTCGTCAACCTCAAGACCGCCAAGGCCCTCGGCCTGACGATCCCGGCGTCGGTGCTGGGGCGGGCGGATCAGGTCATCCATCCATGAGAACGGTCCTGGGAGTCAAGATCTTTTCCGCTGATCGCTCCTTTCATCAAGCGTGGGGAGTCCACGTGAAGTCCCCGGCGGCAACCGTCCACCAGCCATCCATTCGCGCACGAGGCGCATGATGTCGTGTTCGATCGTCGACGACGTGGGGTCGTCGAGGAGGGGCGGCCCAATCAATGAGCGGTCATGAAAGACCATGAATCACCCCGAGCACGCCCGCACTGGA
>DASXTG010000203.1:0-4107 GCA_036505515.1 Candidatus Dormiibacterota bacterium | reverse complement strand
GTCAAGGACCTCCTCCTGCAGTGCCTGCAGTCGCTGTACGCCAGCGCGGACATGCCGATCGAGGCGGTGGTGGTCGACAACGACTCCAGCGACGGCTCGGCGGCAGCCGTCACCGCCGACTTCCCGCAGGCGACGGTGCTCGTCCAGGAGAAGAATCTCGGCTACGGGCGGGCGGCCAACGCAGGGCTCGAGCGCTGCACGGGCCGCTTCGTGCTGCTTGTGAACCCCGATGTCAAGCTCGACCCCCAGTGCGTCGGCCGGCTGACAGACTTCCTCCTCAGGCGGCGCGACGCCGGCGCGGTGGGGCCGCGCCTCTTGCTCTCGAACGGCAAGCTCGACCCCGACGCCAGGCGGGCGTTCCCGATGCCGAGCACGATCTTCTACCGCACGGTCGGCCTGAGCCGCCTGTTTCCCAGGAGCGCTCGCTTTGGCCGGCACAACATGGGGCACATCCCCGAGGACGAGGTCCACGAGATGGACGCGGGTACCGCGGACTGCCTGATGCTGCGCATGTCGGCCCTCGACCGCGTCGGCTTCTTCGACCCGCGCTACTACATGTACGGCGAAGACATCGACCTCTGCTACCGGCTGAAGCTGGGCGGCTGGAAGGTGTTCTATCTGCCGGCGGCGACCGCGGTGCACCAGGAGCGGGAGCAGGGGAGCCAGGAGGAGACACGCAAGGCCTTGTACGAGCGCCACCGCGCCGAGTGGACCTACCACTTCAAGCATCACGCCGAGGGCGTGCCGGCCTTCGGCAATGGGATCGTGTGGCTGCAGATCTGGGGCCACTACGTCGCGCAGTCGGTGCGCCAGTCTCTGCGCAGCCGGCAACGCCCGACGTCCTCCTAACATTCATAACTGCCCGTGTACCACCAGCTCGAACGCAACAAGCGCAACAGCATCCTCGTGGTGATTGGATTCCTGCTCTTCTGGCTGCTCGCAGGCTTTGTCATCGGCGAGGTGGCGGGAGGCACCAGCAGCGCCATCGCCGGCACGATCATCCTGGGCCTGCTCGGCGTGCTGGCGGCCCTCTATTCCTATTACTTCGGCGCGGCCACTGTGCTGTCGGCGATGGGCGCGCGAGAAGCCGACCCCGGCCAGTACCAGCAGCTCTACAACATCGTGCAGACGCTTGTCATCGGATCGGGGCTGCCGATGCCGAAGGTCTACGTGATCGACGACCCCAGTCCCAACGCATTCGCCACCGGCCGCGACCCGCAGCACGCCGCAGTCACCGTGACGACCGGCCTCCTGCAGATGATGAACCGCGAGGAGCTGGAGGGTGTACTGGCCCACGAGATGAGCCACATCAAGAACTTCGATGTGCGCCTGCTGCTGGTAGTCACGACCATGATCGGCCTGGCCACGATCATCGCCAGCATCTTCTGGCGCGGCGCCTTCCGCATCCGCACCCGCGGCCAGGCGGCGCTGGTGATCCTGGTCATCGGAGTGGTCTTCACGCTGATCTCGGTCATCGTCGGACCGATCATGCAGTTGGCGCTCTCTCGTCAGCGCGAATCGCTCGCCGACGTCAGTGGGGTCGAGCTCACGCGGAACCCGGTCGGGCTGATCAACGCGCTCAAGAAGATCGCAGCCAACGACAAGCCGCTGGAGCGCTTCAACCACGCGACCGCCGCCATGTGCATCGACAACCCTGTGGAGCACCACGGCAGCTTCTTCAACCACCTGTTTGACACGCACCCGCCGATCCAGGAGCGCATTGCGGCGCTGGAGAAGATCGCGTCAGTCCAGCAGACCTAGTCTGGGGCGCGCCAAACCCCAAAACAGGTACGTACGCGCGTGTTTTGCACGGTGTGCGCGCGGAAACCTCCGCCTAACGTCGAAGGCACGAGCCGGCCCTGACGCCGGCCGAACAGGAGGACAAGACGTTGCAGGCTCGACAGACCATTCAACTCGTTCCGGTTCGATTCATCACGCTCGCGTTCGCGCTCCTGACCGCGCTTCTTCTGGCCAGCACGCTGGGCTACGTCGTCAGAGGCTGGACCCTTCCGCGCGTTGTCACGCCCGCCCCGATCGTCTGGTTGCGCCGACCCCGCTGCCCTCACACGTGAGTGAGAATCGGCTGCTAGGCCAGGGCCAAGTCTCACCCAACAACCCCTATGGAATCGGCCACTAAGCGTTGATTTGCGCCACTACTCCGGGCACTGATGCCGTTCGGCCATCTCAGTGCTCCAGGATGCTGATGCTCGTCCAGAGTTCTCGTAGAGGGCGATTGCCGCACTGTACAAGGCAGGGTGGTAGGCAATACGATCGAAAACGCACCGACCAAGTGACACAAGGAGAATCAGGTAATGGAATCGGTCACAAGACGCGTCACGAGGCTAGCCCTGGTGGCAGTGGGCATCGTCAGCCTGCTCGTGGCTGTCAACGCAGTCCCGGGGGCAGCGACACCACCCTCAGTTGGATTCGCAAGCCAGACGTTGGGCCGGGGGACCTACATGTCGAACGGAGACCTTCCACTTCATCAGGGCCTGGACGTTGTCGTTTCGAAGATCGTCCTCGCCCCTGGTGCCAATTCGGGATGGCACTCGCATCCCGGGGGTGCGATCGCAATCATCCAGCAGGGCGAGCTCACAACCTATCAGCCGGCTGGTAACCAGTGCGAAATCACGAGGTATACGCAGGGCCAGTCGTTCGCCGAGCGTCCCGGTAAAGAGATAATCGCCGTGAACACAGGCTCGACCGACACGATCCTCTTCGTGACATTCCCGAGTGTGCCGGTGGGCGGGTCGTCGAGGATCGACGAACCCAATCCGGGTACCTGTCCTGGGATCTGACGACCGTGCGGCGTCCCTCTGATGAGGGACGCCGCCACACCTCCAATAGGCTGCAGAGACTGATCGATAATCCCACGCGGTGACAGCCGCGCCGATCCTCGCCCGATTCCTCCACGTCCGCCGCACCGAGCTCGACCGCACGCTTCAGGTCGCCGGCTTCGCGATCCTGGTCGGCTGGGCGATGTACACCGCCTTCAACGCGACCCAGGCCATATTCCTCGCCAAGGCCGGCCCGCAAGCCTACCCGCTGTTCTTCATCGTCCTGGCGCTGGCCGTGTGGCCGATGGTGGCGCTGCAGGGCGCGATGACCCGCAGGTTCGGCGTGGGCCGGGCGCTGCGCGTGAACCTCGCCGTCAACGCCGTGGTGGCGCTGGCGCTTTTCGTCGTCTACCACTTCAGCGAGGCGCCGGCGGTCGCGTTCACCGCGTACGTCGTCTACTCGGTCGCCTTCGAGCTCGTGATGATCAACTTCTGGGGTTTCGCCACCCAGCACTTCAACCTGCTCGAGGGCAAGCGCATCTTTCCGGTCATCGCGGCCGGCTCGAGCATCGGCTACATCCTCGCCGGCTTCACCACCACCATCGTCGCCATTGTCGCCACAGAGCCCCTGATGTTCGTGTGGGCGTTCGGGGCTGCCGCCTCGGCCGTCATGTGCGGGTGGCTCGAGCGCCGGCTGTACCGCCCCGCCTACATCGACGACGCCGACGCGCTCCTCGCCCACGAAGAGGTCGTGCGGCACAGGCACGGCGTGATGGTGGCCCTGCGCAACGCGTTCCAGTACGTGACCGGCAGCCGCCTGGTGCTTGCGCTCATCCTCCTGGCGCTGGTGCTCCAGGTGGCAAGCCGCGTCGGCGACTACCTCGTGGCGCTCATCTTCGTGGCCGCGACGCACAGCAACCTGCAAGCGCTGACCATCCTCATCGGCAACGCGTGGCTGGCGAGCTACGTGGTCCAGCTGGCGATCAGCCTGTTCGTGACGCCCTGGGTGCTGAACTCACTCGGTGTCAAGAACGCGATCCTCGCGTTGCCCCTCTTCACGCTCATCGGCTTCACGGCCGTGGCGATCAGCCCGGTGCTGGCGACATCGCTTTTCCTATTCGTCGTCCGCAACGGCCTGCAGACAGGCCTGGACGACCCCGCGCAGAACGTGCTCGGCAGCGCGCTCCCCGCGCAGGTCGTGCCCAAGCTCGTTTTCCTTCTCGACTACGTCGTGCTGCCCGGAGCGGCGGTCGTGAGCGGCCTCGGGCTACTGCTGGTGCAGCGGCTGACCACGGCGAGCGTCGAAGTGCTGGCGCTGATCGGAATCGTC
>DASXTG010000202.1:0-5173 GCA_036505515.1 Candidatus Dormiibacterota bacterium | reverse complement strand
GACGCCGAGGAATGCTTCGAGCTGGCTCAGAGTCTGCTCCAGCCGCTTGCGGCCCCCGCCGGCAAAAGGCAGCATGAAGACGCCGCTGAAGGTTGCGATCACGAACGACGCGGCGGTGTCGGGATCGAGCTCGCTGCGGATGTTGCCTTCGCGTTGTGCGTGGCGCAGCAGCCCTCGGAGGATGGCGTGCCACGTGTCGATCGTCTCCTGGAAGATCGCGCTGATCGACGCGTCTCTTGCGGAGCGCAGCGCGAGCTCACCCATCACGGCGAACAGCTCGGGCTCGGCGCGATTGAGGCGGCGCACGCCTCGAAAGTGCGCGGCAAGCTGATCCCCCGGAGTGCCTCCCTGGGCGAAAGTCGATCGGAAGCGCCCCATCGCGAGGCCGACCACGCCGCGGATCAGGGCCTCCTTGGTCGGGAAGTAGTAGTGGAGCGTGGCGATGTTGACGCCGGCGTCTGCAGCCACGTCGCGGGTGCGCAAGCCCTCGAAACCGGATTCTGCGATCCGCCGGTAGGCGGCCAGCACCAGCTCGTCGCGCCGGGGCTCCGGCTCCGAGGAGCCCAGCGGCCGCCCAGGCTTGCGTTTGGTGGCTTTCAATCAATCACTTGATGGAATATACTGCCGAAGGGATGAATTCTAGCTTGAGCAGAATCTCGGGAGGTACGCGTCATGCAAAACACAATGTCGACCCGTAAGAGGCCAGAGGACGTATCGCGGGTGGCCGACAAAGTGATCCGGCCGCTGATCGGCATCTTCAATCCGCTGATCATGAGGGTGGCGGGCACACGCTTCTTCCCAATGTTCTCGCTGCTCCATCATCGCGGACACCGATCCGGCCGCATGTACGTGACGCCGGTCACCGTGATGCC
The DNA here is from genome assembly GCA_036505515.1 of Candidatus Dormiibacterota bacterium. GTDB lineage: Bacteria > Chloroflexota > Dormibacteria > Dormibacterales > Dormibacteraceae > DASXTG01. Next base: position 4,301 of record DASXTG010000202.1, on the reverse strand, counting down.
GCGGGGCCGGTGGTTCTGGATGGGTCTGATGTTCGGGCAGGAGGCAGGCTGGACCAAGAACATCCTTGCCGCCGGCGAGGCGAACGTCCGCTACCGGGGCGCGGACTATCACCTGGTCGAGCCCACCGTGGTCGAGGCGTCGGCAGCGCGCTCGCAGCTTCCTGTATTCGCCCGCCTTTTCATGCGGCTCGTCGGAATGCGCACGATCCTGCGGCTGCGAGCCGGCTAAAGCCTGAGCTACCGAGGCGCTGCGCGCCGAACCGAGTACGCGCACACGTGGTCGCCGGCCATGATGTGCCGGACGCGCTCGATTTCGGCGTCGGGCATCGCCGCGCGCAGGAACGCGATCTCGGTGGAGCAGGCGACCCCGTAGCGGCGGGCGACGTCGAGGATGGCGCAGTTGTGCTCGACGACGCGCCACGACCCGTCGCCCACCTTTTCGCAATCGGCCAGGTACCCGTCCTCGTCGAGGATTCGCGTCAGCTCCTTGACCCGCTCGTCGAAGGTCTTGCCCTCGAGGCGCATGCGCGCCCGATTCACCCGCTCCTGACCGCGGCGCTCGAACGCCAGGTTCACGAGCGCGGGGTCGCTCCGCTCGATCTGCCCGAGCAGCTGATTGGCGAGCTGCCCGTACCGCTTTGGCCACAGCACCTCCGCCGCGGGCGTCAGGCAGTAGCGGCGCCTGGGGCGTCCTGGACCGGGCCGCTCATCGCGATGCGCGACGAGACCCTGCGCCTCGAGCGCGGCCACGTGCTGTCGGACTGCGCCCACCGTGACGCCGACGGCGTGCGCGATCTGCTCCGCTGAAGCCTCGCCTTCGCGCTTGATGTGATCGAGCACCGCCCGCCGTCCTGGCGCCAGCGAGCTGAGCGCGACCGCGGTCCCGGCTCGCTCGACGGGCGCGAACTCAGTGGTCATGGCAGGATCAGATGGCAGTCGCCGAACTCGTGCCAGAGGTAGCCCTCGTCCAGAGCGGCCCGGTACGACGCCTCGAGGAGGGCAGGACCCGCGACAGCCGCCAGCAGGGTCAGATGCGACGCACGCGGTTCATGCCAGCCGGTCAGCACGCCGTCGACCACGCGAAGCTCATGGTCGGATCGCAGCACCAGCTCGGTCCAACCGTCGGCAGGGAGCACGAGCCCGCTGGCGACAGCGGCGCTCTCCAGCGCGCGGACGACGGTCGTCCCGACTGCGATGACCCGGCCGCCGAGTCGGTGCGTGGCGTTCACGCGCTCCGCAGTCTGCGGCGACACGCGAAAGCGCTCGGGCACAGGCGGCTCGTGGGCTTCCAGCGACGAAACCCCGCAGTGAAGGAGCACGGGCGCGATGCCCACGCCGCGTGCGACCAGTCGCGTCACGATCTCAGCCGTGAAAGGTCGCGACGCAGACGGCATCTCGGCGCTGCCGGGGTCGCTGGCGAACACGCTCTGATAGGCCGCGATCGGCCGGTCGACGCCGACGTAGCTGTAGCGAATGGGACGTCCGTGCTCGGCCAGGTACTCGCGCGCAGATGACGGTAGGTCGAGCTCGGCAGACCACAGGCGCGTCTCGCCGGTCGCGGTCGCGAGAGCCGGAGCCCTCAGAATCGCCCTGCCCCTCGCGGATAGGAGGACCACAGTGTTGGGTCGCGCGTCGAACCAGGGCGCGCTCGAGCCCTGGTCAGGGTTGCGATGACGGAGCTCGACGATCCAGGAACCGTCGTCACGGCGTGCCGAAAGATGCAGGAGGGCGGGCTGGCCGAGGACGAAGCCGTGCAGGGCCGCCGGAATGGTCGCCGACGTGTTGACGACCAGGAGATCGCCGGGGAGCAGCAGGTCCGGCAGCTCTGGGAATCGATGATGCTCGATGCGCCGGCTGGATCGGTATGACGCCATCAACCGCACGTCGTCGCGCCCGATGCCCCGCTCCTCTGGCGGCGTGGACGCCTCCAGCTCTGGAGGCAACGCGAAATCGAGCTTGCGCGCAGCGCTGTTGGTCATGGCGCGACGGAGTTCGCAACCAGCTCGGCCGCCCGCACCCTTCCACTCTGCCTGTTCGATTCGATCAGCCCGATGATCGCCGGCACCACCGCATCAGGTTCGGGCCGGTCCGAGATGTCCTCGCCCGGGAAAGCCTGCTGGTGCATGAAGGTGCGCAGGTCGCCGGGGTCGACGGCCCAGACGTGCAGGGTGGGCTCTTCGACCGCGAGCACCCGGGCCAGCTGGTCGACCGCGGCCTTGGCCGCGCCGTACCCGCCCCACCCCTCATAGGCTTCGACCGAGGCGTCGGATGTGACCATCAGGATGCGGCCGCCTGATGGTGCCGCCCTGAGCATGGCGATGGTTTCCTGGATGAGCCCGAGTGCGGCCACGACGTAAACCTCGATCACGTCGCGCAGGCCGTCGAGCGGATAGACGTGGAGTTTGGGAAGCGGGCTCGGACCGAGGATGCCGGCGTTGTTGACCAGGAGGTCCAGGCCGCCGAGCGCGTGAGCGGCGCCGGCGAGCGACTGGCGGTGCTTGGGGTCGGTGACGTCGCCCGCGATGGCGACGAGCCGCGCACCGGGGCGCATCAAGGGCTGCAGCTCCGCCTCCGCGCCGCTCAGGGCCTCGGCGCCACGGGCGTCGATCACGAGCGACCATCCCCTGGACGCCAGGCCGGCGGCGAGGGCGCGGCCCAGGCCGCGAGATGCTCCGGTGACGATCGAGATGCCCATGGGATCGTTCTCCTCTCCCATAATAAAAGCAGGATTTACTACTTTTATTCTAAGCCGCGCGCCGCGATCTGGCGATAGGCACGCTCGACCATGATCCCGACCTCAACCCAGTCGACCTCGACGTCCAGGTAGATCCCAAGCCAGCCTCGATGGCCGACATAGGGTGGACGGAAGAAGCGCTGGGGGTTGGAGCTCAAGAGCACCTGCTGTGCGCCGTCCGGCGCCGCGAGCCAGACGGCGAGGCGGTCGTCATGGTGGTGGTCGGCGGTGGTAGCGAACTGCTTGCCCCGGACGAACCACGCCGCCTCGCCATGGCTGTCCTTCTCGGTCACCCCAGGCAGGGCCATGCACAGCCGACGGAGCCGCTCCACCTTCTCGGGGTCGCTCGGTCGCAGAATGGGATTAGCCACGACCATCCTGAGGTTATATCCGCAGATGTCAGAGAAGAAGTCGAAAATCCAGGTTCCGCCGAGGGGCACGCGAGGATCGAGGGGGATGGGCGGCGTGATGATGAAGCTGGCTCAGCCATTCTTCCGCCACCAGGTCAAGCGCTACAGCCGGCTGACGAGCCCCGAGCCAGGGAAGTTCATGGGCTTTCCCGTCCTGCTGCTGAGCACCATCGGAGCGAGGTCAGGCAAGGAGCGCACCCACGTGCTGGGCGGATTTCCGGACGGTCCTGACGCCTGGCTGATAGTGGCCTCGAAGGGCGGCGCACCCACACACCCGGGGTGGTTCCACAACATCGCCAACAACCCGGACAAGGTGTGGGTCCAGGTCGGCAATCGCAAGTTCCGGGCGGAGTGCGAGTCGTTGACAGGCACCGAGCGCGAAGAGGCCTATGCGGGGGTGGTCAAGGTGGCGCCTCAGTACGGCGACTACCCGAAGAAGACCGATCGCGAGATCCCCGTACTTCGCGTCACACCCGCGACCTGAAACCCGCTAACCCGGGCCGGTCCTCTCCAGGATCACTACCGGTATCTCCCGCTCTGTCAGCTTTTGCTGGCCCTCGAGATACGGCACCAACTTGGCATATTCGCCGCGCTCCTCGGGCGTGGCCGTCCTGGCGCGCACCTCGAACTTTTCCGGTCCCAGCTCAACTGTCGCGATCGGGTGGCGCTGAAGGTTGCGGTACCACGCTGGATGATTCGGAGCGCCGTTGCCTGACGCGATGACGACCAGCTGGTCGTCGTGCTGCCTGTAGCCGACCACGGTCGTGCGGGGCTCGCCGGATTGGGCGCCTGTGGTCGTGAGCAACACGAGCTGGCGTCCGGCCATCCCCCCGCTCAGCTGCCCATGGTTGCCCCGAAACTCCTCGATGAGCGCCTTGTTGAAGGCCTTCATGTCGGTTGGTATCTGGGGCGGCTCAGGCATGACCCGGATTCTCCACCGTGGCGGTGACGCTGGCGGCGCTGATTGGCTTAGTCGCCAGCTGGATCGTGCATCCCACCGTGGTGGTGGCGTTGTAGCCGACGTCGGGCACGACCTGCACCTGGCAGCTGCCGAGAACCTGACGCGTGGCGGTGTCCGTCATCGTGAACGTGATGGTGGCTGGCGCCTGAGCGCCGTTCATGCCGCCCAGGTTCTTGAGCAGCGCCGAGACAACGCA
>DASXTG010000201.1:0-11570 GCA_036505515.1 Candidatus Dormiibacterota bacterium | reverse complement strand
CAGACCCAGTTCAACGCACTGATCACAGGCAAGCTCGGCGATAAAGACCTGACCCTCAACATCCAGGTCCACGGCGGCTACAAGGGTTCGGGCACCTACAAGGTTGGCAGCATCCTGGACGGTTCAGGTGAGGTGAGGCTCCAGGTCGGGGACTGGGTCGGATCCTCACCCACCGGCGCAGGTACGTTGATCATCAACTCCGACGGCAAATCTGGCGTGGTCGACGCCAATCTCGGCGACTTTGAGCATGTGACGGGCAGCTTCAGGTGCAAAGAGGTCGTCACCGGATAGGGCGAACGACGTGCGTCTCGGTGTCCGTGACCATCGGCAGCGCCACGATCGCGTCGACCACCGCGGCCCGTTAATTCGTAGCGACCCGGGGGCAAACCCGGTAACCTTCGGCCGGGTACCGACTTTGAACCATCTCTGGCAGCGCTTCCTGCTCGCAAGCTCACTCCTCATCGGCCTCGCGATCGGGGTTGCCGCCACCGTTTTCGGCTACAGCAACCTGGCCGCCGTCGATGTTCACTGGTCGGTCTTTCACGTCAACTCGATTCCGCTGTGGACGGTGGCCGTGGTGCCCGTCGCGTTGGTCCTGATCGCGGGCACCCTCTACCACTGGGTCGACGGCCTCCACCACTTCACCGAGCACATGCGCCACCGCCGGCGCGTCCACGAGCTCGAGACGGAGCTGGCCTCGCTCCGCGCCCGCCTGGACCAGGTCCTCGAGATGCCGGACCACGCAGCCACCGCACCGACAACAAAGAGGAAAGGCGCGGCGGCGCTGCCACCCCCGGACGACGAGATGGCTGCACTCGGGTCCACCGAACCGCTGGAGCACACCGAAGAGGTGTCGGCGACTCCGGCCATGGTCTCCGAAGCGCCCGCGGCAAATGGCGACTCGGCCGACAGCAGCAAGCGCTCCAAGAGCCGCAAGCGCGTGACGCTCCCGGTCACGGCCGACGCCACCGAGCTGGATAACTTCCCTGAGACGGAGCCGATCGCGCCCAAATCGGAGGCTTAGCTAGGCATCGATGGCTGAGCGCCGTCGCGCGGGTCGTCTTGTCGTTCCAAGGCGGGCGGCCCCGGCCGACAAGATGCTCCTGGAACGAAGCGCGATCGAGGAGCTCAGCCATCACGCCGACCCCTGGCGCGTGTTGCGAATCCTCTCCGAGTTCGTCGAGGGCTTTGATGCCCTGAACGACGTCGGGCCGGCGGTCACAGTGTTCGGCTCGGCGCGAACTCCCCGTGACGATCCTTACTACGCCGCCGGCAGGGAGCTCGGAGCAGCCCTCGCCCGCCGCGGATTTGCTGTGATCACCGGCGGTGGGCCCGGACTCATGGAGGCTGTCAACCGGGGCTGCCACGAGGCAGGCGGGCTCTCTGTCGGCTGCAACATCGAGCTGCCGAACGAGCAGGAGCTCAACGACTACGTCGACCTCGGCGTCGAGTTCCGCTACTTCTTCGTGCGCAAGAACATGTTCGTCAAGTACGCGCGCGGTTTCGTGATCTTTCCCGGAGGCCTGGGCACGCTTGACGAGCTGTTCGAGTCCTTGACCCTCGCGCAGACAGGCAAGATCGAGCACTTTCCGATCGTCCTCTTTGGAACCAAGTACTGGCGTGGGCTGCTGGACTGGATGCGGAAGGTTGTCCTCGCCAGCGGCGCCATCAATCCCGACGACTTCGACCTCATGACCCTCACCGACGACCCGGAGACCGCGGCCGAGATGGCGACCAGGCCGCTCCCGCTCAAAGTCGAGGAGCCTCGCGCCGGGACCCGCGAACGGAAGGCGGAAGCTCGATAGCGGCCGCTCCGTCCCTGGATTTCTACTTCCTAACCGACGGCGGCCAGACGTCCGACGAGGTCGCATTGCGGATCGCCGCCTTCCTCGGCGGCGCGAGCAAGACGCTCGACATCGCGATCTACGACCTGCGGCTCGAGGCCGGTCCGGGAGCAACCCTCCTGGCGGCGTTGGATGCGGCGGTCAAGCGTGGAGTCGCCGTGCGGCTCATCTTCAACGCGGATCACGCTCAGGTCATCCCCGTGCCGCCGCCACCCGAGATCGACTGGGCATACGTCGACCGGCTCAAGTCGATCGGAGTGGCCGTGAAGCCGATTCCTGGCGTGCCAGACCTGATGCATCACAAGTACGTCGTCCGTGACGCCGGCACACCCGAAGCGGCAGTGCTCACCGGGTCAACGAACTGGACCAATGATTCATGGAACCGAGAGGAGAACGTGATCGTCACGGCCGGCTCGGCCGAGCTCGCGACTGGGTTCGCGCAGAACTTCGCTGAGCTGTGGGAGCGGGCAGTGGTCGAGAACTCGGGACGGATCTCCATCCCCTGGCTGGCGCTGCCGGACGCGACTCGCGTGCGCCCGTACTTCTGTCCAGGCCGCGGTCTGAAGCTCGTCCACTCCATGTCGAGATCGATCGCATCGGCGCGCCGGCGCATCCGAGTCTGCTCGCCCGTGATCACGTCGGGACCCGTCCTCGGCACGCTGGCAGAGGTGATCGCGCACGGTGGCCTCGATGTCAGTGGTGTGTACGATGCGACGCAGATGGACGAGGTCCAGCGGCAGTGGTCGGATCAGGCCGCCGTCTCGTGGAAGATCGCGGCGTTTCGCAGCATCATCGCCGGAGCGCGATTCGGATCGAAGCGCTCGACACCGTATGCGAAGGGCTCCGTGCACGACTTCATGCACGCCAAGATCCTGGTCGCGGACGACTACGTCTACACCGGCAGCTTCAACCTCTCGCACAGCGGTGAGGAAAACGCTGAGAACGTGATCCAGATCGAAAGCCACCCTGTCGCGGAGCTTTGCGTCGCATATATCGACAGGGTCGCCGCCAGGTACGGCGGTCCGCCGTTGAAGGAGTCACTGGCCGCTGCCCAGTCCTAGGGTTCTTTGGGCCGCGGCCGCGGTCACGGCGCTGATCGCCGTCGCGCTCGTCGTCGGTCTGCCGAGACTCCAGGCGCCCACCGGAACGCTGGTCGTGCTGGTTGCAGGGCGCTCGGCGGGAACGCTTCCCTCGTCGTCGCTGCAGCTGCTGGGCAGCAATGGTTGGACGGCGCTGGGCGAGGTTTCGGGTCCGGTGCCCGCCGCGCCCAGCCAACGCGAGGTTGTCGCGCTCAGCATGGTCGCCGGCACGTACAACGGGGTGCGCGTGGGCGACGACCAGGCAGCGCTCAAGGTGGTGATCACCGCCGGTCAGGTCGAGCCCCTGCTGCTGGGCATCGAATCGGGGCGATTGATCGCAGGGGCCGCGTATGCCGGCAACGACCAGGTCAACCTCGGCCTGGGAGAGCTGGCGGGAAAGTTCGTGGCCATGCCGGCCTTCGAGCTCCAGGACCAGCACGGGCGGCCCTTCACCAACAAGACCGCGGCTGGCAAGGACCTCGTGATCGCCGCGTTCCACACGACCTGCCACCAGACCTGCCCGCTCTACACGGCGCTTTTCGCACAGCTGGACAAGCAGCTCCCCGAGGGCGCGATGCTCGTCGAGGTGACCACCGATCCGGGGACTGACACGCCGGCCGTCCTCGACACCTACGCGCGCAGCATTGGCGCGCGTTGGACGTTCGCAACTGGTTCCACCGACGCCCTCACCGCTTTCTGGAAACCCTTTGGAGTGGCGCTGGCGAGCGGCGACAGCCACGTGTCCACGCTGGCGCTGGTCGACAGCCACGGCTATGTGCGGTTGGTCTATCGAGGCGTGCCGAACGTCGGGCATGCGATTGGGCCTGAGCTCGTCACCCAGCTTGGCTCGGAAGGACTTCGCGAGCTGGCCTCGGGCGGCGACGGCTGGGGCACGCCCGACGTGCTGCAGTCGCTGCTCACGATCGCCGGCCCCGAGCGGGCGTCGGAGAGCAGCGGAGGCCGGGCGCCCAGCTTTTCGCTTACAGCCACGGATGGCACGCGCGTTGACCTCGCGGGGTTGCTCGGCCGGCCGCTCGTGGTCAATTTCTGGGCCACCTACTGCCCGCCGTGCCGCGCGGAGATGCCGATGCTGCAGCGGCGTGTTGGCGCGGAGGCCTCTGTTCGCCTCGTCCTGATCAATGAGGGCGACACTCCGCAGCAGGCGCGCAGCTTCCTCGATTCGGTGGGGGTCCGCGGACCGGCGCTGCTCGACTCCAACCTCGCTGTCGGCCGCGCGTACGGAGTGATCGCGCTGCCGGTCACGGTGTTCGTGCGCGCCGACGGCACCATCGCCGGACGCCAGATCGGGCAGCTCGATGAGCGGGTGCTGGTGGCGCAGCTGTCGAATCTGATGGGTCAGTAGTATTCGGCTCGTGCGCCTCTTCGGACGTCTCGCCGCGGCCACCGCGATCTTCGCTTACCTCCAGATCGCGTTGGGCGGTGTGGTCCGCGTGTCGGGCTCGGGTTTGGGCTGCCCCGACTGGCCGCTGTGTCACGGCCGGCCGTATCCGCCCGCAGATGTGCACGCGATCATCGAGTACTCCCACCGCGCGGTGGGCAGCGTCACCGGCCTGCTGATCATCGCGACCGTGGTGCTGGCGTGGATTGTGTTTCGCACGCGGCGTCCGGTGGTGGCGTGGCTCGCCACGGCGTCGTTGATCGGCGTGGTGGGGGAGGGCCTGGTCGGCGGTGTCGTCGTTGCGCAGGAGCTCGAGCCATGGCTCGTCGTCGTTCACCTCGGGCTCGCGATGATGATCCTCGGGTTCTTGGTTGCCGCCGCGGTGATGGCGATGGGCCCGGCGACGGGCGTGGCCGATTCATCGTTTCGCCGCCTTGCCGCGCTGGCCGCTGGCGCGACCTTCCTGCTGCTGCTCTCGGGCACGACCGTCGTGGCGAGCTCAGCCGACGAAAGCTGTCACGCGTGGCCGCTTTGCGGCAGCGGATTCGCTTTTGATTTCGGCGGCGCGAATGCGTTCACCATGCTGCACCGCGGGGCGGTGCTCGTGATCGGCCTGCTGCTCGTTTACGTCCTGGTCGCGGCCATCCGGCGCTGGGGAGAGAACGATGGCTTACGCGCCGCGGCGGGCGCGACCCTGGCGGTGTTCGTCCTTCAGATCGCAGTCGGCGCCGGCTCTGCGCTCACGGACAACACTTTTTTCAACGGGCTTCACGTCGCGCTGGCGACGCTCGTCTGGTCCGGCATGCTGGCGACCGCACTGCTCACCCTGCCCCGCGCGGATCACAGCGTGGAGGCCACGCACCCTGCAGTCGAAAGGAGGACGGCGTGAACGCTGTCACCGCCCCGGCCGCAGCTGGAGTGATGAGCGTCGCGCGCGACTACCTGAGCCTCCTCAAGCTGAGGATCGTCGCCCTTCTCGACGCGACGGCGATCGGCGTGATGATCCCGGCCGCGCACGGCCACCCGCGCCTCGGAGCGGTCCTCGCAGTCCTGGTCGGTGGCACGTTTGCAGCCGGCGGCGCACACGCGATCAACTGCTGGTTCGACCGCGACATCGACGCCCAGATGAGCCGGACGAGACGGCGTCCGCTGCCGGGTGGCCGCATCCCACCGTGGCATGCCCTCGCGATCGGCGTCGCCCTCAACGCGCTCGCATTCATCATCCTGTGGCTCGGCGCCAACCTCCTTGCCGCTTCACTGGCGCTCACCGGCGCGCTGATCTATGTCTTCGTGTACACCGTCTGGCTCAAACGCTCCACGCCCCAGAACATCGTCATCGGCGGCGCCGCGGGGGCGATGCCGCCGCTGGTCGGCTGGGCCGCGGTGACGGGGCGCCTCGACCTGACCGCGCTGGCGCTGTTCGGTGTGATCTTCTTCTGGACGCCACCGCACTTCTGGGCGCTCGCCCAGGTGATCAAGGCCGACTATGCGCGCGCACGCATCCCGATGCTGCCGGTTGTCGCCGGGGAGGGATCTGCGAAGCGCCAGAGCGTGGTCTACGCCGTGCTCACGGCGGCGGCGAGCGTGGTGCCCTTCTTCACGGGCTCTGCCGGCGCCGTCTACCTGGCTGGAGCCTCGGTCCTGGGCGTGGGACTCGTGGGCATCACGGTCCTCGACCTCAGCGGCCGGCGGTGGACGCGGCGCCTCTTCGCATACTCCATCGCTTACGTGGCGCTGCTCTTCGCTCTGTTCGCCGCCTCGCCCTTCTTGCCTTAAGCACGGCGTGGAGATCGTCCGGCTTCACCTCGCGCGCATCCTCGCCCTCAACCGAATCCCGGTTCACGGGTTTGTGATCAAGCACCCGCGCGCGGGCGCGATACTCGTCGACACCGGGGTGGGCTGGCCCGACGAGCTCGTCAAGGAGTGGCGCATCGTCAATCGCCACGCGGCCGATGCTCTGGCCGAACACGACCTCAGCCCGGCCGACGTGCGCATCGTGATCAACACCCACCTCCACTTCGACCACTGCGGCCAGAACGCGGTGTTCCGACACGCGCCGTTCTACGTCCAGCGTGCGGAGCTGGAGCGCGCCAGGCGCGAGGAAACCGTCACGTCCGAGTGGTTCGACTTTGCCGGCGCGCGCTTCGAGCTGGTGGACGGCGACGCTCAGATCGCCGATGGCGTCCGCGTGGTTGCCACCCCCGGCCATACAGAGGGCCATCAATGCGTGCTCGTCGAGAATGCCGACGGCGATGCGTTGATGATCGGGGACGCAGCCTACACTTCCGACATCTACCGGGAGGGAGACCAGGCCGATCTCAGCAAGTGGCGCGGCCAGTTCGCGGACCGCGAAGCGTGGTCTGCCTCTCTGCACCGGCTGCAGGACATGCGCCCACACGTCGTGCATTTCTGCCATGACATTGCGGTGGTGACGCAGGCGAGATGAGCAAGTTCGGTCCGCTGGTCAGCCCTGAATGGCTGCGGGAGCACCTCGACGACAAAGACCTTCGCGTCATCGATTTTCGCTGGTACCTGACGGGCCAGCAGGGCCGCGATGCTTATCTGCGCGGTCACATTCCCGGCGCTGTCTTCGTCGACCTCGACGCGGTGACGGGCACCGGTGCCGGCCGCCATCCTCTGCCCACCAAGCAGCAGTTCCAGGAGGAGATGCGCAGGGCGGGGGTGAGCTCCACAACCAGGGTCGTCGCCTACGACGACGCCGGCGGGTCGACTGCGGCCAGGCTCTGGTTCCTGCTGGGCTGGTTCGGGCACAGAGCCCAGGCCGTGCTCGACGCGGGGCTTCAGGCTTGGGGAGAGCCGGTCGAGACCACGGTGCCGATCGTGGCGCCCGGCAACTTCAAGGCCAAATCGCCCGATCGGTCGCGCATCCTCGACTTCGAACAGGTTCAAGTGCTGAAGACGGGCAGCCTTCTCGATGCTCGGGTGGGCGAGCGCTACCGCGGGGAGCAGGAGCCGATCGACCCCAAGCCTGGGCACATTCCCGGCGCGGTGAGCGCACCGTGGATCGAAAACCTCGATTCCGAAGCACGGTTCAAGGCGCCGAAGGAACTGCGCCGCAGGTTCCTGGAGCTCGGCGTCGACGAGGCTGAGGGTGCGGTCGTCTACTGCGGGTCCGGCGTCAACGCATGCCACGACCTGCTGGCGCTGGAGTTGGCCGGCCTGTCGAACGTCCGGCTCTATGCCGGCTCGTGGAGCGATTGGTCCAACCGCGACGCTCCTGTCGCGACCGGGCCCGACCCAGGCAGGAAACCTTAGGATTCGGCCGTGATCCTCCAGGGCAAGCGGATCCTCATCGCGGGCATGTCCGACCGTCGGAGCATCGGCTACGCGATCGCGGTCGAAGCGCAAAAAGAAGGCGCCGAGCTGCTGCTTACGAGCTTCGGCCGGATGATGAGCATCACGCAAATGACGGCCAGAAAGCTGAACCCTGTGCCCGACATCCTCGAGATGGATGTCACCAAACCTGACGACATTGCCGCCGCTGTGAAAGAGACCGAAAGGCGATGGGACAGGCTCGACGGCGTGGTTCATTCGGTTGCATTTGCGCCCGCCGATGCGCTCGGCGGTCAGTTCCTGAACACGCCATGGGAAAGCGTGGCAACCGCTTTCCAGGTGAGCGCATTTTCCTTCAAAGAACTGGCGGTCGGATTCCTGCCGTTGATGCGCGAGCGCGGCGGATCGCTCGTGACTTTGGACTTCGACAATTCGACGCAGGCGTGGCCGAAGTACGACTGGATGGGCGTCTCCAAAGCTGCCCTGGAGTCCGTAACTCGCTACCTGGCGCGCGACCTTGGCCGCTACAAGATTCGCGTCAATGCCGTCTGCGCCGGACCGCTGGCCACGCTCGCTGCGAGCGCGATTCCTGGCTTCAAAGACTTCGAGGAAGTGTGGGGAGATCGGGCCCCGTTGGGGTGGAACTTGCAGGACAAAACGCCGGTCGGCCGGGCGGTCTGCGTCCTGCTCTCCGACTACCTGAGCATGACGACCGGGGAGCTGCTGCACGTCGACGGCGGCTATCACGCCATGGGCTCGGAGCTCCCTCCAGCCGACTGACCCCAGATCTTGTGGCTACCCTGTCACAAGCCCGCAACATCGTGTTAGGCTCTTCCGCAAATCGCTCTATCCAATCCTCAGAGGAGGGATGATGCAGTTTTGCGGGAGTGCCTGGTGATCTACGTTGACGCCGCTCTCGACAGGAACGGTCGGGCCGGATGTGGCCTGGCCGTTTTCATTAGAGGTCGAGCCGTTTACACCGAGTCGTTCGGTTTCTCGCACCTCGGTGGTTCAGCCCAGCTCGAAGCACATGTTTGCGCGGGCGCACTCGACCTTGCCGCCGCACGCTGGCCTTATCATCGCGTGATCGTGCGCACGGATTGCGCACCTGTTGTGCGCAGCCGGATGCCGTCGAGCGATAGTTTCCGGCTGGCTGTGCACGAAGTTCGGGAGCGATGCCGCCGCGGATGGCGAGTAGTTCGCTATGTGAGCCGTAAAGCAAATCCTGCACATGAATTAGCACGCGAAGGACTCAAAAGCCTGGCTCGTCAGCAGGTGCTCGCAGCCGCATAAAACCGCCGCAGACGATAGAAATCGCGCAGTTATACTGCCGCTTGTCCCGTCACTTTTCTCGACACCAGGAGTGCACATGGCAGACGATGCGAAAACCACGCGGCGGCGGCGAAGACTCGGTGGCCATGAGCTGGTCGCCCAGCTGAACGAAATGATCGCCGAGCTGATCAAGGAAAACCGCAAGCTGAAGCGCGAGGTTGACAAGCTGACCGCACGCGGTACCGCTGTCGCGAGCACAACCGTGGACCGTGGACTGCGCACTCTTCAGCGGCGCGTGCAGCGGGCGCTCACCACCACCACCAAGCGCCGGCGCAAGCCATCGACAAACGGGCGGAGGACACGCCGCCGCAAGAAGAGCGCTTAAGGGTAGTAGGCCGCCGGGCGTTCCATCTCTTTCGCGGTCCGGTATGCGTCGATGATGCTGAACACCCACAGCGTGCCTGGGCCCAGCTCCAGCGGCACGCCGAGCCAAAGGCCAACAAGGCTCAGGTCGAGACCGAAGTCGAACAGCTGAAAGCCAACAATGCCGACGAGAAATCCCGTCCCTTTCAGGTTGTGGCCGAGATAGAAGTGACCCATCCCCGGGATGACCGCGAGCGCCGCAGCCAGCTTTGGGTTCTTGCGAGGCAGCGACCGCACCGACTGGAAGCGACCTGAGGCGGGGGCGCCGCACTTCGGGCATGGGGCCGTGGGATTCGTCAGCACCGCGCCGCACCGACCGCACAGCACCTGTGATGCCATCCTCTCTCAGATTCCCATTTTGATAGGGTGCGAATCAATGGATCTGGGCTTCACGGCTGAAGAGGAAACGTTCCGCCATGAGGTTCGCGACTGGCTGGATCGAAACCTCCCGGGCGAGTGGCGCAACCGCGGCATCGGGGGCTATCGCGAGGAGGAGGAGGGCGATCTCCAGCGGCAGTGGCAGCGCCGCCTGTACGAAGCCGGCTGGCTGAAGCTGGCCTGGCCAGCGGAGGCCGGCGGGCGAGCCGCGAGCCCTGTCATGCAGGCGATCTACCAGGAGGAGATGGCGAAGGCCGGCGCCCCGATCATCCTGGGACGGCTCGGGGTCAGCCTGTTGGCGCCAACCCTGCTGGTCCACGGGTCCGCATGGCAGCGCGACGCCTACGTCGAAAAGATCCTCAGCGGCGAGCTCATCTTCTGCCAGGGGTTCAGCGAGCCCGACGCCGGCAGCGACCTCGCCGGCTTGCGAGCTCGCGCCGAGCGGCGTGATGGGCGCTGGATCCTGAGCGGTCAGAAGACATGGTCCAGCGGCGCGCACTACTCAGACAAGAGCTTCCTGCTCGCGCGCACCGATCCTGAGGCGGAGCCGCACAGGGGCATCTCGTTCTTCCTGGTCGACATGCACCAGCCAGGCGTCGAGGTGCGGCGCATCCGGCAGATGACAGGAGGCGGGGAGTTCTGCGAGATCTTCCTGTCCGGCGCTGAGGTGGAGGATCGCGACGTCGTCGGCGACCCCGGCGCGGGATGGAAGATCGCCATGACCGTTTTCGGCTTCGAGCGTGGAGGCCTGGCGCAGGCGGCCAGGTTCGAGCGTGCCGTCTTGGAGCTTGCCGGCCTCGCGCGCGAGCGGGGCGTGGGCGCAGATCCGTCGGTCCGCCAGAAGGTCGCCCAGGCGCAGATCGAGGCGCATGTCTTTCGCCTGATCGGCCTTCGCAACCTCACCAGCGCTCAGCATGGGGATGCGCCGGGCGCAGAAGCGAGCCTCACCAAGCTCTACTGGAGCGAGATGGACAAGCGCATCCAGGAGACCGCTGTTGGCGTCCAGGGCGCGTATGGGGCGCTGGCGCCCGGCTCTCCATTCGCGATCGAGGACGGACGCTGGCAGTACGGCTGGATGTGGGCTCAGGCGGAGACCATCTATGCCGGGTCGTCCGAGATCCAGCGCAATATCATCGCCGAGCGCGTGCTCGGCCTGCCTCGCGGCCGATGACCACCGCCACGTCCGTGATCGAACGGCTGCGCGCGCGCATCGGCGTGCCGGCCGACCCCGTGCACGCAATGGTCGAAGCGGGGCACCTGAAGCGCTTCGTCGAGGCCATCGGCGACGGAAATCCGCGCTGGGTGAACCAGGCTCCGCCCACGTTTCTGGTTGCCCTCGTGCCCACGTCCATGCACCTCGAGGAGGCCGAGGAGTACGGCAAAGGCTGGCTGAACGGTGGCAATCGCTTTGAGTACTTCGAGCCGGTCATGGTCGGTGACGCGATCACCGCCACCGGCAAGGTCGCCGACGTCTACGAGAAGACAGGCTCTAGCGGCAGCCTTCTGTTCATCATCTTCGAGACCGAGTACGTCAACCAGCACGGGCGTCGGGTCGCCCGCCTGCGCGGGACGGCGATCAGGCGATGAGCGTCGTCGCCGGCGAAGAGATCCCGGTCCTCGTCAAGCACCCGACGACTCGGCAGCTCGTCCAGTACGCGGGCGCCCAGGGGGACTTCTACGAGATCCATTACGACCAGGACTTCGCGCGCAGCGTTGGTCTGCCCGGGGTCATCCTGCATGGGCTGCTGAAGGCAGCGTTCGTGGGACAGCTCGTGACCGACTGGCTGGGTGATCGCGGGACGCTGAAGATGTTCGAGGTCAGCTACCGCGGCATCGACGTGCCTGGGAAGCCTTACCGGTGCCGCGGTCGGGTGACCAAGG
>DASXTG010000200.1:0-3976 GCA_036505515.1 Candidatus Dormiibacterota bacterium | reverse complement strand
AGACCTTCCTGTTTACCCTGAAGTCCCCTATGCGTTTTTCGGTTTCCACCCCGGCTTGCGCCGGACCTTCCACCTACTCGACGTTCGGTATCCTCAGGTTTACCGTACTCAGCCGCTTGGGGCGTCGCGAAAGTTAACAGGGGGCTATGGGCGCGTCAACAAATAAAAAAATCGGACAGCCAGGCAAATGTTTGTGGGGTTGACACGCGATCCAGTGAGCCGCTAAGGGGCGCTCGTAAGATGATGCGCACCACCGCCACAAGGAGACATCGAACATGCGCGAAGCCGTGATCGTCGAGGCCGTGCGGACACCGATCGGTCGCCGCAATGGAAAGCTCAAGGACGTCCATCCCATCGTCCTCGGTTCGCTCGTGTTGAAAGAGATCATCAATCGCGCCGGCATCAAGCCCGAGCTGGTCGAGGACGTGGTCTTCGGCTGCGTGAGCCAGGTCGGCGAGCAGTCTCTCAACATTGCGCGCAATGCATGGCTCACCGCCGGTTTTCCAGTCACGACTCCTGCGACCACGGTCGACCGGCAATGCGGTTCGAGTCAGCAGGCCATTCATTTCGCCGCCAATCTCATCCAGTCAGGGATATGCGACATCACCATCGCCGGTGGCGTGGAGTCGATGAGTCGCGTGCCGATGGGATCGAATGCGGCCTCGCCAGGAACACCATTTCCGCCCGAGCTCATGGAGCTCTACGACCTCGTGCCGCAGGGCATCTCAGCGGAGCTGATGGCGCGTAAGTACGGCATCTCGCGCAAGGCGATGGACGAGTTCAGCGTCGAGAGCCACCGTCGCGCGCACCAGGCGACCGAGAAGGGTTACTTCAAATCGCAGCTCATGCCGGTCGACATCTCGCCCAACGGCAACGGCCATCACGAACTGTTCGAGCGCGACGAGGGCATCCGCGCCAACGCGAACTACGAGGCCACATCCGCGCTCCAGCCGGCGTTCAACCCGGAGCACTCGATCACCGCCGGCAATTCGAGCCAGATCTCTGACGGCGCAGCCGCGGTCCTCCTCATGTCTCTCGAGAAGGCCAAGCAGCTTGGGCTCAAGCCTCGCGCACGCATTCGTGCACAGGCCGTCGTGGGCACCGACCCGGTGCTGATGCTTGAAGGGCCGATCCCCGGTACTGCCGCCGTCCTCAAGCGCGCGGGCCTCGAGCTCAACAGCATCGACCTCTTCGAGGTCAACGAGGCTTTCGCGTCTGTGGTGCTCGCCTGGCAGAAAGAGACCGGCGCCGACCTGGAGCGAACCAATGTCAACGGTGGGGCCATCGCCGTCGGCCACCCGCTCGGCGCATCGGGGGCCATTCTCATGAACCGGCTCCTGTACGAGCTCGAGCGGCGCGACCTTCGCTACGGGCTCGAAACCATGTGCTGCGGTGGTGGGCTCGGCACGGCGACGATCATCGACCGGGTCGTGGAATGAGCACGTTCGAACCCCTGCACAAAGTTCGGCCGCATGTCCTGCGCCAGGGCGTCATCGCCCGCGCCGTCACCGGCGAAAGGATGACACTCGCGGTCGTCGACCTCGAGCCCAACGCAACGGTCCCGGAGCACAAGCATGAAAACGAGCAGCTCGGGTTTGTGGTCAGCGGGACGCTGACGATGCGCATCGGCACCGAGACTCGAGAGCTGAACGCGGGTGACACCTATCGCATTCCAAGCCACGTTTTCCATGAGGCGACGGCGGGGCCGGACGGCGCGACAGTCACCGACGTCTTTGCACCGGTCCGCGCAGATTGGGAGGACTTAACGCGCGGGGAGCCGTCGCCTGGGCGCTGGCCGTAGAGATTTGGGAATCGGCCGCGAAAGAGCCCTCGAGTCGAGGGCGTAGCGCAGCCGCCGCTTCTCCCAGCGACCTGTGCCCTGCACGCCGATCCGCGGCGTGACGAAGATCCGGCCTCGGAGTGCGTGGTCGTCGACGATGTAGAGATCTGGAGGTTCAAGGGCGACTCCGTTGAGCGCCCCGTCGATGCTCAACGCGCGTGTCAGAAGTCCTGGACCGCTGCACCTTCCCACGCCGGGACCTGGCTCCAGCGCGCGCACCAGCACCGCCTGCGGAGAACCGGCTTTCCTGGTCACGAAGTTCAGGCACCAATGCATCCCGTACGTGAAGTACACGTACGCGTGGCCCGGCGGCCCGTACATCACCTCGGTGCGCGCGGTGCGGCGTCCGCCCTTCGAGTGCGCGGCCAGGTCGTCCGGTCCTAGATATGCCTCGACCTCGACCAGCCGACCCCACAGCCGCGCGCCGCCGATTTCGCGAATGAGAACCTTGCCGAGGAGGTCACGCGCGACGGTCACCGTGTCGCGATCGAAGAACTCGGGACCCAGAACGGCGCCTTCAGGTGCGCTGGCCAGAGCACTAACCAGTTGTGCCCTGTGCCTCAGCGCCGCCGTCTCCCCCGCGGTTCTTGTGGCGTCGCCGCTTGTCGACATACAGCGACTTGTCCGCGAGCTGGTACATCGCCTGCCAGTCCATGCCCGGCCGCCAGGCCGCGACGCCGATGCTGAACTCCACCGGCACCGGGAGCTTGGCCGACCGATTGAGCTCTTCGAGTGACGTGCGCACGCGCGCGCCGACCTCATTGGCATGGCGCTCGTCGGCGTCGGGCATCGCGACCCCGAACTCGTCTCCTCCGAGGCGGCCGCACGTGTCGGTGGCACGCACCGCCCGCTGCAGCTCCTGGGCGAGCACGCGGATCGCTTCATCGCCGACATGGTGCCCGTGCGAGTCGTTGATCTCCTTCAGGTTGTCGAGGTCGATCATCATCAGCGCGAGTCGCCGCTTGTGCCGCTGGGCCGCTGCCACTGCACGATCGATCGCCCTTTCGAACTCGGGGCGGTTGGCCAGCCCCGTGAGGTAGTCGGTCCGCGCCTCCCTCGTGTGCTGCCGGGCCCGGTCGAGCGCAACAGCGATCTGATCCGCGACCGCGGCCACGAACTCCAGGTCGCTCGACTCGAACGTTCGCGGCAGCCGGGTGGCGACGGTCATGGCGCCCAGGAGGACGCCCTTGGTCCTGAGCTCGGCGCGGATGGCGCTCCACTCACCGGTGATGCGGTCGACGCGAGATTCCGCCGGTCCAGACGAGAACTCCACGACCTTGACGCGCGTCGAGCGGCCGGTTTCCTCGAACTCCTCCTCCTCCCCGGGCTGCAGGCCGAGGGTCTTGGTGAGCGTCAGCCGGGCGCCTTCGCGCACCCAGACCGCGCCCGCCTGCAGGCGGAGCACCTTGAGCACCTCGCGCAAGCCGACCTCGGCGATCTCCGCCACGTCGAGCGAACGGCCGAGCGCGCTGGCGATGTGGTAGAGGCCGTAGAGCTCGCTCTGCCTGGCCCTGTGCCGGGCCTCGGTGTAGTCGAGATAGCCCCGGATGAAGCTCGAGTTCAGGTGCTCGACCACGTCCCCCAGCCGGCTCTGGGCGAGCAGCAGGACCTCGTCGGCGCGCTCGCTGCCCGCCAGCTCCTCGGTCACCCGCGCGATCACGGAGCGCCGGAACACGGCCAGGCCCTCCATGACGGACTCGAGCGGGATTCCCTTCTCCGCGTAGCGGCGGGACGCCTCGCGCGCGAGCGTGTAGTACCGCTGCCACGGGACGCCGGAATCAGCGCGCAGAGATCGGAACAGGATCTCGAGGAAGCTCACAGACGTGCGGACCAGCTCGTCGATGGACCCGTCCTTCTGCATGTTGAGGAGCTCCGGCTCCAGGGTCCGGACCGACTCGACGACCACCTCGCCGCTGTCGCGCGTGTCCGCGGAGAGCCGATCGGCGAGCTCAGTGAGGAGGTCGCTGGCCCGCTCAGTCATGAGGGTGCACTATAGAGTGACGCTACCGCAGTTCCGAACCTGCGGATCCCACCAAATTCACGCTCATTAAATGTGTAAGAGGTACTGATGGCTACTGTCACCCGGGGATCGACGGGCAAGCTGGAGGAGATTCTGGGCGAGGACGCCTCCGATCT
>DASXTG010000199.1:0-2936 GCA_036505515.1 Candidatus Dormiibacterota bacterium | reverse complement strand
CCCATCACGTTGTGGCCGAAGGCGGTGACCCTCCAGCGTCGTGAATGCGGGATCTTGGCGACGAGGCCATGGACGTGGAGTCGATGCAAGAGTCTGCTGACCTGGGCGCTCCCTTTCTTGGGATCGTGATGGATGGAGAAGGCACTGGCTGCGAGCTTGTCGCGAAGGTCACGGTTGGCGAAGCCATGCAGGACGTGCTCGCCGCTCATCAGGGCGGCGAAGAGCTGACTGTCGGGCCGGGAGAGAGGATTGAAGGCTTTCACGGGTCGTGCGGAGAGCGGCTGCTTGCGGGAGGTGATGGCGTCCAGTGCTCGCAACCCTGGAGTGGGGTCGTCGACCAGGGCCAGGGCATTCAGATACCGAGAGTTGCTCTGGAGGCAGATCTCGCGGTAGCGGAAGAGGTAGACGACACTCTTCCTCAGCGGCACCCACAGGGTCGCTTGTCGGCCGCGCCTGCGCACGCGGCGGCGCACCCGGAATTCTTCCGGGGCGTTGATGACCGTCTCCACGCGGACGATGAGCCCGGCCTTGTCGTACAGCTTCAGCCAGTTCTGCTTCATTCGATGCTTGACCCGCCGGCCCGGCAGGCGGCCCTGGGGCAACGGATCGCGCTGGTCGGTCACGACCTCGCCCTCGAACTTGCCGTGGAGCTTGCGGCCGAGGAAGGTCATGATGTCCCGGGCGCCGAACTGGAGCGTGCTGTGCTCCAGCAGCCTGGGCACCAGCTCGTCAAGCTGGTGCTGGCTTTTGAAAAGGATGTCCGTGGAGTACTCGGCCTGAGCCGTCACCCAGTAGTAGCTCATCGGTGGGAGAAGATCCTTGAGGAGCGGGTTGACACGGCGAGCGTAGCGATTGAGCCGCGCGATCCAGTCCAGGCTGACGAATCGATCGGCGAAGGATTGGGCGCGACGGAAGTCCTCGAGCCACAGGAAGGCGTTGTCCTGCTTCGTGAACCGGACGCCGTGACGGGCGAGCTTGCGAGCCAGCCATTCGTGCCCATTGAGGTAGACCTGGAGCTGCAGGGGAAACCAGGTCTGGATGCGGACGTGGATCAGGCCGAGCTCGGGGTCCATGAAGTAGTAGTAGAGGAACAGGCACTTGCGCCTGGCCGATTGGATGTAGGAGGCGTGGCCCCAACGGAGGGAGTAGGTCCGACACGGCTCCAGGGTCGAGAACACGCAGACCAGACCTTGCGCGATGCGGTCGCGTTCAGCGATCTGGCGGGCGAGGTCTTCCTTGCGGACCCGGCCTCCGAAGTACTGGAACGGACGGCCCTCACGCTGGGCCATGCTGCGAGCGTGTTCCTTGAGCCGCGCGGCCTGACGCAGCAGGAACCCCTTCAGCTCGGGCCTCCGGACACCGCGGCGGTCAAGAAAGGCCGCGAAGGCGGCCCCGCTGAAAAAGGGAAGGTAGCCGCGGAACAGGATGCGGTCGAAGCAGGACAGGGCCCCATGGATCTTGTCGGCGTGTTTGGTGATGAAGTGTTCCATGCGCGCATGGAACTCCATCCGTGACGCGAAGGCAAGTCTTGATTTGGTTGCGGCCGCTCAGGCCGCGCTGGGAAGTATAAGCTGCGTTCCGAGGTCCGGTAATCTATTTGTTCCGCAACATTTGACGGATCCGCGAGACTGTTCAGGCCGCCAACGCCTGAGGGAAGTCGAGCAGCCGGAAGCGGATGGCGAGACCCATGACGCGGTGGCCGCGTTCGGTGACGCGCTAGAGACGGCTCCCTGGGACCTTGGCCACGAGCCCGTGACCACGCAGCTTGGCGATGATGCGGCTGAGGCGCGCGCAGCGACTCTTCAACTCGAGGGATGACTGTGCGAGACCGGAATAGAGACGCGCCTGGAGGTCGCGGTTGCGGAAGCCGTGGATGGCGTGCTCGCCGGCCAGCACGGCCTGGAAGATCCGGTGCTCGGATGCGGCGACGGGGTTGAGCCTGGGACAGCGGTTGCCGTTGACGACCCGGCCGGTGCAGAGGGTGTCGAGGTCGGCGATCGTGTGTCGGACGGGTTGCGCCGCTCCGAGTGCGTCCAGGTAGCGGCGGTTGGCGGCCTCGCCGACCTGGAGATAGCGCCGCAGATTGCCGATGCCCTTGCTCATGCGCATCCAGCGGCCGTACGTTCTGCCCTTTCTGTCCCGCTCGAACCGCGCGATGCGGAAGTCCCTGGGGCTGTTGATGACGGTCTCGACGCGGAGCACGCTCCACTTGTCGTACATCTTGATCCAGTCGCGGCGGATGCGGTGCTTGAGGCGGCGGGCTTCAGGCCGCCGCCGGCGCTCACGGTCGGTGTCGCCTTGTGGCGGAAAGCGGCGGTGCGAGCTTTTGACCTCGGCTTTGTAGGGTTGGATCTTCTGACCGAGGAAGCGGATGACGTCGTCGGCCGAGAAGGTGCGGAGGGCGTAGTCGAACAGGTCGTCGAGAACCGGCCGGAGCTGCCTGCGGCTGGACCCCATGACGTCGGTGGCCACCTCGCAGGCGTCGATGGCCCAGTCGTAGGAGCCGAAGCCGAGGCGCCTGATGAGCGGCAGATGGGGGTTGCAGCGGCGCGCGAAGGCATCGAAGGTGCGCCACCACCGGCCGCGGGCGAAGCGGGCGCAGAGCGCCCGGGCCGCGCCGAGGTCGTCGATGCGGACGAAGGTGTTCTCGTAGCGCACGTAGCCGATGCGGCGCCGGTCGAGCTGGCGGGCCAGCCACTCGCGGCCATTGACGTAGATCTGGATCTGAAAGGGGAACCAGGTCTGGAGCCGGATGTGCATGAAGCCCAGCTCGCGGTCGATGACGTAGAAGTACAGATGCAGGCACTTGCGGGTACGGGGAACGATGCGACCGCCCCCGGTGAGCGCGAAGCAGGTCGCCAGCTCAACCGTGGCGAGGACGCAGATCAGACCCTGCGTGATGCCGTCGCGCTTGGCGATCTGCCGCGCCAGGTCAT
>DASXTG010000198.1:0-3574 GCA_036505515.1 Candidatus Dormiibacterota bacterium | reverse complement strand
TGCCGGCCAGCCGAGCGGGCCGGCTTCAACCACCCAAGTCTTTTAGCCTTCGATTGTCCCCACCCGGCTGACCCGCTTTCGCGGGCCAGCCGACCTCCCCGCACAGCGGGGAGGTGAATCCACCATGAGCACTTCCCGGCTTGAGGCCTTCAGTGATGGAGTGTTCGCAGTCGCGATCACGCTGCTCGTCCTGCAGTTCGCCGTGCCCGAGGTCGAGTCCGGACACCTGTTTACTGCATTGCTCGGGCAGTGGCCGCAGCTGGTCACGTACGTCGCGAGCTTCCTGACCATCGGCGTGGCGTGGGTCAACCACCACACGATTTTCAGCGGGTTACGGTCTGTCGACCGGCCCATCCAGTTCATAAACCTCGTGCTTCTGATCTTCGTCGTCCTGGTTCCGTACCCGACCGAACTGCTCGGTCACTTCTTGAACTCAGCGCTCGACGGATCCGTGGCGGCCGCGTTCTACGCCGTGGTCATGACCTGCATGGCGATCACGTTCCAGGTCCTGGTCGGCTACGCGCTTACGCATCCGGGCCTGTTGCGGCCACACGTGCGCGCGATGAGCTTGAGCAAGGTCCTGCCGCGATTTGCGGTGGGCCTGGTCGTATACGTGGTTTCGATCGGCCTCGCCTTAGTCAGCAGCTGGCTGGTGGTTGCGCTCTATGCGGCGACAGCGGTCTATTACGCGCTCAACCAGCTGGATTGGGGCGAGACGACATAGCAGAGTACATGCTGCCCAGCCAGCGGCTGGGCACGGTGTGGAGCAGGCGAGTGCGTTCGAAGCCGGCGTCGCGCGCCATTTCCTCCCACCGCCGATAAGAGAAAGGGTGCGGGACCCAGGCGTTCCCGCGGTCGGTGTCGTACTCGACCACGATCAGCGCGGCGCCCGGCTTGAGCATGTCGCGTACGGCGGTGAGCACCGGCGCCTTGTTGCGCACGAAATGCAGCGAGTTGGCCATGACCACACCATCAAGGTCTGTCAGGCCGAGGGGGCGCGTGAAGTCCGCATGAAGGGTCTCGATGCCTCTCGCCGAGGTGCCCAAGTGGCGCAGCGCGCCCGCATCGCGGTCGACGGCCGTGATGTGCGCCCCGGGGCCCAGCAGGTCCGCGAGCGCGAAAGTGAACGCGCCTTCACCGGCACCCAGATCAGCCCAGCGGCCACCCTTCGCCCGCACGCCGCCACGCAGCAGGGCGACGAGCTCAGCCGGATCCACGGCCCATCGCTATCTACTCGCAGCTACTGCTTGACAGTGTTGTGGTGTGGGTCCATAGTCGGCCGCAGACGAGGGTATCCGGAGGCATTCCGGCGGATCGTGCTCGATCACGCCTAATCGGGGCTCAATTCGCGGCCCGTCATCCGCAGGCTGGCGAAGTCTGGCCTGAAGGACACAACCATGAAGCGTGCCATCGCTGTCCCAATCCTTTGCGTGCTCGGTCTCTTGCTCTCCGGACTCGGCGCAGAAGCCGCAGGGCCCACGCGAGAACCGGCACCTGTACCAGATCCCTTGTTCTTCTCTTGTGGCGACTTTGACCTGATGGCGAACTTCCCTGCAAATCAGGAGTACACACTGACCTTTACAGAGGCCGACGGTACAGTCAGAGTGATCATCACCGGGCGCCTCGTCGTCATCTTTACCAACGTGAGTAAACCCAGCAACACGCTGACGGCCAATGTCAGTGGCCCCGGGCTTTTCACCTTCTATCCCGATGGTTCGGCGACTCTGGTGATGACCGGTCTGGCGTCGGACGGGACCAATGTAACCGCAGGTCGCATTGTGATCGCGATAGCTCCCGATGGTTCGGCCACCTTCAGCATGTCGGGCCATCTATTAGTGGACGTGTGCGCTGCCTTGGCTTAGGTAGGCTCGCTTCCGCGAGCTCCACGCTTGATCGGAGCACAGCCATGCCGCTGCCTGCGCGACATCGTGCGTAGTGCCCAGGCGTCCCAGCGGCACGCCGTCCATCACGACGCGCTGGTCACCGCCCGGCGCCGCCACATCACCACGAGTCCCACTGCTAAGACCACCAGGATCCCGGCGTGGTACGCAAGGTCCGGCGCCGTTCGCGGGCCGACTCCGATGGCGATCGTGAACAGGCCGACCAAGACGCCGAGCAGCGCGAAAGCCTGCGCCGCGATGGCGGCTCTGAGCGCCCAGGGCGGAGGCGCCCAGGTAAGGGCCAGGCCCAGCAGAAGGGCGACCGCGATCACGGCCTCGGCGGTGCCCGCCTGCTGATGGCGCAGGCCCTCGACCAGGATGCCCCGATGGATGAGCGAGGCGCCCACGAATGCAGCAGCCTCTACGGAGAGCAAGGCTCGAACCGCCACCGGATTTCGCATCATGCCGCGCGCACCGGTACCGACCCGGCACGGCGCATCCGCATCGCCAGGCTTTCTCC
Organism: Candidatus Dormiibacterota bacterium; assembly: GCA_036505515.1. GTDB lineage: Bacteria > Chloroflexota > Dormibacteria > Dormibacterales > Dormibacteraceae > DASXTG01. The sequence continues at coordinate 1,174 of DASXTG010000198.1, read as the reverse complement.
CTGTCCCATGGCGCCCAGGCCGACGAGCAAATGCAGGACCTGGATCGTCCAGTGCCAGCCGCCGGCGAGCAGCCGGTCCTGGGTAAGGCCAAGGACGGGGAGTATCAATCCCCAGGCCACGGCCAGAATCACCCAGCGCATCTGCACGCCGGAAGCGCCCGCGATGGCGGCCAGTATCCACAGGGAAAGCACGAGCACGATGCCCAGGAATATGTGCACAGGGATCAGCTGCAGGGCATTGCCGGTCCAGAAAGTCACGCCCAGCACAATCAGAAGGACGCCAGTTCCCCGAATTGTCATATGGGCCACAGCGGCTGCGGTTTTCATGACTTCCACCTCCAAGACCCCATAATCCACCCGATACTTGAACTACTTCAACTATATAACATCTTCAATTATTGGTGTCAACCTGCCTATCATTGAGGGATGATTCGCTTGAGCGCCAGGCAATCGGCCGCGGCTGCCGCGTGGCGGCCGATCTTCGATTACATCGTCGCGACGGCTGCGGAGCGGGTGGCCGTGCTCGATCGGCTTGGCCTTACTCCGGCCGAGAGCAGAGCGCTCAGCAGCCTCGACCCACTGCAGGGCCGCTCGATGCGATCGCTGGCCCAGGAGTGGGCATGTGATCCCTCGAATGCGACCTGGCTCGTCGATCGTCTCGAGCACCAGCACCTCGCCAGCCGCGTCGCGGTCGCCGGGGATCGCCGGGCGAAGGCGGTCGTGTTGACCGCAAAGGGCAAACGCCTGCGCGCACAGCTTCAGAAATCTCTGTACACGCCGCCTCGCGACCTGATGACAATGGCCATCGGAGACCTCGAGGCTTTGAAGTCGGCTGCGGAGAAGCTGCCGAAGCGCCACCAGCCCGACCGCGTCTGACTATATTCCGCTGATGGGAACAGAGCAGTATCACGAGCCGCCGTCGGAGCTGAGTCAGGGCACCAGGACCTTCGCGCGCATGGCCGCGTCGCTCCAGGAGGAGGCCGAGGCCATCGGGTGGTACGAGCAGCGGATCTCGCTGGAGGGCGATCCAGAGGCAAGGGCGATCATGCAGGACGCACAGGCTGAGGAGTTCAAGCATTTCGCGATGGCGCTCGAGTTCCTCTCGCGGCGCAAGCCCAAATGGCAGGCGGTGCTCAAGGACGTCCTCTTTCAACCGGGCAACATCGTCGAGCAT
>DASXTG010000197.1:0-6440 GCA_036505515.1 Candidatus Dormiibacterota bacterium | reverse complement strand
GCAGAACGTGACTGTGTCGCTGCAGGCAGCAATCTCGGCAGCGTCGACGCCAAGCGCCACCGCGGCGTTGAAAATTCGCGCGCCGTCGAGGTGCACCCGGAGGCCCTGCGCTCGAGCTGCGGCCGAGGCCGCCTGCAGGTCAGCGAGCGGCCACACCACTCCTCCGTGGCGGTTGTGCGTGTTCTCGAAGCTGACAGCCGCTGTGCGCGGCTGGTGGAAATCACCGCGCGGCCGCACCGCTCCCTCGATCTGCGCAGGCGACATCACGCCCATCTCGGTTGTCACCTGGCGGATCTGGACACCGGCGATCGAGGCCGCGCCCGCGCCTTCATACAGAAATACGTGCGCCTGGGAGTCGGCGATCAGCTCCTCACCGAGGCGGGCGTTGACAACCACGCCGACCACGTTGCCCATGGTCCCGCTGGGCACGAATACAGCCTCTTGCTTTCCCATGCGCGCGGCGGCGACCTCTTCCAGGCGCTTGACGGTGGGGTCGTCTCCGAAAACGTCATCGCCCAGCGTCGCCGTCGACATGGCACGGCGCATCTCGGCGGTCGGCGTCGAGACAGTGTCGGAGCGGAGGTCGATCACCCGAATACTCTATCCGCGCCTTGAAGGCTGATCTCATCCTCGCCCGCGGCCGCATCCGCACGCTCGGGCGCGAGGGTTTGACCGCACATTCACACCTGGCGGTCGCCGCTGGACGGGTGGTCGCTGCCGGCGGCGAGGCGCTCATGGGGCTGCGTGGCCCCCGCACCCGTATGGTCGACCTGCGCGGCGCGGCGGTGCTTCCTGGCTTCAACGACGCGCACGCGCACGTCGTCTATTACGGGCTGACTCGATTTGGCGCCGACCTGGGCGGAGCGCGCGGCGTCAGGGAGATCCTCGACCGGCTCCGCGCACACGGCCGCGGCCTGGAGGTCGGCGAGTGGCAGCAGGGCATGGGCTACCGGTCGAGCGAGCTGGCCGAACAGCGCCCACCGCACCGCACCGAGCTGGATCGTGCGACAGGGACCCGACCTGCCTACATCGACGAGCGTGGCGGCCATTCTCGCGTCGCCAACTCGGCCGCCCTGGCGGCCGCCGGGCTGAGCGAGGACACCCCGAATCCGCCGGGCGGACAGATCGGGCGCGATCGCGATGGGTCGCTGAACGGGCTGCTCCTGGAGTCAGCGATGCGGCTGGTCGCCGATGTGCAGCCGGCGCCACCGCTGCGCCGCCGCATGCAAGGCATCATCAAGGCGCAGCAGCTGTTGCTGTCTCGTGGCATCACCTCCGTGGGTGCGGCGGTGAACCGCGGCTTCGCCGACGACCTGCGCGCCTACCAGCTGCTGGCGGAGAACGGACGGTTGAAGATGCGGGTCAACGAGTTCCTGTCCTGGGAGCTCCTGGAAGCGGCCTCGGCGTTGGGGGTGCGGTCGGGATTCGGCGGACCGCTGGTCCGCGCCGGCCCGATAAAGGTCTTCGTCGACGGAGGGGCCGAGCGCGTGGCCATGCGCACGGGCAAGGGCGTGTGGCGGACGCCGCCGGCCGAGCTCAAAGGGCTTGTCAGACGCGCAACCAGCGCGGGACTTCAGGTCGCGGCGCACGCGATTGGCGATGGAGCGATCGCGGCCATGTGCGACGCTGTGGAAGCAGCCGAGGGGGTGAAGCTGCGCCATCGCGTAGAGCACTGCACGATTTGCCCGCCCGATCTGCAGAGGCGCCTGGCGCGCCTGTCGATGGTGGCGGTCATGCAGCCGATGGCCGCTCGCTTTGCGCGCGAGTTTCCGTCGGGGTCCTTCCCCGCCCACACCCGGTGGCACCTCGCCGCGCACGGCCCGCTGCTTCGGGCGGGCGTTCACGTCGCATTCAGCTCGGACCTGCCGGTGGTCACAGATCCCAATCCGTGGCCGGGCCTGCGAGCTGCGGTCGAAGACCGCATCAACGGCATCTCAATCCTGGCCGCGCTGCGTGCTTACACCTCCGGCGGCGCTTATGCGAGCTTCGAGGAGCGCACCAAGGGAACTCTCGAGCCGGGAATGCTGGCCGACATCCAGGTCTACGAGCGTGATCCTCTGGACGAGCCGGCCTCGGATTGGGAACGAGCGCGACCGAACGTTGTGCTGCTCGGCGGCGTCCCGGTCTTCGGCTCCTTGTAGCGGCTCGGCCGCGCCGCTAGCCGGAAGGCTCGCGCGGCTCGGGGTCGGTGATCACCATCGGCGGGGTCTCCACGGCCGCCGGCGTCACGATCGTCCTGGTCCGCACGGAGCGGCGCCGCGGAGCCGCCTTCGGAGCCGGCCGCGGCGGCGACTTGGGCGCGGCGGCAGCCTTCCGCGTGACCCTCTTCTTGGTCACGCGGGACGGCCGGCGTGCTGCGCGCCTTGGAGCTGCGGCTCCACTGGTCGCTGCTCGCGCCAGCTGCTGCACCTGCTTGGTCAGCCCATCGAGGCGCTTCAACGCAGCCTCGAGGTCCGCCTGCCGTGCGGTGCGATCAAGACGCGTGCGCAGTTGTTTGAGGGCACCCTCAACGGTCTTCTGGCCATCCTTGATGCTGCGCTCGATCTGTCTTCGTACGTCCGGAGGCACCTGCTTCTCCGCCCGACGAAACGCGGAACGGCCGGCCTTGACGGCTCGCTTCAGGAGCCTCGACTGGGTTGAAGAACGCTTCCTGGTTGCCATGCCTACCTCCCGTATGGCGCCGTGCGGTTGGCCATAACGCGCCGCGTTAGTATTCGCTCACCAAATGACGGTGACCCCCGAACGACACCTTATCAAGAAGTATGCAAACCGCAAGCTGTACGACACCCAGAGCAGCCGGTACGTCACGCTCGAAGACATCGCCGAGCTCGTGCGCGACGGGCACGAGATACGCGTCGTCGATCGTGAGACCGGCCACGATCTGACGCAGGTCATCCTGTCGCAGATCGTGTTGTCGGAAGAGAAGCGCGGTCCGGCACGCCTTGTCGACGCGGGCGCCGATGCGCTGCAGGAACGTGGCCAGGCGCTGCTCGACTACGTGCGCAAGACGCTGAACGTCCCAGGCGACCTGGTCGGCCAGGTGGAGAGGCGACGGTTGGATCTCGAGGGAATGATCGATGAGGCGATCGAGCGGGCGCTGCGTCGATTGCGGATTCCGAGCCGGCACGACATCGACAGCCTCAACGCACGGATCGACCAGCTTTCAGCGCAGCTCACCAAGCTCGATGCGTCAGGCGCGGCTAAGGCGAAAGCGCGTAGACGTAAGGGCGCTGGCTGATTACAGCGCGGATCACCAGGTCAGCCTCAACGCGGTAGGTCGCCTGCCGGACACGGCGATCTCCACGGAGCTGCTGGGTCATGACCGCCGCGACCTCCGCCAATCGGTTCGCGTCACCGATGGCTGCGATCGTCCACGGCGGCGGCACCAGGCCGCCGTCGATGGTGACACCGTTGGCTGTCTGCGCGATCGGGACACCGACGGCGATCCTATGATCGTTGACCGCGATCGCCTCGGCGCCTCCGCCGGACAGGTTGTTGAGGGCGTCCTGAAGATCCAGCGCCTGCAGGCCGGATGCATCGACGACCAGCACCACCCCCGGACCGTGCACAGGCACCAGGCCTTCGACCGCGCGCAGTCGGTTGGCCTCGGCAGTCAACTCCTGGTCGGCCGCGCCGCTCGATCCCGACTGCAGCGCCGCCTGGCGCTGCTTCAGGTCAGTCGTCTCCGCAAGCAGGAGCTCGTTGGCGCGGTGGAGGTCGTCGATCAGGAACGCGAGCGTTGTCGTGTCGGTGCCGACGAGACTTCGCTCCACCTCGTGCTCGCTGCGGATCTGCACCGTGGCGACCAGCGCCACCAACAGCGTGATGATCCAGACTCCAATCGCCCGTGACGAGGTTCGCGGCCGGGGCGCGCGGCTTCGGCCGCTGAATCTAGATCGTGCTGACATGCGGGATCTGGAGGCTGGAATCGTAGGCGGGAAGCGTGAGGTCGGGCCGGCCGACGAAGGTGAGCACGAGCTGGTAGCGGACCTTGCGCGCGCGGATGTCGGACAGGGACGATGGGTCGGCGAGCGCCGCCTCCATCCTGTTGCGATCGCCGACGGCCAGGACTTTGATGGGTGCCAGCAGCGGCGGCCCCTGGTCGATGACGACCGCGCCCTCGGAGCCTGAAAAAGCGCTTAGCGGCGTGATCCTGCGGCCGCTGACCGCGACGGCTTCGGCACCGGCCGCAAAGAGCAGGTTGACGACGTCCTGGACATCCTGGAAGTTGACGAGGAAGCCCGACTGGCCGCTTTCGTCGGCGCCGGGGACGCCGTTTCGGAGCTCGACCTCAACCCCTGGCCCGTGGACCGTGGTCAGGCCCGCATGGGCGCGTAGATCCGCGACCTGGCTTTGGAGGGCCTGCGTGCCGGCAGAACGCTGCGCCGCCTGCGCCTCGAGAACGCCGATCTGCGCTCGCAGCGCGGCGATCTTCGCCCGCAGGTCCTCGTTGGTCTTCTCGAGGTCCTTCACGCTGCGGACGAGCGCCTGGTATCGGGCGACCTGGTTGGAGGGCGTCAGGAGCTGGGCCTTGACCTGCCCCGCGACCAGAAATCCGGTCGCCATTGCCACCACCGCCACGACTCCGATGCTCAGCAATCGCCTTCGCGACATGCAGCCAATTTTCGTTGGCTACGCCGAGCCGTGGCGCCGGGAGTAGTATCCATGTCCGCAGATGGCGGTTGAAACCCGCGCCTCCGCCTTCGAGACCGCCCAGCGGCGCTTTGACGCCGCCGCGGACGTCATCAGCCTCTCGGATGACGCTCGCCGCTCGCTCCGCGAGGTCAAGCGCGAGCTCACCGTTCACTTCCCCGTCCGCATGGACGACGGATCCGTCCACGTATTCACCGGCTGGCGCGTTCAGCACAACATCAGCCGCGGCCCTGCTAAGGGTGGCATCCGCTACCACCCCGACGTCACCCTGGACCTGGTCAAGGCGCTCGCAATGCTGATGACCTGGAAGTGCGCCGCAGTGGGCCTGCCATACGGAGGTTCCAAGGGCGCGGTCGCGGTGAACCCATCCAAGCTCTCGATGAGCGAGCTCGAGCACCTCACCCGCCGCTACGCGACCGAGATCTCGGTCCTGATCGGGCCGGAGAAGGACATCCCGGCGCCGGACATGGGCACCAACCCGCAGATCATGGCCTGGATCATGGATACGATCTCGATGCACTCCGGCCACTCGGTGACCGCCTCGGTCACCGGCAAGCCGGTCGATGTCGGCGGCTCCGAGGGGCGCGTCGACGCCCCCGGCCGTGGCGCGACCTACCTGACCCTGGAGGCGACCAAGTACCTGCACGTCGATGACGAAACGCCGACCGTGGCCGTGCAGGGCTACGGCCAGGTAGGCAGGTCGACGGCGCGCCTGCTTTCAGAGGCCGGCATGAGGATCGTCGCGGTCAGCGACTCCAAGGGCGGGGTCTACAACACCGCGGGTCTCGACCTGCCGGCCCTCGACGAGCATCGCCAGGTGCGAGGTGGAGTGAGCGGATTCAAGAAGGCAGACACGATCACCAACGCTGAGCTGTTGGAGCTGTCGGTCACCGTGCTGGTGCCGGCCGCCGTTCAGGACCAGATCACCGCCGAGAACGCCGGGCGCGTCCGTGCCCGCCTCATCACCGAGGGCGCGAACGCCGCGGTGACGCCGGACGCCGACCCGATCCTCCACGACCGCGGCATCTTTCTGATCCCGGACATCATCGCCAACGCCGGCGGCGTCATCGTGTCGTACTTCGAATGGGTCCAGGATCTCCAGGCCTTCTTCTGGGAGGAGGAGGAGATCAACACCAAGCTGCACCACGTGATCACGCGCGCCTTCTACGAGATCCTCCACACTTCGGTGAACAAGCGGGTCGACATGCGGACGGCGGCGTACGCGCTGGCGGTGCAGCGCGTGGCCAACGCGACCACCGTTCGAGGGATTTACCCATAATCGGGGGGTGACCCAAGCGGTTCCTGGTCGCGTCCTCATCATCGGCGTGTCCAATCCGCTCGGAGCCGAGGTGGCCCGGCGGCTCGCGGCCGAGGTGCCAGCACTGTTCGGCTGTGACGTGGCCGACCCCGTGAGCGCAGTCGAGGAGATGGACTTCGTCCACGCCGACACGCGGCAGTCCGTGATCGGCAAGCTGGTGCGCCAGCTTCGAATCGACAGCGTCGTGCACCTCGCGGTGACGGTCGACTCGCCAACGGAACATCGCGCCGCCCACGAGACGAACGTGATCGGCACCATGAACGTGCTGGCGGGATGCGCGGGTCCCGCCAGCCCGGTGCGGCGGCTGGTCGTCAAGTCGAGCCAGGCTGTGTACGGCTCGTCGCCCGGCAATCCTTCCTTCCTCTCCGAAGACATGACGAGCTCAGAAAGGCATGCATCGGATGTTCGCCGCGACCTGCTCGAGATGGAACAGCTCACGCAGGAGTTCGGGCTGCGTACGCCTCGGTGC
>DASXTG010000196.1:0-11300 GCA_036505515.1 Candidatus Dormiibacterota bacterium | reverse complement strand
CCCCGTTCCGGGGGAGGGGACTTTCTATCCTTGGGGCATGCAGCGAACCGTGAGCCCGGGCATCACCAAGCTGATCGGCAACACGCCGCTGCTGCGCGTGCGCATTTTCGAGCGCGAGTTCCCGCGCCTCGAGGTTTACGCAAAGGCCGAGTGGTTCAACCCAGGGGGCTCAGTCAAGGACCGCGCTGCGCTTTCGATGATCGAGGATGGTGAGCGCCGCGGGGCTCTCACCAGAGAGAAAACGATCATCGACTCCACCTCCGGAAACACGGGCATCGCATACGCGATGGTCGGCGCGGCCAAGGGCTACCGCGTGACGCTCGTGATGCCTGGAAACGTCAGCGCGGAGCGCAAGGCTCTTGTGGGCGCGTACGGTGCCGAGGTCGTGTACAGCGACGCGCTCGAAGGCTCTGACGGCGCCATTCGCATGGTCCGAGAGCTGGTGGCCGGCGAGCCCGACCGCTACTTCTATCCAGACCAGTACTCGAACCCGGCCAACGTGCGGGCTCATTACGAGGGCACGGCGGTGGAGATCCTGGCGCAGATGTCCGGGCGCATCACGCACTTCGTCGCCGGCCTCGGAACGACTGGCACGTTCGTGGGCACTTCACGGCGCCTCAAAGAGCACGATCCGTCGATCCGCACCATCGCGGTCCAGCCGGACGACTCTTTCCACGGCCTCGAAGGGCTCAAGCACCTGCCGACCGCGATCGTGCCCAGAATCTGGGATCCGAGCGTGGCCGACGAGGTGTGGGGCTGCCCGACCGAGCCCGCCTACGATCTCGCGCGCGCGGTGGCCCGAACTGAGGGACTGCTGGTCGGCCACTCCAGCGGCGCGGCGCTATGGGCGGTGCGCCGGCTGGGCGACACGGTAGGGGAGGGGGTGGTCGTCACGGTGTTCCCCGATTCGGGCGACCGGTATCTCTCGAGTGGCCTTTACGGCACGAGAGTCCACCAGTGAAGATCTCACGCTCCGCGCTCGACACCATCGAGGCTCACGGCGCCGAAGGCTATCCCCACGAGATCTGCGGCATCATGCTGGGCCCACAGGGCGATCGGACGGTGAGGGAGGCGCGAAGAGCTCGCAACATAGTTGTCGACCGCGCGCGCGACCGATACGAGATCGATCCGCGCGACCACATCCGCATTCAGCGCGAGGCGGACTCGGCGGGCCTCGACATCGTCGGCTACTACCACAGCCATCCCGACCATCCGGCGCAGGCTTCGCGCTTCGATACCGAGCGGGCGTGGGCAGGATACGTGTATCTGATCGTCGCGGTCGAGCAGGGGAGGGCAGCGGAAGCCAGTGCTTTCGTCGCCGATCAGGACGGCGGGCCCTTCCGCCCGGAACCGCTCCAAATCATCTGAGACTCTGAGCGTCCCGTCGCAAGAGCCCTCTGGCGCGCCGTTCCCGTCCGCTGATCTCTAATTGACACATGTCGCGCGCGATCGTGCCATCGTCGGCCGGCCGAATGTCGGCAAATCGACGCTGTTCAACCGCATCCTCGGGTATCGCAAGGCGATCGTCGACCCGCAGTCGGGCCTGACACGCGACCGCCTCTATGGGGTGGCGGAGTGGAGCGGGCGCGAGTTCACGATCGTCGACACGGCGGGCCTGGACCTGGACACCGCAAAGGACACCTCAAGGGCAGCGATCGAGGCGCAGACGAAGATCGCGATCGAAGAGGCGCACGTGATCGTGCTGCTGCTGGACGTGCGCGAGGGGCTCACGCCGATCGATCGTGACATCGCGCGCCTGCTGCGCCGTTCGGGACGTCGCGTCATCGTGGCCGCAAACAAGGCGGAGGGTTCGAGCGAACGCACCCTGGCGCATGAGATCCTCGAGCTGGGCTTTGACGCGCCCCATCTCATCTCCGCACAGCACGGTCTTGGCATCGGCGATTTCCTTGATCGGGTCGTCGAGACGCTGCCACCGGCAGAGTCCGAAATTCGCGACGAGGCAGCCAATGACCGGCTCGCGATCATGGGTCGGCCGAACGTCGGCAAGTCATCACTGTTGAACGCTCTCCTGGGAGATGAGCGCGCGCTGGTGAGTGCGACGCCCGGCACGACCCGTGACCCAGTCGACACCGAGCTCATCTTCGACGGGATGCCAGTCGTGCTCGTCGACACCGCCGGAATCCGTCGCAAGTCGGCGCATCGTGATCGTCTCGAGCGGTATAGCCTCCTGCGCGGCATCAGCGCGATGGAGCGCGGTGACGCGGTGCTGCTGGTCGTCGACGCTTCGTCCGGTGTTCTTGCCCAGGACCAGCACGTTGCCGGCTACGCGCTGGAGGCTGGCAAGGGCCTGGTCATCGTGGTCAACAAGATCGACCTCGTCGAGCCGGCGCAGCGCCGTCCGGCTCACTGGCGTAAGGAGCTCGCTCGGACTTTCAAGTTCGCCCCCTTCGCGCCCATCGTGACCGTCTCCGCCCAGACCGGGGAGGGAATCGGGTCGGTCATTCCCGCGGCCCTGGAAGTGGTGGGCCAGCGGCGGGTGAAGATGCCGGCGAATGAGCTGAACCGCGTGCTCCGGCAGGCTTTCCTCGACCATCCGCCGCCCAGCTACAAGGGCCGGAGGCTCAAGCTCGGGTACGCGACGCGAGCATCCAGCGAGGCACCGACGGTGGTCCTGTTCGTCAACGACATCGGGCTGCTTCATTTTTCCTACCGGCGTTACCTGGAGAAGGCGATCCGGGAGCGGTTTGGGCTGATCGGGAACCCTTTGAAGCTCGTGCTTCGGGCGGATACGGACCGCCGAACAGCCCCACCCGGCGGGCCCGCGAAGCGGGCCGGCCGACCTCCCCACAAGGTGGGGAGGTGACGCGGGCGGGCCGACCTCCCCACAAGGTGGGGAGGTGAAACACGCGTTTACATTTTCATCACCATCCGCCGACAGGCGCCTGACGTGGCGGTGATCTATTGATGCTATGGCCCCCCTGAGCTTCAAAATCCTTGTGGTCGACGACGAGCACCACATCGTCGAGCTGGCGCGCCTGTACCTGTCGCGGGAGGGTTACGAGGTGGAGGGAGTGGGCGATGGCTCGGAGGCGCTGGCCCGTTTCGGCCAGCTCAAGCCAGACCTCGTGGTGCTCGACATCATGCTGCCGGGCATGGACGGCTTGACGGTCTGCAAGGAGATCCGCAAGCAGAGCCAGGTGCCCATCATCATGCTCACGGCTCGCGACGAGGTGACGGACAAGGTGGTGGGCCTCGAGGTCGGTGCCGACGACTACCTGACCAAGCCTTTTCATCCCCAGGAGCTGGTCGCTCGCGCGAAGGCCCTTCTGCGTCGGGCGCGCATCGAGCCCGACCAGCCGAAGCTCATCCGCGCCGGGAAGCTGGAGGTGGACATCGAGCGGCACGAGGTACGCCACGGCAAGGCGAAGGTCCAGCTCCGGCCAAAGGAGTTCGACCTTCTGGCGCTGCTGGCACGGCACCCAGGCCGTGTGTTTCAGCGCAGCGAGCTCCTCGACCTTGTGTGGGGCTACGATTTTCCCGGTTACACGAGGACCGTGGACGTCCACGTCCAGCAGCTGCGCGAGAAGCTCGCCGCTGCCACCATCTCCGACCCGAGCATCCAGACCGTGTGGGGCGTCGGGTATCGATTGGAGCTGGCGGGGACCTGACTCTTCGATTCCGGCTCCTGGCCGCCGCCGCCGGCATCGTCGCCGTGAGCCTGCTGCTGAGCGGTGCCCTGACCTGGCTTCTCATTCGCGACCTGGAAGTCGAGACCGCGCAGGTGCAGCTGGACCGTGCCCTTGTGGCGGCCCGTCCCCTGGTGCTGCACGAGCAGTGCAACATCCGTCCAAACGTGCCCACGAGCCCGGGTGCGGCAACGTGCCGGCTCGCGGACCGGTCTGAGTATTCAGGCCGTCTGACTTTGCTGGCGCCGACCCTCAACGCTGACCGCCTCATGCTGCTCGACAAGCAGCGGCGGATCGTGTTCGACAGCGGAAGCCAGGAAACGATCGGTCAGGCCATCTCGGTGGAGGCGTCAAAGCGGGTCGCCAACGTCGGTGAGGCACGCACCACGCTCGACGGGCAGACGTACCTGGCCGCTGCGACTCAGATCGCCGCTGGGCGCGATCCGCTGGGCGCGGCTTACATCGTGCTCGCTCTGCCGATGACCTCGGTCGCCGCCGCGGCGGCCGGTGAGCTCGTGCCACGGCTTCTGCTGGCCGGCGGGGCTGCTCTCCTGGTTGCGATGCTGCTCGTGCTGTTTGTCAGCCGCTCGCTGACGCGGCCGCTCGGGCAGCTCGCGGCGGCGGCCCAAGACATCGCCGCCGGGCACTATTCGCGCCGAGTGGGCATTCGCGGTCCGGATGAGATCGGCAAGCTGGGCGCAGCATTCGATCGCATGGCGGAGGCGGTGGAGAAGGCGCGCGGTGTCCAGCGTGAGTTCCTCGCCAACGTGTCGCACGAGCTGAAGACGCCTCTCACGAGCCTGATCGGCTTCAGCCAGGCCTTGATCGACGGCAGCCTGAAGACGGAGGCGGAGCGAAAACGCGCGGCCACCGTGGTGCACGAAGAGTCGGAACGCGTGCTGCGCATGGCCCAGGAGCTGCTTGACCTGGCGCGGGTCGAGGCCGGCACCATCTCGATGCACATCACCGCCGTCGACCTCGGCGGCCAGCTCCAACAGGAGCTGGAGATCGTGCGGCCGCGCGCGACGGCGCGCGAGCTGACATTGAACCTCGTTGTCCCGCAGGACATTCCACCTGTCTCAGCGGATCCCCAGCGCCTCCATCAGATCCTCGACAACCTGCTCGACAACGCCGTCAAGTACACTCCCGAGGGCTCGACGATCACGGTCTCAGCCGCTGCCGGCTCCTCTGTGGAGACGGTGGTGTCGAACCCGGCAGGTGTTCATCGCCCTGACCCGGACCGAATGTTTGAGCGCTTCTACAGGGCCGATCCATCGCGTTCGGCGGCTGCGGGGGGAGTCGGTCTCGGACTGGCGATCTCGCGCGAGCTGGCGTCGGCGATGAGCGGCAGGCTGTGGGCGGACTTCGACAATGCCTTCAACCTGCGCGTCCATTTGTTGCTGCCCAGCTTCACAGCGCCCCCACCCCAGCCCTCCCCCGTGCCGGGGGAGGGGGCTTAGTCGGTGGCGGAGAACCTCTGCGCGTTGCCCATACGCTGCCACACGTAAGCCTCGACGTTGGCGAGCGCCTGGCGCAGGTGGTTGCTGTTGTGGTGTGCATCCGGCGTTGATGCGAATCCGTGACCTGACGAATCGAGGAGATCAGCGATCTCGCCTGGCGTCACTGAGTCGGCGGGACGATCAGAGTCACCGGGTTTTCGATCAGGCGCTTGACCTCGGCCATGAACTGCGCCGCGGTCGCGCCGTAGAACACGCGGTGGTCGACCGACAGCGTCATCCGCATGACCTTGCCCGGAACGAGGCGACCGTCCTCGACGACGGGCACGTCCTTGATCGTGCCGACAGCAAGGATCGCCGCCTCGGGCGGGTTGATGATGGCGACGAACTCGTCGACGCCGTACATGCCGAGGTTCGAGATCGAGAAGGTGGCGCCGCTCAGATCGCCCTCGGCCGGCCGGCCTGAGCGTGCGCGCTCGATCACCTGACGCGACTCGATGGAGATCTGGACCAGGTCCTTCCTGTCCGCGTCATGGACGACCGGGACCAGGAGGCCCATCCCCTGCGACGGCGCGACCGCAAGACCGATGCTGACGCCGCGCTTGCGCTGGAACTTCCCGTCCACCCATGAGGAGTTGACCTCGGGGAACTTGCGCAGCGCCAGCGCGCAAGCACGGACCAGGAAGTCGGTCATCGTCACCTTCTCGGCGCCGGGCACCGAGTCCTTCAGCTGCTGACGCATGCTCACCGCGAGGTCGACCCGCGCCTCGACCGTGACATTGAAGTTGGGGACGGTGGTTTTCGCCTCCAACATCCGGCGCGCGATCGTCGCCTGCATGCGAGTGGGTTCGACGACTTCCACCTGAGGGCCAGTGGGCGGCGGCGCGGCCCCACCTGCCGCTTCACGGCGACCTCCCCGCATGGCGGGGAGCCCAGGCTTGCTTCCCGCAGCGGCAACCACGTCCTCCTTTACGATTCGGCCCTCGGGCCCGGTGCCCTTGAGCGCCGCGATGTCGACGCCCATCTCAGCCGCGAGGCGCCTCGCCAGCGGCGAGGCCTTCACCTCGGCCGCAGCCGCACCACTGCTCCCCGCCTCGGGGGGAGCTCCGGCCGCGCCCTTCGGCGCCGCCGGTGAGGGGGTCCGCCCGTCGGAAGGCGCCGGAGCGGGCTCGGCCTTCTTTGGTTCCGGTTTCGGAGCTGCCGTGGGCTCTGCTCCGCCTTCCTGCACACTCGGCGCCGGCGCTTCGCCTGACGCCCCGATGCGCGCGATCGGGGCCCCGATCTTGGCGGGGACGCCCTGCTGCACGATGATGTCCAGCACGCCGTCGGCTTCTGACTCGAGGTCGAACGTGGCCTTGTCCGACTCCACCTCTGCCAGGACCTCGCCCTTTTTCACGGCGTCGCCGGACTTCTTCTTCCACTCGACGATCGTGCCCTCCTCCATCGTGTCGGAGAGCTTGGGCATGTTTATGTCAGGCATGAGAGATCAAGCCTCGACCTTCTTGCCGACCACCTCGCGCGCGAGCTTCTTGAGGTCCTCGCTGGTCGGGATCGATGCCTTCTCGAGAGGAAGGCTGTAGGGCATCGGCACCTGCGCGCCGCCCAGCCGTCTCACCGGCGCGTCAAGGTAGTCGAAGCACCGCTCCTGCACACCCGCGGCGATCTCGGCGGTGACCCCATACGTCGACCAGCCCTCCTCGACGACGATGCACCGGCTCGTGCGCTGCACCGACTCGACGATCGGCGGCCAGTCGATGGGCCGGATCGATCGCAGGTCGATGACCTCGGCGTCGATGTCCTCCTCCTCGAGCTGCTTCGCCGCCTCGTTGGCCAGCACCGCCATGCGCGAGACGCCGACGATGGTGAGGTCCGACCCTTGGCGCCGCACGGCGGCCTTGCCAATGGGAGTCGTGTAGTCGCCATCGGGAACCATGCCGCGCACGTTGTACAGGCTCATCGATTCGAGAAACATCACGGGGTTGTCCGTCCGGATCGCGGATTTGAGCATTCCCTTCGCGTCCTCGGGAGTGGTTGGAGCCACGACGATCAAGCCAGGGATGAGGCCGTACAAGACCTCGAGACTGTGCGAGTGCTGAGCCGACAGCTGGTGACCGGCTCCGCCGGGCATGCGAATCACCATCGGCACCTTGGCCTCGCCGCCGAACATGTAGCGGATCTTCGCGGCGTTGTTGACGATCTGGTCATAGGCGACGAGTGAGAAGTTGATCGTCATCATCTCGACCACCGGGCGCAGCCCGAGCATCGCCGCTCCGATCGCGCTGCCGACGATCACCTCTTCGGCGATCGGCGCGTCCACGACCCGCGTCGGACCGAAGCGGTCAAGTAGGCCCTCTGTCACACGGTAGGCGCCGCCGAACCTACCAATGTCCTCGCCGATGAGGTACACCGACTCGTCACGCTCCATCTCCTCAGCGAGCGCCTCTCGCAGCGCGACGCGATAGAGCTTCTCCTCAGCTGCCATTAGAGAGGGTCCCCGCGCAGCTCGGGCCGGTCTTCCCATTCGCCCGCGTAGACGTAGCGGTAGAGCTCTTCAGTTTTGGGATCGGGGCTCTCATCGGCGAACTTGATGATCTCCTGGACCTGTGCTTCGACCTCCTGGCGGACCGACTTGAAGTACTCCTCGTCAGCCAGGCCGGCTTTCTCCAGCTCGTGCTCGAAGGCGACGATGGGATCAGCTTTGCGCCACTTCTCCTTGTCCTCGCTGGAGCGGTACTTGTCGGGGTCGACCACCGAGTGGCCCTTGAAGCGGTAGCACAGCGCCTCGACGAACCGGGGCTCCGAGTCCGCGCGAGTCTTCTCGATGATCTCGCTCGTCTTCAGCAACACCTCGCGGACGTTCATGCCATCGATTTGGATCGACTCCATGTCGTACGCGCACGCCTTCTTGTAGATTTCCGCGACCGCGGAAGCGGCTTCGACGGGGGTGCCCATGCCGTAGCGGTTGTTGATGCAGAACCACACCACGGGCAGCTTGAAAACTTTGGCGAAGTTGAGGGACTCGTGGAAGGCGCCTATGTTCGTTGCGCCATCGCCGAACAGGCACATGACCACATCCTTCTCCTTCGTCTGCTTGACCGCCCACGCGCCTCCGGCGGCAAGGGGAAGGTGTCCGCCCACGATGCCGTATCCGCCCAGGAATCGCAGCCGGGCGTCGAACATGTGCATAGACCCCCCACGTCCGTGCGAGGTGCCGGTCTCCTTGCCGAAGAGCTCGGCCATGACCGCCTTGGGGTCGATGCCACGGGCGATCGCGTGTCCGTGCTCGCGGTAGCTGGTGAAGATGTAGTCCTGGCGCTTCAGGGGCAGGATGCCGCCGACCACCGTCGCCTCCTCGCCGATGTTGAGGTGGCAATAGCCGCCGATCTTGGCCTTCGTGTACTGCTCCTGTGCGCGCTCCTCGAAGCGACGAATGAGCTGCATCTGGCGGTGGATGCCAAGCAGGAAGTCGCGGTTCTCCTTCTTCAGCTCCAACGCCTTGGGGGTGATGGCTGACGGGACCGGCGCGGAGGGTGGCTTGACCGGGGCGACCATCTGACGCTTCACCTCCCCATGGTATGGGGACGAGGCCCCTGGGCTCCCCGCTGTGCGGGGAGCTCCGGCCGCGACGTCAGGCGCCGACGGTGGGGGGACGCGCTTGTTGGCAACATGGATCGCCCGGCCCTGCGCGGCCAACGCCGCCTCCAAAAGCGACTCCGGCAGCGTTGGGTGGGCGTGGATCGTGAGGTCGAGCTGCTCGAGCGTGAGCCCGTTCTGGACCGCGAGCGTGGCTTCGGCGATGAGGTCGGTGGCCCGTGGACCGACGATGTGCGCGCCCAGCAGTGCACCAGTGCGGGCGTCGGCGACGACCTTGACGAAGCCCTCGCTCTGCCCGAGCGTGAGCGCTCGGCCCGAAGCCGCAAACGGAAACCGGCCGACTTTGATCTCGATCCCGCGGTCCTTCGCCTCCTTCTCGCCCAGGCCAACGTGCGCGATCTCGGGATCGGTGTAGATGCAGTTGGGCGCCGCATGGTAGTCAGGCGTACGGCTGCCTTGCCCCGCGATGTTCTCTATGGCGCAGATGCCTTCGTATGAGGCTACGTGCGCGAGCATGATGCCGCCGATCACATCGCCGATGGCCCATACTCCCGGCCCCGTCGTGCGCAGCTGTCCATCGACTACGACCCTTCCGCGCTCGAGCCTGACGCCGGCAGCTTCAACGTTCAGTCCCTCGGTGTATGGGCTCCTTCCCACCGCCAGCAGCACCTGGTCCGCGTCAACGGCGCCGCCTTCGCTGCCCTCTGAGAAGCGCACCTGCAGCCCACCCTTTACCTTTGAGACCTCTGCGACCTTGCTGTTGGTGTGCACCTCACCGCCTAGACCGGCGAGGTGCTTGGTGTAGGCGTTGACGAGGTCGGCGTCGACCATGGGCAGGACCTGGGGGAGCATCTCGAGCACGGTGACTTTGCTGCCGAGCGCGGCGAACATGGCGGCGAACTCCATGCCCACCACCCCGCCGCCGATGACGGCCAGGCGGGCCGGAATGTCTTTGAGCTCGAGGATGGCGTCGGAGTCGATGGTGAGCTCGGCGCCCTTCAACGGGATGCGCGACACCGCCGACCCGGTGGCGATGACGACGTCTTTCGCCTGTACCCGCTCACCGGCGACATCCACCAGGCCCGCGCCAGCAAACCGAGCCGCGCCCCGGACGATGGTCACTCCGCCTGCCTTGAGCAGTCCTTCCACGCCCTTGACGAGCTGATCGACGACCGCCGCCTTCCGCTTCTGCGCCACGGCCCAATCGAAGCCGACGCCATTGGTCACCAGGCCGAAGTCGGCGCCGCCCCTGACCAGGCTGTAGAGCTCCGACGACTGCAGCAGGGCCTTGGTCGGAATGCAGCCGCGCACGAGGCAGGTGCCGCCGAGGCGGTCCTTCTCGACGACCGCGGTTCTGGCGCCCAGCTGGGCAGCCCTGAGTGCGGCGACGTATCCGCCGGGGCCGCCACCCACGATCACAACATCAAACGAACCCGCCATATAGCTCCTATCTATAGCCGCTATCGAAATTGATTATGCCGAGAGTGGCGGTTAAGGCGCAGGTTTGGCGCCGTTCGGGACGTACCGGTTCGTGATCGGCATCCTCCGGTCGCGGCCGAAGGCTCGCGGCGTGATCTTGACCCCGGGCGGCGCCTGTCGCCGCTTGTACTCACTGCGGTCGACGAGCTGTATCACCCGCGCCACGGTCTCCGGCCGGTTGCCGGCGGCGACCAGCTCCTCCGGGGTCAGGTCCTCCTCGACGTAGCCGCGGAGGATGGGGTCGAGCTCCTCGTAGGGCGGCAGGCTGTCGGAATCCTTCTGGCCCGGTTTCAGCTCCGCAGAGGGGGCCTTGCTTATGACGCGCTCTGGGATGGCGGGGCTCAGCGAGTTGCGATAGCGGCAGAGCTCGTAGACCGTCGTCTTCGTGATGTCTTTCAGCACCGCAAAGCCGCCGGCCATGTCGCCATACAGGGTTCCGTAGCCCGTCGCCAGCTCCGACTTGTTGCCGGTGCTGAGCACGATGTAGCCGAACTTGTTGGAAAGCGCATACAGGATCGTCATCCGGATGCGCGGCTGCAGGTTCTCTTCGGCCAGGCCTGGCTTGCTGCCTTTGAAGGCATCCGCCAGGATCGCTTCGAAACCTCGGTGGGCCGGCTCGATCGGAAAATCCATCAGCTGAATGCCAAGCGACTCAGCGACCAGCCCGGCGTCTTCGAGGCTCTCTGGCGAGGTGAACCGCGACGCCATGCGGACGCCGATGACGTTCTCGGGTCCGAGGGCGTCGGCCGCGACCGCCGCGGTGAGCGCCGAATCAACCCCACCCGACAGCCCGATGATGACCTTCTCGAAGCGCTGCTTGCGGATGTAGTCGCGCACTCCGAGCACTACCGCGGCGTAGATCTCAGCCGTGCCCTCGATCGGCGTCTCGACGCGTGGGGCGAGGGGCCCACGCTTCTGATCTGCTTGGGTCGCCACCGCGATCTCTGAAACCTCGAGCTCCAGCCGGGAAGCCCCCTCGGCCTCGTGGCGGATCTTCTCCAGGGGCCGGTGAAATGGCACCGGACCGGCATCGATGTCGCAGACCAGCAGGTCTTCCTGGAACGACACCGCGTGGGCAAGCACCCGGCCGTGCGGATCGAAGACCGCGCTGTTGCCATCGAAC
>DASXTG010000195.1:0-3013 GCA_036505515.1 Candidatus Dormiibacterota bacterium | reverse complement strand
GGAGCAGCGCCAGGCTGTTTGCGTACACTGCCTTCGGGCGGATGCGCGCGTACAGGCGCGGCACGGTCTCGGTGTTGTGGTTGAAGATGTCCGGCCCCGCCTCGACCACCGTGCGCACAGCCTCGAAGTCGCCCTGGAAATCAGGCGTCAGCACCTCTATGGTCGTCTGTGGGCTGCGCCGCCGGATGGCGCGAATTGTGCGGGCGAAGATGCCGGCACCCCCGTCACGGAGATCATCGCGGTCGACCGACGTGATGACGGCATGGCGAAGGCCGAGCTCAGCCACGGACTCCGCGACCCGCAGCGGTTCGCCAAGGTCCAGCTCCGCCGGCCGGCCCGAGGTCACAGCGCAGAAACGGCACGCGCGCGTGCACACGTCGCCCAGGATCATGAACGTGGCCGTCCGGCGGTTCCAGCAGTCGAAGATGTTGGGGCAGCGCGCTTCCTCGCACACGGTATGGAGGCGACGGCCGCTCACGATCTGCTTCAGCTCCTTGAAGTTCTCGCCTTCAGTGACGCGCACGCGAATCCACGAAGGGATCGGTTGCGGAGTGATCCGCGTGGGCACGCTCACAGGCGAATGCTCGCCGGCGTCCACTCGTCGAGCTGCTTCTTGACGCTGTTGAGGAACTGGCCCGCCATCATGCCGTCGACGATCCTGTGATCGAAGCTGAGGCACATGTTCATAATGTGGCGGATCGCAATTCCATCACCGACCACGACCGGCCGGCGAAGGATTGACTCCGTGGTCAGGATCGCCGCCTGCGGCTGATTGATGATCGGCTGGCTCGCCACCGAGCCCGTTGCGCCCGTGTTGTTGAGCGTGAACGTGCCGGCCTGAACGTCTTCGGGCTTGAGCTGCTTGTTACGTGCCCTCTCGATGAGGTCGTTCAGAGATCGAACCAGGTCGGTGAAGCCACGCTGGTCGGTGTCTTTGAGCACCGGCACGATGAGGCCGTCGGGGATGGAGACCGCGATGCCCATGTTGATGTAGTGCTTGACGACGATCCCCTCGTCGGTCCAAGTGGAGTTGAGCCACGGAAACTGCTTGAGGGCGTCGCACACGACCTGGACGACAAAGGGCAGGTAGGTCAGCGGAACGCCATGGCGAGCCCTGAAGCCTTCCTTCTCCGCCTCGCGGTAGGCCACCAGGCTGGTGACATCCACCTCCTGCATGGTCCATGCGTGGGGGGAAGTGGCGAGGCTCCGGACCATGTGCTCGGCGATCGAGCGTCGCATCACGCTCAGCTTCACGAGCTCCTCACGCGCGCCATCGCCTCGTGGCTGGGCTCGCTCCCGGCCGCCCCGCTCCGCGGGGAGTTGGGTCGCGCCCGTGGCGGGGGCCGCAGCGGGCGTGGGGCTGTCCACCACAGCCAGGATGTCGTCGCGAGTGACGCGACCGCCCATCCCTGAGCCCTGGATCGTGGTGGGATCGATGTTGTGCTCGGCGGCCAGCTTGCGCACGGCGGGAGACAGGCGCGCGCCGCCATCACCGCCGCCGGTCGATGGCGGTGCGGGCTGGTTGGCGGCCGACGGCGCGGGGCGGGGCGCTTCAGCGGCGGCCTGGCTGACAGCGGCCTCGGAGGCCGGCAGCTTGGCCGGTGCCGGCGCCGCGGGTCCACCGGCTGCGGCGGCGCCGGTTTCGATCTGCGCGATCACGGCGCCCACCCGGACCGTCTCTCCCGACGCGGCCGTGATCTTGACCAGCCTGCCTTCGAACGGCGAGGGGATCTCGGCGTTGACCTTGTCGGTCACGACCTCGACCAGCGGCTCATCCCGTTTGACGAAGTCACCTTCGTTTTTCAGCCAATGGTCGACAGTGCCCTCGGTGACCGACTCCCCCAGCTGGGGCATCTTGATCTGGGCCAGGCCCATGCCGGTTCCTCCTCGCGTTAATGGTCGACATCTGGAGGCGACGCCCAGAATCGAACTGGGGATCGAGGTTTTGCAGACCTCTGCCTTGCCACTTGGCTACGTCGCCCTGCCGTTGGTAACCGATTCTACCCGCGCCGTCGCCTGGCTCCCCGACGCGGTTAGTGTGGGTACCGACCATGGAGGCGCAGCAGTTTCGAGACGTGATGGCGCGCCTGGCCTCAAGCGTCGTCGTGGTCAGCGCCCGGCTCGCCGGCGGGTTCAGGGGGCTGACCGCGACCAGCCTGGTTTCGGTCTCTGCCGAGCCTCCGTTGGTGCTGGTCGGCCTCGAGCGCGAGGCCGCAACCCGGAACGCGGTCATGGAAGGTAAGGCCTTCAACGTCAGCGTGCTGACGCGGGCTCAGGAATTCGTCGCCGAGCGTTTCGCCGGTCGCGCTCCCGCCGTTGACGCCGCGTGGCTGGAGATCCCGCACCGCCTCGGATCAAACGGAATCCCTCTGATCGAGGGCTGCGCGGCATGGCTGGAGTGCGAGCTCGTCCAGGTTCACCCGGCCGGCGACCATGACGTCTGCATCGGTGAGGTGCGCGCCGCCGCGCTGGGCGCCGGAGAGCCGCTGATCCTGTGGGACCGGACGTTTTGGACCCTGCGATAGCAGACGGTTAGTACGGGAGCTCGTCCTCTTCCATGCCGAAGTGGTGGCCAACCTCGTGGAGGATTGTTCGCCGCACTTCCTCGACCAGCTCGCGGTAAGAGCGCGCAGCCCTCTCGTGCGATCTCTTGTAGAGCGTGATCCGCTCCGGCATCCCCTCGCCCGCCGCCAGCGCAGTGGCGCCCTCGTACAACCCCATTGCGCCGTCGGGCGAGCTTTCCTCGACAAGGAAGATCGTGTTTTCCAGGTACGGTTGGAACGCTTCCGGTATCGAGTCGATCGCAGCGCGCGCGGCGGACTCGAACTGCGCCATGCTGACCTGCACATAGAAAATGATCGAGGAAACACAGTGTCCTGTCCCCGAAGTTCCTTGCATCTTCGCGTCCTAGGCGTCCGGGCGCCATCCGGCCCACGAAATCTGATTTCGCGGGGATCCCGGGCGGCGCTTAAGCCTGCGTCTAGGGGCCCGGCGCTGTGCAGTCACGCATCTA
>DASXTG010000194.1:0-7103 GCA_036505515.1 Candidatus Dormiibacterota bacterium | reverse complement strand
GACGTCGTACAGCCTTTTCTTGTCAGGTCGTTCGTCAACAGCTTCGTCATCTCAGCCGTCAGCGCATTGGTCGGTGCGGTCGCGGGCGCTCTGCTCGCCTATGCGGTGGTGACCGGCAATCCGCGCGGCATCCTTCGCCGCACGGTGACCTCGGCGGCCGGGGTGCTCGCCCAGTTCGGCGGCGTGACGCTCACATTTGCGTTCATCGCGACTTTGGGCACGATCGGCCTGGTGACGGTGTTCCTGAAGGACCGCGGCATCGACATCTTCGCCAACGGGGTCTGGCTTTACGAGCTGAGCGGGCTGACGCTCCTCTACACGTACTTCCAGATCCCGCTGATGGTGATCGTGTTCCTGCCCGCGCTCGACGGCATCCGGCCGCAGTGGCGTGAGGCGACCGAGAGCCTCGGCGGCAGCACCTGGCACTACTGGCGATACGTGGCCGGCCCGCTCCTGGCGCCCTCGTTCCTGGGCTGCACGCTGCTCCTGTTTGCAAACGCGTTCTCCGCGTACGCGACGGCGGCTGCGCTGATCACGCAAGGGGGCGTCATCATCCCCCTGCAGATCGCCAACCTCCTGACCAGCGAGACCGGGCGCGCCCAACCGGGGCTCGCCAAGGCGCTTGCCTTCGCGATGATCGTGGTGGTGGCGATCGTGATGGTGCTGTACACCGTGCTTCAGCGCCGAACCTCGCGATGGCTGAGGTGAGCCGGGCATGAGCCGGTCGCGGCGACTCAAGCTGCGCATCTTTCGCGTCACCGTCCTGCTCGTGATGGGGGCGTTCTTCCTGATTCCGATCCTGGCCATGTTCGAGTTCTCAACCCGCGGGAACAGCGAGACCGCTCCCCGCACGCTCGACGCCTGGGTCAACATCGTCAAGGCCCCCGATCTGGTTGACGCCATAATCGCTTCGCTGCAGCTGGCCGCGATCACATGCGTGGCGATGCTGGTTCTGCTCCTGCCCACCATGGTCTGGGTGCGGCTCCGGCTGCCCCAGCTGAGCCGTGCCATCGAATTCGTCTGCCTGCTTCCGCTCACGGTGCCGGCGATCGCGCTGGTCGTCGGCATGGTTCCCATCTACCAGTGGCTGAACCTGAATGTGAGCGACTCGATCCTCACGCTGGCGTTCGCCTACCTAATCCTCGTTCTGCCGTACGCCTACCGCTCGCTTGACGCCGGCCTGTCGGCGATCGACCTCAAGACGCTGTCAGAGGCGGCGCGCAGCCTTGGCGCCAGATGGGAGACGGTGATGCTGCGCGTCATCGTCCCCAACATGTCGAGCGCAATCCTCAATGCGTGCCTGCTGTCGGTCGCAGTCGTCCTTGGGGAGTTCACCTTCGCGAACCTGCTGAATTACGTGAACCTGCAGGTCGCGATCAACTACATCGGCCTGGTCAGCGCGGGCACCTCGATCGCCGTTTCGGTCGCGTCTCTGCTCTTCGCCTTCGTGCTGCTCATGATCCTGTCGTTCGTCGGCCGCCCGCGAGCAGAGGCGAAGGCGGAGGAGCCGATCCCAAGATTCATCCAGACGTTCATCGGCCCGGCCAGGTGATGTGATGGCCGCGAACGGCGCACGCGACTCGCGTGAGGGGATCGAGGTCCGGCTTGAAGACCTGCGACGCAGCTACGCGGGGGTCACCGCCCTCGACGGATTGAGCCTCACTATGGCCCCAGGCGAGCTGGTCGCGCTGCTGGGCCCATCCGGGTGCGGCAAGACGACCGCCCTCCGCCTGGTGGCCGGCCTCGAGACAGCCGACAGCGGCCGTGTCGTTTTCGGCGGCCGCGACGTCACGAACGTGCCCGCGAACCGCCGCGACGTAGGCATGGTGTTCCAGGCCTACTCGCTCTTCCCGCACATGACCGCGCAGCAGAACGTTGAGTTCGGGTTGAGCCTCCACAACGTGAGCGTGACCGATCGCAAGCGGCGGGCAGGCGAGATGCTGGAGCTCGTTGGACTCGCGAAATATGCCAACCGTTACGCGCACCAGCTCTCAGGCGGCCAGCAGCAGCGGGTCGCCCTCGCGAGGGCGCTCGCGATCCGGCCGACCGTGCTCCTGCTCGACGAGCCGCTGTCGGCGCTGGATGCGAAGGTGCGGGCCCGATTGCGCGATGAGATCCGCCGTGTGCAGCTCGAGGTCGGGACCACGACGCTTTTCGTCACGCACGACCAGGAGGAGGCGCTCGCGATCGCCGACCGCGTGGGCGTCATGCAGTCCGGGCGGCTCGAGCAGCTGGGTCCGCCAACAGCGATCTACTCCCGGCCCGCCACGCCTTTCGTCGCCGAGTTCGTCGGATTGACGAACCGCCTGGCAGGAGTCGTGAGCGATGGCGAGGTCGAGGTGCGTGGCACTCGACTTCCGCTGGTTCAGCCCAACGCGGCCAACGGGCCCGCCGTCGCCCTCGTGCGGCCGGAGGCGGTGGCCCTGGCTGCGGCCGGCGAATCGGTCCCCGGGCCCCTGATCGGCACCGTCATCGCGACCGCGTTCCTGGGCGCGACCAGTCGCGTGACGGTGGATCTTGGCGACACCACGGTCTTGGCGCAGCTGCCGACATCCGAAGCGTCTGCGCATCCGGCCGGGACCAGGGTCCGCCTTGCGATCCGCCGTGACCCGGTCCTGATCGCGAGGGACGAAACAGCCTCGACGGAAGCGTGACCCGCGCCTGACCGTCAGCACTAAGAATTACCGGCGGGCGAGCCCGTAGGCCACAATCTCCGCGTGTCGAAACGACGAGCTGAGGGGCGATTTCGAACCCGCGGTTTGGGCATGGCGGCTGTCGCCCTCCTGGCGGCGGCGGCCTGCTCGGGCTCGACCGGCAGCACCCCCACGCCATCGACCTCGACCTGCTGGCCGTCAGCCAGCTCAGTGGATGACTGTGGTGGCATGGACGCGCTCGTCGCCGCCGCCAAGCAGGAAAAGGAGCTCAACGTCATAGCCCTGGCGCCTGAGTGGGCGAATTACGGCGCCATCATCGGTGGCTTCACGGCCAAGTACGGCGTCAAGGTCACCTCGGCCAACCCGACCGGCAGCGCCAACGAGGAGATCGAGGCCGTCAAACAGCCGGCAACCAGCAAGCAGGCCCCTGACGTCGTTGACCTGACGATGAAGGTGGCCCTGGCGAACACCGCGCTGTTCACGCCCTACAGGGTGATGACATGGCGTGACATCCTTGGCACTCAGAAGGAAACCACAGGGCTGTGGGTCCAGGACTACGGCGGTTTCATGAGCATCGGCTATGACTCGAGCAAAGTGCCTGAGATCACATCGATACAGGACCTTCTGGGCGCGCCGTTCGCGGGCAAAGTGGCTCTGGTTGGTGATCCGACCCTGTCAGATCAGGCGCTCGACGGCGTGGTCATGGCCTCCGTTGCCAACGGCGGCTCGCTCGACGACCTCAGCAAGGGCGTGGCTTTCTTTCACCAGCTGAAGCTAAAGCGCAACTTCGTGCGCACGGTCGGGACAGCCGCCAACGTAAAGGCGGGCCTGACGCCAGTTCTCTTCGAGTGGGATTACCGCTCGGTCTCACACGTCGGCGACCTGCCGGGTTGGAAGACCTTCATACCCCTGGGTGCGGTGGTCGGCGATTTCTACGCGCAGGCCATCAACAGGCAGTCGCCGCACCCCGCCGCCGCCAGGCTGTGGGAGGAATACCTCTACTCCGACGAGGGTCAGAACCTGTTCCTCAAGGGTGGCTTCCGGCCGGTCCGTCAGGCGGCCATGACTTCGGTGGGCACCATTGACCTCACCGCCGCATCGGCCCTCCCCTCTGTGGACGACCCTCCACAACTCTTGACCCAGGCGCAGATGGCCGCAGCGGGAAAGTACCTGGCCGCCAACTGGGCCAAGGCCATCGCGTGACGCGGTCGTAGCGCAGCGGGAAACAGCGACGACCGTGGCGTGACGCATCCGGCGCTAACACATCAGCGCCGGCTTGGACCCGGTGTGGTCCTTCGGGGCGGAGAGGCGTCCGGTTACCACTCCATCGCTGCCATCGAGGGCGAGCCGCATGTGGTGCGCCGCGACCTGGTGCGGTCCGATTCGGTTGGGGAGATCGAGGTCGCGTCGCGTTTGGCGTGCTTTCTGCACCTCACCGACCTTCACGTCACAGACGTTCAGTCTCCGGCGAGGTTCGAGTTCTTCAACCGGGAGTTCGCCGACCCGCGCTTCCACGAGCTGCTGCCGATGCAGCGGCCGCAGGAGGCATTGAACGTGCACGCGATCGCGGCCATGGTGCGAACGTTGAACCGCATCGAGGCGGGACCGCTCGCGGGAATCGCACCCGAGCTGGCGATCATGTCCGGCGACGCTGTCGACAACGTGCAGTGGAACGAGCTCGCCAATTTCATGGCGCTGCTCGACGGCGGGCAGGTGCATGTCGATTCGGGTGCAGAGCGTTACGAGGGCGTGCAGGCCGCCGGCTGGCCCGACGACTTCTTCTGGAAGCCGGACCGCGCCGAGGCCAGGTACGGCCGCGCCTTCGGTTTCCCGCACCTCCCTGGGCTTCTCGAGCGTGCGCTGAAGCCGTTCGCCGCCGAGGGTCTGCGAACGCCCTGGCTCGGCTGCCGCGGGAACCACGAGGAGGTTTGCCAGGGGGTAGGCATCGTGACGCCGAGGCTCGCGGCCGCGATGGTCGGGCCCCACAAACCGCTACGCCTGCCCGCCGGCATCGATCCCGACCTCGCGCTGGAGACCTTCGTCCATACCCCCGAGGCCTTCATGGCCGGCCCTGACCTGCCGGTCACTCCTGACCCCGACCGCCGCCCGTTCAGCGTCGGCGAGCTGGTCGACATGCTGAAGGGCCACGGCTTCGGTGGGGAGAGTCGCACGCGCTACGTCCACGACACGCAGACGGTTCGGCTGGTCGTGCTCGACACGGTCTGCGCGGCGGGGGGCGCCGACGGCTGCATCGGTGAGGATCAGATGCGCTGGCTCGAGCGCAGCCTTCGCGAGGCGCGGGATCGGCCGGTCGTGATCGTCTCCCACCACACGCTCGACACGCTGGACAACCCGCGAACGTCCCCTGGGCCGAGGCACGTTGCAAGGGACGAGCTGCTCGAGACGGTGCACCGGTCGGGCAGCGTGGTCCTCTGGCTGAACGGCCACGTTCACGCTAACGCCGTCCGCGCCCACCCTGACCCGAACAGGGCGGGCAAAGGCTTCTGGGAGGTCACCACGTCATCGCTGGTCGACTGGCCGTGCCAGGCTCGCTTGATCGAGATCTTCGCCGCCGGCGACGGACTGCTGGCGATCGCCTGCACGATGATCGATCACGACTCTGACGAGGATTCGCTGGCCTGGCTGCACCGCGAGCTCGCCGGAAACGTGCCGCTGGGCGGTTTTGCCGCCGGACGCGCCGGCACGGCGTTGGATCGGAATGCCATCCTCCTCGTGCGCGCACGCTTCTGAGCGGCGTTGCGTGGAGCGCGACAGTGCCGTATAGTGCGACATCGAGGGTAGGTGGAGTGAGCGGGCTGATCCGATTCCTGCGCACGCCCAGGTACGAGATCCTGCCCACCGAGGACGCCGAGGAGCGCGTGGCCGCGCAGGTGCCGCGCGAGATCACGATCACCATCACGGCATCGCCACGCAGGGGGATAGAGGCGACCCTGGCGCTGGCCGAGCGGCTCGCGAAACAGGGCTACCAGGTGGTGCCTCACCTCTCGGCCCGCATGATTCGCGACGAGGCGCACCTGGCCGAGGTCCTGACCAGGGTGGCGGCCATCGGCCGGCGCGAGGTCTTCGTGGTCGCGGGCGACGTCAAGGAACCGGCGGGCAAGTTTCCGGATTCGATCTCGCTGCTGGAGGCGATCAGGGCCCACCCGCACGGCATGCGCGAGATCGGTGTCACAGGCTATCCGGAGAGCCACAGCTTCATCGAGGACGACCTGACCATCCAGGCGATGTGGGACAAGCGCCGCAGCGCGACCTACATCGTCAGCAACCTGTGCTTCGACCCGCGCGTGGTCAAGAGGTGGGTGGCTCGCGTCCGGCGGCGTGGTGTCGACCTGCCCATCCACATCGGCGTCGCCGGCGTCGCTGATCCTGCCAAGCTCATGCGGGTCTCGACGAGGATCGGCCTCGGCGACTCGGCCCGATTTCTTCGCGGCCACCCCAACTGGTTCCTGCGCATGTTCCAGCCCGGAGGCTATGACCCCGGGCGCTTTGCGAGCGGCCTGCTCCCCGACCTTGCATCCCCTGAACGCAAGGTGGCGGGGCTCCACTTCTTCACCTTCAACGAGATCGAAGCCACCGAGCGCTGGCGCCGCGAGACGCTGGAACGCCTGGTCGCCGCCTGAACGTGGCCGTCACCTTTCCGACCGACCTCCAGATCGCGCGCAATGCGCATCTGCTCCCGATGCCTGAGATCGCCGCCAGGATGGGTATCGGCCCTCACCTGCTTGAGCCCTACGGCTATGACGTGGCCAAGATCCGGCTCGAGGCCATCGACGAGCTCGCGGATCGCCCGAAGGCAAAGTACGTCGTGGTCTCGGCCATCACTCCGACGCCGCTGGGCGAAGGCAAGACGACGACGACCGTCGGCCTGGGGCAAGCGCTGACTCGCATCGGCAAGCCGGCGACGGTGGCGATCCGCCAGCCGTCGATGGGGCCGACTTTTGGCATCAAGGGCGGCGCGGCTGGAGGCGGCTACAGCCAGGTAATTCCGATGGAGCGCCTGAACCTGCACCTCACCGGCGACAACCATGCTGTGACCGCGGCCCACAACCTGCTCGCGGCGATGATCGACAACCACGTCCACCAGAACGATGATTTCTTCCACGTCGACCGGCATACGGTGACCTGGCGGCGGGTGCTCGATGTCAGCGACCGCGTGCTGCGCAACATCATCGTCGGGCTCGGCCAGCGCGAGGATGGCGTAATCCGCCAAACAGGTTTCGATATCACCGCCGCGTCCGAGGTTATGGCCGTGCTCGCTTTATCCACTTCTCTCCAAGATATGCGCCGGCGTCTCGGCAGCATCGTCATCGGCAATACCACCGAAGGCAAACCGATCACGGCAGATGAGCTGCACGCCGCTGGAGCGATGGCCGTGATCATGCGCGAAGCCATCAAACCCAACCTTCTGCAGACTCTCGAAAACACGCC
>DASXTG010000193.1:0-10478 GCA_036505515.1 Candidatus Dormiibacterota bacterium | reverse complement strand
CCGCAGGTCTGCACCATCACGCCTCACCTCATCTCCCAACTGCTGGGCACCGCCGTCTCACAGGCCGACTCCATCCACCGCCACGACCCCTACTGCTCCTTTGTCGTCCAGCGACCCACCGACGCTCAATAGCCGGCAGGTCAAGGAAGCCGACCGGCTCGCGCACGAGCGCTTCGGCATCGCGGTCGACTGGCTGATGGAGGCGGCGGGCTGGCAGGTCGCTCGCTTCTGCATCGGCCCGACCGCCGTCCTATGCGGTGTCGGAAACAACGCTGGGGACGGGCTCGCGACCGCTCGCCACCTGCACCGTTGGGGTCGCCTGAGCACGGTCTCCTGCGTGGACACGAGCCGCCTGCGCGGTCCGGCCGCGAGAGAGCTCGAGGCGCTGCGCGCGGTTGGGGTTGAGGTGAGTGAGGATTTGTTGCTGAACGGCGCCGAGGTGATCGTCGACGCCCTGTTCGGGACCGGCCTTTCGAGATCGCCGGAAGACAAGTTCGCGGACTGGATCAACGTCATCAACTCATCCCGCCGGCGCGTGGTCGCGGTCGACCTGCCCTCGGGCCTCGACGCCGACTCCGGGGTCGCCTACGCTCCCACTGTGCGGGCGCACACGACGGTCACGCTCGGGCTGCCCAAGCCGGGACTGCTGACAGCCGACGGCCCGAGCCTTGCGGGCGAGGTTTGGGTCGCCGACATCGGCATGCCCTTCGAGGTCTACGCGGCGATGGGAATTCAGGTTCCCCCCGGTCTCTTCTCGACGCTCGATCGAGTACAGATAAGCGAAATTCGGCCGTGACCAGGGGCGTCGTCTGGGACCACGGCGTCTCTTTGCCCGACCACCGGCTGTGGCTCGATCCACTCGTCGTCCGCTCGTTCGCCTTCATCTCCCACGCACACACCGACCACGCCAGGCGACACAAAGAGGCGCTGCTCACCCCGCAAACGCTTGCGCTGATCCCTGAGGCAAGGAGGCCGCGCGGTTGGCGGATGCTCGGCTACAACGAGCCGATGCGCCGAGGCCAGGCGACTGTCAGCCTGCTCCCAGCGGGCCACATGCTCGGGTCCGCTCAGCTGCTGATCGAGCACGGCGGCACCAGCCTCCTGTACACGGGCGACGTCAAGCTGCGCCAGACCGGCGGCAGGCTGACGCCCGTGCCGAAGGCGAATGTGCTCGTCATGGAGAGCACATATGGGCGGCCACATTTCCGGTTTGGCGACCCCGACTCGACGGTGGAATCGATCGCGCGCTGGTGCCGGCGCGCGCTGGACAGCCGGGTCACTCCGGTTCTCCTCTGCCACGCATTGGGCAAGACGGAAGAGGTGATGCTTGCGCTTGCGCCCTACGGTTTCAGCTTCGCGCTCGAGAAGAGGTGCGTCCCGTGCGCGAATGCATATCGGAGCGCTGGCCGGTCACTGCCGGATTGGATCGAGTTCGACGGAGACGCGGGCGATCGGGTCGTGATCGCGCCGCCCGCCGGGAAGGACGAGGTGCGCCGTCTGGGCCGCTACCGAACGGCGCTCATTTCCGGCTGGGCGAAGGATGCGGAGTTCGCGCGCCTTTTCGGCGCAGACGCGGCGTTCGACCTCTCGGATCACTGCGACTTCGACGAGCTCTTAGAGCTTGTCGAGCGCTCCGGCGGGGACCAGGTGTATACGGTGCACGGGTATACGGAGGACTTCGCACGCCACCTGCGCAAGCGAGGGATCAGGGCCTCAGCGCTGGAAGCCAGCGAGCAGCTGGCTTTGGCGCTCTAGCGGAGGGCCCAGCCGGAGCGAAGCACGGCACGCCGGAGATCGGCGTCCGCCGCCGCGGCATCGCTGAGCCGCGTCAGCAGCAGGTCCAGCCAGGCGGTCATGCGCACGGGCGGATGAAGCTCGAGCTTCTCCTCCTTGTTCCAGCGCGCGCGAAAGCTCCGACCTTCGACCTCGACGATCACCTCGGAAATCGGTCCGCGATTCAGGTGGCCCCTCTTCACCCTCGCGCGCGGGATGTGCTCCACGAGGTAGTCGAGCAGCTCAGTCGGCTCGTCCTCTTTGTCGAGTGGCGCGTGGCAGAAGACGCACACGCCATCGAGCGGGAGCGCGGGCGCGGCGCAGATCGAGCAGCTCAATCCGCCGGCGCGACGAGCGTCGAGATCTTTCAATCTGTGTAGCGAGTGATCGTCTGATCCTCGCGCCGTTTCTCAGATTGATATAGCGGGCAATCCTCGAAGTTGCGCACGCAAATCGGTGGGCTGTCGCTGAGCGCGTACTTGCGCTTGGACTTGCGGTCGACGTGGCAGTCGAACCGATACACGCGAAGGATCGAACGCCTCTCCTTCAGGTACTCCTCGAGGTAGGGACACCGCCGCACCCGACTTACGATAGGCCACCGTACCTCGAGATGATCGACTTTGCGCGCGCAGGGGCTGCCGTCGGTGCGACGTCCGCGACGTCGGAGAAGGCGCGAATCCTGGGCGCCTACTTCCGGTCTCTCGACGACGACGACCTGAGGCGCGCGGCTGTGTTCATGAGCGGCCGTGCGTTCGGTCCGTCGCAGCGCCGCACGCTCGGCCTCGGCTGGGCCGCCCTCAGCAAGGTCGTGGAATCGATCTCCGCCCGCGATCCAGATGAGCTGCAGCGCATCTTCCGCAAGCACTCCGACCTAGGCGACTGGACCGGTGAGGCGCTGGAGGGCCGGACTCAACCTGAGAACGTCTCGCTCGCCGAGGTCGAGGCGACGCTGGAGGCGATCAGGACCGCGCGTGGGGCGGCGAAGGCGAGGCCGCTCGAAGCCCTCCTGCGCCGGCTGCATCCGGAGGCCGCGCGCTTCGTGGTCAAGGTCATCTCGGGAGAGATGCGCATCGGCCTCAGCGAGGGTCTGGTGGAGGCTGCGATCGCCGAAGCGTTCGGACTTCCAATCACGCAGGTGAAGGGCGTGCACCTCATCACCGGCGACATCGGCGAGACCGCTGCTCGCTGCAAGCGCGGCCAGTTGGAGACGTCGACCGTCACCCTCTTCCAGCCCGTCCGCTTCATGCTCGCCAGCCCGGTCGAGACCGCGGCGGAGGGTTTCGAGCGGATGGGCGCGGAAAAGGTCTGGACGGAGGAGAAGTACGACGGAGTCCGCTGCCAGCTTCATCACGACGGAGGACGTGTCGAGCTTTTCTCGCGGGATCTCAAGGAGACCACCGGCTCGTTTCCCGAGCTGGCGGAGAGCGCCCCCAGCCTCGGTCACGCCGTTCTGTTCGACGGCGAGGTGCTGGCGCATCGCGACGGACGCGTCTTGAGGTTCTTCGAGCTGCAGCGACGCCTGGGTCGCAAGCAGGTGACCGCCGAGCTTCGGAGCGAGGTTCCGGTGGTGCTCGTGATCTTTGACCTGCTCCACGTCGACGGCCGATCGCTGCTCGACGAGCCCCTCGAGGCCCGCCGCCGCATGCTCGAGGGTCTGGGCCTCGAGCATCCCTTTCTCCTCGCGCGCGTGGAGGAGGCGACTAGCCCGGACGATCTCGACCGGATATTCGCGGACACGCGCGAGCGCGGCAATGAGGGCCTGATGGTCAAAGATCCGATGAGCCCTTACACGCCCGGCCGACGCGGCCTTGCCTGGCTGAAGTTGAAGCGACCGCTAGCGACGCT
The DNA here is from genome assembly GCA_036505515.1 of Candidatus Dormiibacterota bacterium. GTDB lineage: Bacteria > Chloroflexota > Dormibacteria > Dormibacterales > Dormibacteraceae > DASXTG01. The sequence goes on along the minus strand of DASXTG010000193.1, from coordinate 6,860 downwards.
CGACGTGGTGGTGACTTCGGTCGAATGGGGTCACGGCAAGCGCAAAGGAGTGCTGTCCGACTACACCTTCGCGGTCAGGGACGGCGCGACCGGCAAGCTCCTGAACGTCGGCAAGGCCTACTCAGGCCTCACCGACGCCGAGATCGCGACCATGACCAAGCGCTTCATGGCGATCACCATCGAGGACCGCGGTTGGGCTCGGGCGGTGAAGCCGGAGGTCGTGCTCGAGGTGGCCTTCGACGCCATCCAGCGGTCCAACCGCCACGCGAGCGGGTATGCCATGCGATTCCCCCGCATCGTCCGCATCCGCGACGACAAGCCGGTCGACGAGATCGACACGCTGGATCGCGTCAGGGAGCTGTATGAGCGCTACTTCGGCAAGGCGGCGGAGCAGCCTCTATCCGAGGTTGCAGAGACCTAACGTCATGAAAGTCACGTTCATGGGCACGGCGGGGGCGCGGTTCATGGTCGCCAAGCAGCTCGCTGCCTCCGGCGGCATTTATGTAGAGGACGGCAAGGCTCGCCTCAGCCTCGACCCTGGACCTGGCGCCGTCGTCCAGTACGCCAAGCGCAAGGTGGACCTCACCAAGCTCGACGCCATCGTCATCAGCCACCGGCATCTCGACCATTGCGGCGACGTCAACGTCATGGTCGAGGCGATGACCGAGGGCGGTTTCGCGCATCGCGGGAGGCTCTTCTGCCCGTCAGACGCACTCGACGAGGATCCCGTGGTCCTCAAGTACCTCCGGCGTTTTCCGCAGGAGGTGGTCCGTCTGCAGCCCGAGAGCACCTACAGCGTCAGCGGGCTCGAGTTCACGACCAGCCCGCGCCACATCCACCAGGTCGAGACCTACGGCTTCCGCTTTGGAGACCGGCTCGGTTGGGTCACCGACTCTGCCTACTACGACGGCATCGCGGAGCAGCACAAGGCCGACGTGATGATCATCCACGTCGTGCTCATGCAGTGCCGCGCAGAGTTGCCTCACCTGTGCCTCGACGACGCCGAGCGGATCATCCGCGACGCCAAGCCGCGGCTCGCGATCCTCACGCACTACGGGATGACGGTCTGGCGCGCGCATCCGTGGGAGCTCGCAGCCGGCCTGACGCAGCGCCTGGGCACCGAGGTCAAAGCCGCGCGCGACGGAATGAGCCTCGAGCTGTAGTGTCCATCGCCGGACATTAGTTGTGAGTCCGCAGCAGCGCTTCCTTTTGCTCCTGATCCTGGTCGGCGCGCTGGCGACGGTGCTCGGCCTGGTGTCCAAACGCGCCCGCATGCTGCCCTACCCTGTCGTGCTGGCCGCCGCGGGCATCGCGGTCGGCCTCCTGCCTGGCGGGAACTTCCCGACCATCGGGCCCAACGTCATCCTCCTTGCCTTCGTCCCCGGCCTGGTGTTCGAGGCCGCGCTGACGCTGGATCTCCCAGAGCTGCGGCGGCGCGTCCTCCCGGTCAGCCTACTGGCCACGGCCGGCGTCGCCCTGACCGTGCTGTTGATCGGCACCCTTACGCACGTGGTGCTCGGCCTCAGCTGGGCGAGCGGCATGCTCCTGGGCGCGATCCTCGCGGCCACCGACCCGATCGCGGTCGTCTCGCTGCTGCGGCGGATGAACGCGCCGAAGGGCCTGGCAGCGATCCTCGAAGGAGAAAGCCTCTTCAACGACGGCACCGGCGTCGCCGTCTTCACCGCCGTGCTGGCGACGATCCTGAGCGGTGCACCATCCGTAAGCGATGCGGGAATCCGCCTGCTCGAGATCACGATCGGCGGCACGGTGATCGGGCTCGCGATCGGGTTTGTCGGACTGGCCCTTCTGCGTTTCGCGCAGGACGCGCCGCTCGAGATCCTCGCCACGCTGGTGATCGCTTACGGCAGCTACCTGGCCGCCGACATCGTGCACGCGTCGGGCATCGTCGCGGTCGTCGTCGCCGGCATCGTCGTCGCGCGCTATGGCGCCGAGCTCGGCCGCCTGCACGGCCCTCAGCTCCTAGGCTTCTGGAACCTGCTTGCGTTCGTGCTCAACGCGATGCTGTTCATCCTGGTCGGCGCCGCCCTGCCTGCGTGGCGCCTTTTGCCAGTGGCCGGCCTGGTACTGGCCGCGTTCGTGATCATGCTGGTCACGCGTGCGGTGCCGGTTTACGGCCTCCTCGGACTCGCGGCGATCCGATCCGCGGAGATCCCGTGGAGGTGGCGGCATCTTGCCTTCTGGGCAGGCATTCGCGGCGCGCTTTCGGTGGCGCTTGCGCTCTCGGTCGCTGAGGTCGGCGGCGTCGACCCGCGTGTCTCGGCGGTTGCCTACGGCGTCGTGCTGCTGTCGCTCCTCGTCCAGGGCGCACTGACCGCGCCGATCACGCGCGTGCTGAAGATCGAGACCCAGTGACCGCCGACCGCTGGCGCTGGCGCGGAACCGTCGCTCTGACGGGTGTGGCGCTCGCCTTCTGCCTCCTGCCGCTGATCCCCCAGGTCGACCCCATCAACTCCGACTGGCCCGCTTTCGCCACCGGTGCCCGGCTGATCGTCGAGAACCCCTCGCACCTCTACGACTTCGAGGCGCAGCGCAAGACGGAACTCGCGGTCACGAACGGGCGCGTGCTGATCACGCTTGGAATCCATGGCATCCTCCCCTTTCTTGCACCGGCCTGGGTCGCCCTCGTGGCGGTTCCGTTCGAGCTCGCGGGCAGCGACGTCGGTGGGCGCCTGTGGATGCTCTTCGGCCTCGCCTGCTTCGGCCTCGGCCTGTACCTGGCCGTGCGGCCGCGAGCGCCGGCCGCGATCCTTCCCGCCTTCGCCACCCTGCCGACGGCGCTCATGCTGCTCAACGCCCAGCTCGGCGGCCTGGTGGCGCTTGGGATCGGCGCCGCGCTGGCGCTCTGGAACCGGCCGTACGTGGCGGGACTGGCGCTTGGACTGACCCTGGTCAAGCCGCAGCTGGTGGTGCCCATCGGCTTTGGGCTCCTGATCACGAGACGCTGGCGAGTGATCGCCGGCTGGGCGACTGCCGGCGTCGCGCTGCTTGCCGTCACGCTATTGCTGAACCCGCGATGGGTGTTCGACTGGCTCCCCGCCCTGAGCACCCCGGTGCGGGCCGGAAGCCGCGAGGTCGATCTCGCGCATTTCGGGACGGCGTTCCCAGATCAGCTTCAGCTGTACGGGGTGGTGCTGCTCTCTTTGTTTGCGCTGGGGGGCACGCTCGTCATGGCCATCAGGTGCCGCCACAATTTTCGGGCGGCGGCCGCCGTTCTCGTGGCGGGTGGGGTCCTGGCCGCGCCTCACGCGCTGCCCGCGGACCTGGTGCTGGTCGCACTCGCGCTCGCCATCTGGGGTGAGGCGACCTGGATCGAGTGGCTCGCCCTGAGTCTCGGCGCCGCGGTGGCGGCGATCGCTCCCGCCCCGTACCCGGCCGTCGCGGGAGTCGTGCTGGTCCTCTGGCTGTTGTTTCGGATGGTCCGGCTGCGGGAATCAGCTCGACAAGGCGCGGCCTCGGCGCCCGGTGCCAAGGAGCCGTCGAGCACGTGAGGGAGCGCATCGCGTAGATGCCCGACCGAGCGCGCGCATGACGGCGACGCCGGCATCAGCGCAGCCCGGGCGCCTAGGCCGATGGATTGGCGAGCGCTTTCTCCAGCCGGACCATCAAATCAGCGGGTGGCGGCGAGGACCGGCACCGGCGTCTGCTGGATGAGGCTGTCGATCAAGCCGTAGCTGACCGCCTCTTCAGGGCTGAGGAAGAAGTCCCGGTCGGTGTCGCGCTCGACGCGGTCCAGCGGCTGGCCGGTGTGCTTCGCGATGAGCTCGTTGAGGACGGTGCGGATGCGAACGATCTCCCGCGCGTGGATGTCGAGGTCGCTGGCCTGCCCCTGCAGGCCCTTGCCTCCGATGATGGGTTGGTGCATGTGTATGGTCGCGCTCGGAAGCGAGAACCGGCGACCCTTGGCGCCCGCCATGAGCACGACCGTCCCGAAGCTCGCTGCACGCCCGATGCAGACAGTGGAGATTGGCGACTGGACGTACTGCATCGTGTCGTAGATCGCAAAGCCCGCGCTCACCGCCCCACCCGGTGAGTTGACGTAGATCTGGATCTCCTTCTCAGGGTCGTCGGCCGCGAGGTAGATCAGCTGCGCGACGACCAGGTTGGCGACGACGTCGTCGATGGGCCGGCCGATGAGGATGATCCGGTCCTTCAGCAGCCGCGAGTAGATGTCGAAGCTGCGCTCGCGGTTACCGCCCTCGTTCTCCGTCACCGTCGGGATGTAAGCCATTGGTCGCAGCTTACGACGTATAGTCCCGACTGTTTATGCGTGCGGCCGCGATGGCGCCGTCGGACTTCTTCAGCGGTCTGCGCAAGGGGCTCAAGTCGAGGCTCCCGGCCGGGCTGCGAGCATTCGAGCAGAGTCGAGGGCACAGCCGGCTGCTCAAGCTCCATTACGGCCACCCCGAGTTCCACTACGAGGCGTGGCATCACACCGGCGCGGGCAAGCTGGAGGTCGGCCTCCATTTCGAGGGCTCCGCCGCCGCCAACCAGCGCGCGTTTGATTTCTTTCGCGAACGCATGGTGGAGGTCAAGGACCGTCTGCCGCGAGCGGAGCTGGAGCCCTGGGATCGAGGTTGGTCTCGGCTGTATGAGACCCTGACTGCGCCGCAGCTCGATGAGGTCGTCCTCGAAGGCGCGATCGAGCGCCTCGAGGCGTACATCACGACCCTGGAACCGATGATGGTCTTGTTCTTGAGGAGATAGCGCATGGATCCACTCGAAGCCCGCAGCTTGATCCCGCTCACCGAGCAGTACATCCATATGAACCACGCGGGCGTGTCACCCCTGTCTGAGCGCAGCCGCGCAGCGATCGAGCAGGCCGTCGACGCTTCGATGCATCGCCCGCATCGGCCCGGCGGCGCCCTGGAGGGGGCCGATCGCGTTCGCGGACTGGTGGCGCACCTGATCAACGCGTCGCCCGACTCGATTGCGCTCACTCGCAGCACATCACACGGCATCTCGTTGCTTGCCGCGGGTCTCGATTGGCAAGCCGGCGATAACGTCGTCGGCGCGGAGTGGGAGTACCCGGCCAATGTCTATCCATGGATGTCGCTTCGCGAGCGCGGGGTCGAGTACCGGCAGGCGCGACCGATCGGAGGACGCATTCTGCCGGATGCAGTGTTCGCGCTCGTCGATGCGCGAACCCGCGTGGTCGCGCTCTCACACGTTGAGTTCTGGAACGGTTTCCGAGTCGACATCGATGCGATCGGCGCCGAGTGCCGCCGCCGGGGCATCGTCTTCGCCGTCGACGTGATGCAGAGTGTCGGTGCGCTGCGAGTGGACGCGGAACGCATGCCGATCGACTTTTGCGCGGCCGGCGCGGGCAAGTGGCTGCTGGGTCCGCCCGGGGTCGGCTTTTGCTACGTCGCGCCGGATCTTCTCGAGCGCGTTCGCCCGCTGGTAGTCGGCGTGATTTCCATGGCCACACACGACCAGTACTTCGACTGCGATTACAAGCTGGCGCCGACCGCTCGGCGATTCGAAGAGTCGGTGGTGTCGATGCTCGACACGGCCGCTTTTGGCGCATCTCTCGAGCTGCTCTTGGAGGTGGGCGTCGACGTGATCGAGGAACGGGTGCTGGACCTTTCCGCACGGCTGGCCGGCGGTCTTGCGGAGCGTGGATACGAGCTGATCGAGCCATGGCCTCGCTCGCGTGAGGAGTCTTCGGGGATCGTTTCCTTCCGCAAGCCTGGAGCCACGCACCAGGAGGTCCTGCGCGACCTCAACGCAGCGCACGTCGTGGCGCGCGCTCACCGCGACTTCGTGAGGCTGTCGCCTCACTTCTACAACACCGAGGAGGAGGTGGATCGAGTGTTCGAGGTACTGGCACCGGAGCGAGTCAGATGAGGACGGTCGACGTCACCGATGAGCTGCAGAGCTACCTTGACGGATTGGTGCCGCCCCGCGATGCGGTGCTCGCGCGGATGGAGGAAGAAGCCCACCGGGAGGGCATTCCGATCGTCGATCCACACGAAGGCGCCTTCCTGAGCCTGCTGATCAGGATTGCGGGCGCGAAGCGAATCCTCGAGCTGGGCACAGCCACGGGCTACAGCGGAATCTGGCTTTTGCGCGGCACCGAGGGCGGAACTTTGACCACCTTTGAGGTGGATCACAAAAGGGCAGACCGCGCTCGGGCCAATTTTGCGGAGGCCGGCCTGGCCAAGCAAACGATAGTGCGCGAGGAGGATGCCGTCGGCGGCCTGCAAAAGCTGGACGGCAGGTTCGACGCCTGCTTCATCGATCTGCTGAACTCGTTTCCAACTGAGGACGTCACCGGCCGGGTGCTCGAGCTCTGCCTGGAGCGGCTCGATGAGGGCGCGCTGCTGATGGCCGACAACGCGCTCCGCCAGGGCGAGGTGGTGAAGCCGAAGAACCAGCAGGCTCGCAACGTGGCCCACTACAACCAGCTGGTGGCCAAGCACCCGCGACTGGAGAGCGTGGTGGTCCCCATCCGCGACGGGGTGTCAGTGGCCCGAGTCAAGGTCTAGAGCGTGTCGACGCAATCGCACGAAACGGGGCTTCTACTCCCCTCTCGCGAGGCCCTGCTGTGGGGCGACAGCGACCTGGCTTTCGTCATCAAGGCGGCGCAGCAGGCCGAACAGGCAGGCTACGACTCGGTGTGGGTCGGCGACTCCCTGCTGGCCCGACCTCGCGGCGAGCCGGTGACCCTCCTCGCCGGCGTTGCCGGCGCGACGACTCGCGTCACCATCGGCACGGCGGTGCTGCTGCCACTCCTTCGCCACCCTCTCTCGCTGGCGCACGCCCTAGCCACTCTCGACCGCATCGCCGAGGGCCGCCTGATCGTCGGCGTCGGCCCCGGCGCCGAGCTCCCGGGCACG
>DASXTG010000192.1:0-10632 GCA_036505515.1 Candidatus Dormiibacterota bacterium | reverse complement strand
GTCTGCACCTCATCGAGGATCAGGAGCAGCCCCTGAGAGTCGCACCACTGGCGCACCCCGGCCAGGTACCGCGGCGATGCCGGGACGACGCCGACCTCGCCCATGACCGGCTCGAGCATCACGGCCACCGTGCGGCTGCTGGTCGCAGCCTTGATGGCTTCGAGGTTGTTGTAGGGGACGTGCGTGAAGCCTTCGGGCAGGGGCTTGAACGGGTCGGAGTACTTGGGCTGGCCGCCGGCCGTGACCGTGGCCAGCGTGCGGCCGTGGAAAGAGCCGAGGGTGGTGATGATCTCGTACGCCCCGTCGCGGTTGCGGGCGCCCCACTTCCGAGCGAGCTTGATCGCGGCTTCGTTGGCCTCGGCCCCTGAGTTGCAGAAGAAAACACGCGAGGGAAAGGACAGCTCGACCAGGCGACGGGCGAGCTCGATCTGCGGCTGCGTGAAATAGAGGTTGGAGGTGTGGATGAGCGTTCTCGACTGCTCGGCAACAGCAGCGGCGACCTCGGGATGGGCGTGGCCCAACAGGTTGACTGCGATGCCGGCTACGAGGTCCAGGTACTCGCGCCCCGACTCGTCGTAGACGAGGCAGCCCTGGCCCCGCACGAATGTGACAGGCAGCCGCCGTCCGGTCTGCATGAGGTAGCGGTCGGCCAGCTCCGGCGTCGTCATCAGGGCGTCGTCATCAGGGTGTCACCATCGTGCCGATGCCCGATTCGGTGAACAGTTCGAGCAGCAGCGCATGCTGGGTGCGGCCGTCGACGATGTGAGCCAGCGGCACCCCGTCCAGCGCACGCAGGCAGGCCTCAAGCTTCGGGATCATTCCGCCCGTGACCTCACCCGTGTCGATCCGCTGCCGGGCGTCATCGCGCGAGAGGACGGCGACGACCCGGCCGTCGACGCCAAGCACACCGGTGACGTCCGTCAGCAGGATTAGCTTGGCGGCGTTGAGGGCCACGGCGATCTCCGCCGCGACCGTGTCTGCATTGATGTTGTAAGAGTGGCCGTCGTACCCGAGGCCGATCGACGCGATGACAGGGATGTAGCCCCGGGCCAGGAGCGCTGTGATGGGTTCGCGGTTGATCTGCGTGACGCGGCCGACAAACCCCATCCCTTCTTCGAGGGGCTCGGCGATGATGCTCGGCCCGTCTTCACCACTCATGCCGACGGCCTGCCCGCCCAGGCGGTTGAGAGCCGCAACGAGATCGGGATTTACCTTTCCGGTGAGCACCATCTTCACGACTTCCATGGTTTTGTCGTCAGTGACACGGAGACCGTTCTTGAACTCGGTCCTGAGGCCGAGGCGCTCGCTCATCGCGGTGATCTCCGGCCCGCCCCCGTGGATGAGCACCGGCTGCATCCCCACATAGCGCAGCAGGACGATGTCCAGCAGCGTCTCGTCCCGGGCCTGGTCGATCGCGTTCCCTCCGACCTTGATGACCACGATCTGGCCGTGGAACCGCCTGATGTAGGGAAGCGCCTCGACAAGGACCTTGGCGCGCTCTTCGACGGTGAGTGTCATGTCGTGTACTCCGCGTTGACTCGCACGTACTCCTCCGACAGGTCGCAACCCCAGGCCTCTGCCGTGCCGTTCGCCAGCCCAAGCGTGGCCACGATCTCGATCTCGGGCTGCTCGAAAGCGTGGCGAACAGCAGACAAATCGACGTCAACTCCTGCGCCGCGCTCGAACACGACCAGCCCACCGATGCTCAGGTGCAGCTTGTCGAGGGCAAGCTCGGCGCCACTGTAGCCGAGCGCGCACACAATACGGCCCCAATTCGGATCGCCTCCGTGAACCGCGGTCTTGACCAGGCTCGACGAGGCGACGGCACGCGCGGCCATCCGCGCCTCCTCATCCGTTTCCGCGCCCTGAACACGCACCCCGATCATCCTGGTCGCGCCCTCGCCATCTCGCGCGATCGCCCGCGCCAGCCTGCGCGCCACCTCGAGCATGGCCATCTCGAGCTGTTCTGCCTCGACGCTGCCGGCCCGGATGGGAGGATTGCCGGCTGCCCCGTTGGCGAGCAGAAGAAATGTGTCGTTGGTGGAGCTGTCGCCGTCGACGGTCACCTGATTGAAGCTGAGATCCGCGATCGGCTTGGCAAGCTTCGCCATCAAACCGCCCTCCACCGCTGCGTCGGTGGTGACATATGCGAGCAGGGTGGCCATGTTCGGATGGATCATCCCCGACCCCTTGCTCATCCCGCCCACCCTGACTGAGGCGCCGCCGATGTCGAGCTCCACCTGCGCCGTCTTCGGCACCGTGTCGGTGGTCATGATGGCCCGCGCCGCCGCGACTCCATGCTCCGCATCGAGCCGGGTGCACGCTTCCGCGATCCCGGCCTTGACTGCGTTCATCGGCAGGTAGCGGCCGATCACACCGGTCGAGCTAACCAGCACCTGGTCCGGGTCCAGATCCAGGCGATCAGCCGTGAGCTTGGCCATCTGCAGCGCATCCTTGAACCCCTGCGCGCCGGTGCAAGCGTTGGCATTCCCGGAGTTGATGACCAGCGCCTGCACGCGGTTGTGCTGCAGGTGAAGCTGATCGATGACCACGGATGCAGATTTGATCTTGTTGGTGGTGAAGACGCCGCCGGTGTCGCAGGAGTGTTCGGAGTGGATCACGCAAAGGTCCTCACGCTGGCCCGTGGGGATCGAGCTCGACCCGGTCGTAAACGCCTTGATGCCGCAGGCGGCCGTCCCGGCGCGATAGCCGCGGGCAAAGGTCACGGCCACTGAACCGGTGACTCCAGCGCCGTCTTGCGATCCAACCCGAAGGCGATGTTGAAGCACTCGACCCCCTGGCCGGATGCCCCCTTGACAAGGTTGTCCAGCGCCGCGGTCACGACCGCCTTCTCGTCCTGGGCGGCGACGTTGACCAGGCACAGGTTCGAATGGCTGGCCAGCTTGGTGGTCGGGCTCTCCGGCACGACCCTCGTGAACGGCTGCCCTGCGTAAAACTCGTTGTAGGCGTCCTGCAGCTCGGCCAGCGACCCCTTCAGGTCGAAGTAGCACGTGGTCAGGATTCCGCGCGTCATCGGGGCCAGGTGCGGGACGAACGTCAATCGCAAGCCGTTGCTGCGCAGCGCCTCCAGCTCCTGCCTCACCTCTGGGAGGTGACGGTGGCCGCGGATTGCGTACGCGCCCATCGTTTCATTGACCTCGCTGAAATGCACGCCAAGGGCAGGCGACCGGCCCGCGCCACTGACGCCCGACTTGGCGTCGATCACGACGTCCGAGCCGACCAGGCCCGCGGCCACCGCAGGGGCCAGGGCCAGGATCGCCGCCGTCGAGTAGCAGCCGGGAACGGCGATGAGCTCCGCGCTCGAAAGCTCGCGCTCGTGAAGCTCGGGCAAGCCGAAGACTGCCTTCTCGAGCAGGTCAGGCGCAGGGTGCTCCTGCCGATACCACCGCGGGTACTGCGTGGCGTCCTTGAGCCGGAAGTCCGCACTCATGTCCACGACCCGGGCGCCGGCGCCCAACCAGGCCGCGGCCTTGGGCGCGCCCACGCTGTGCGGCAGGCAGCTGAAGACGACGTCGATGCCGGCCGCGTCCGCGTCGGCTATGAAGGCCCCCTCGACGTCGAGCAGCGGAAAGACAGAGGAATACGGCCGGCCGGCCAACGAACGCGAGGTGAGCTGGGTCAGCTCCACCGCCGGGTGCCGCGAAAGGAGGTTGACCAGCGTCATGCCCGCGTAGCCGTTGGCGCCGGCTACGGCCGCCTTCAGTTTACCTCTCACGAGCGCATGAGTATACAGCCGAATGCATAAACATGCGCCTTACCTCCCCCTCTGGGGGAGGGCAGGGTAGGGAAGTCTTGGCCTTAGTCCGGCTCGTTGAAGAAGCACGATTCCGCTCCGGTGTGACACGCGGGACCGGCCGGATTCACCCGCAGCAGCACGGTGTCGGCATCGCAGTCGATCCGGACCTCGACCACATCCATGCGGTTTCCGGACGTGGCGCCCTTCTCCCACAGACCGCGCTCGCGTGAGTGAAACCAGGCCCGGCCCGTCTCACGGGTCTTGCCCCACGCCTCCTCGTCCATGTAGGCGAGCATGAGCACCCTGCCTGTCTCAGCGTCCTGCACCACCGCCGGCACGAGCCCGCGCGAAAAGTCAGGTTTCATTGCCTGATCTCCAACCCCTTGGCAGCCAGCTCTTGTTTCACAGCACCGACGGAGAGTTCGCCGAAGTGGAAGATCGTGGCCGCGAGCGCCGCCTCTGCCCCGCCGGCCGTCAGCGCCTCGTACATGTGCGCCGCCGTGCCGGCACCACCCGAAGCGATCACCGGCAGCCGAACGACGGAGCTCACAGCCCTGGTCAGCTCCACGTCATAGCCGTCCTGCGTGCCATCCCGGTCCATCGATGTCAGAAGTATCTCGCCCGCGCCGAGTCGCTCTCCCAGCGCCGCCCACTCGACCGCATCCCGGCCGGTGGGCTTGCGCCCGCCGTGGCTGCACACCTCCCATCGCCCTCCGGTCGCGCGCCGCGCGTCGATGGCCAGCACGACGCACTGCGATCCGAAAACCTCGGCGCAGCGCGTGATCAGCTCAGGGTCGGCCAGGGCTGCGGTATTGACGGAAACCTTGTCCGCGCCGTGCGTCAGGAGCTCCTGCATGTCGGCCACGCTGCGCACGCCTCCACCCACCGTCAGAGGAATGAAGACCTGGTCAGCGGCGCGCGCCACCGCGTCGAGAAGAATGCCGCGATCGTCCGATGACGCCGTGATGTCAAGGAAGACAACCTCGTCGGCGCCCTCGCGGTCATAGAAGGCGGCCAGCTCCGCCGGGTCGCCGGCGTCGCGGAGGTTCTGGAAGCGGACGCCCTTGACGACGCGGCCGTCGTCGACGTCCAGGCACGGGATGACTCGCTTGGCGGTCACGGCACTCTAAACCTTGTGTGCCTTCCAGACCTCTTCGGCAGGCCATCGACGGGCCCAGTCGAGCGTCACCCATGGATACCGCGTGGTCGCGCTCTCGGGGGGTCGGACTTCGATCAGGTCCTCGACCTCAAAGCCGTTCGAGCGCAGCACCCCTATCCAGTCGCCGTGGCTGAGGTGAAACTCGATTCCCGGGCTGTCGGGCCACTCGAAGCGATGCATCCCGAATTGGTCCCGCAGCAACCGGTCCTGGGCTGGTCCCTCGGCTTCAGTCTCGGGTGTGCACAGCAAGACCAGGGTGCTGTTGCTCAGAAAGATGAGTCTGCCGCCGGGCCGCAGGAGCCTGGCCGCTTCTGGGATCCATCGATACGGGTCGCACCAAAGACAGGCGCCGTACTCGCTGATGGCGAGGTCGAAGCACCCGCTGGCAAGGGGCACCTCCTCTGCGTTCGCATGGATGAGCGGGAACTCGATCCCGAACTCCAGTTGGAAGCGGCGTGCGCTCGCGAGCTGGGCGCGCGAGTTGTCGATGCCGACCACTCGACCCCCGCGGCGCGCCAGCCATGACGAGATGTAGGCCGTGCCACAACCGAGCTCGACGACGTCCTGGCCGCTCACATCCGGCAGCACATTGAGGATCGACTCCGGAACGCGCCAGGTGCCCCACCACGGCTCGTCGCTTGCCCACGCCAGCCTCCCCGGCTGTTCGTACTCGACAGCCTGCTGGTCCCAGTGGGCGCGGTTGCGACGGACGTGGTCGATCGGCTCGGTCATCCGCACAGGGCAACGAAGTTCTCGTAGACGCGCAAGCCATCGGCCCCGCTTTTCTCGGGATGGAACTGAGTGCCCATGACGTTTTGCAGTGCCGCTGCGGCTGCCGGTGAGTGCTCGGTCGATGCGATCGCGTGGCTCAGCGCATCCGGGGTGTACGAATGCACGAAATAGAAGTAACGGCCGTCCTCGATCCCCTTCCACAGGGGGGATTCGGCCGTTTGCCGCAGGCGGCACCAACCGATGACGGGCAGCCTGGCTGTGGCGGTGACCTCGACCACCCGGCCGGCGAGCAAACCCAATCCCGCGTGCCGGCCGTGCTCCATCGATTCTTCGAACAGGAGCTGATAGCCGAGGCAGACGCCAAGCACAGGCTTGCCGGCCCTGGCCAGCTCGACGACCCGTTTGCCCAGGCCGCCCTCCGACAGCTTCGCAAGCGCGGGCGCAAACGCTCCGACCCCAGGCAGCACCATCCCGTCGGCCTGCTCCAGCTCGTCGGGGTCCGCGGTGAGCCTGGGCTCGGCGCCGACGTGAACCAGGGCACGCTCGACCGAGCGCAGGTTGCCGACCCCGTAATCGACGATGGCGATCACCCCAGAAGACCTTTTGATGACGGGATGCCGGCCCGGCCATCGGCCGCCATCGCCTGCCGGAGAGCAAGCCCCAGCGCCTTGAAGGTCGCCTCGGCGACGTGGTGGCGGTTGCGCCCGCGGATCACATCCACGTGGATGGTGGCGCCGAGATGGATCGAGAGCGCCTTCCAGAACTCCTCGATCACCTCCGACTCCAGGGTGCCAATCCGCCCGCGGAGCGGCACGTTGTAGGAGAGGTACGGCCTTTTGCCGAGATCGATCACCACCCGGGCCAGGGCTTCGTCCAGCGGCGCGTATGCAGACGCGAAGCGCGTTATGCCCGCCCGGTCGCCGAGCGCCTGCGACAAAGCCTGACCGACAACGATGCCCGCGTCCTCGACCAGGTGGTGCGGATCGACGTGCACATCGCCCGCACCGCGCAGCGTGACGTTGAAACCTCCATACCGCGCGACCTGGTCCAGCATGTGATCGAGAAACGCAAGGCCGGTCGCGACCTTGACTCGCCCTCCGCCGTCGAGCTCGACGCTCGCGCGGAGCTTCGTCTCTCTGCTGCTGCGGGTCACTTCCGCTTTTCTTATTCCCCACGAACTCGCAGGCTTCGCCTTAAGTTCGCGGGGGCCCCTATTACTCAAGCCTCACCTCCACCGCATGCGCGTGCGCGCTCAACCCTTCCATCTCCGCCAGCCGCACGCTGGCGTCGCGAAGGAACTCCACATCCCCGCGATCGAGGCTCAGCACGCTCATGCGCTTGAGGAACGTATGCACGCCGAGCGGAGAGCCGAACCGCGCCGCACCCGATGTGGGCAGCGTGTGATTCGGTCCGGCGACGTAATCGCCCAAAGGCACCGTCGCGTAGGGCCCGACGAAAATCGCGCCCGCGTTCTCGATCCGAGACGCGATTCGGTCAGCCTCCGCGCTAACGATCAGGAGGTGCTCCGGCGCGAAGTCGTTGGCGACGTCGATCGCGACGTCTAGGTCGTCGACGACGATGAGGCAGCAGCTGGCGGCACGAATGATCTCGGCGCGGTCAAAGCCCCGAAGCAGGCTCTCGAGCTCTTCTTCGACTCGGTCTGCCAGCGACACAGAGTCCGTCACTAGCACCGCAACGGCGAGGGGATCGTGCTCCAGTTGGGCTGCGAGGTCGGCGGCGACGAAATCCGGCCTGGCGCCTTGGTCGGCTATGACCAGGACCTCCGTCGGGCCCGCGATGCCGTCCACGCCCACCGCACCGAATACCTCGCGTTTGGCGAGCGTGACGTAGATGTTTCCTGGCCCAGCGACCACGTCGACGCGAGGTATCGACTCGGTGCCATAGGCCAGCGCAGCAATGGCCTGCGCGCCTCCCACCCGATAGACGGCGTCGACGCCCGCGATGTGCGCCGCGGCAAGAATCGCGTCGGGCACAGTGCCGTCGGCCGTGGGGGGAGTCGCCAGCACGACTTCCTGCACGCCGGCGACTTTCGCCGGAATCGCGGTCATCAGCACTGTGGAGGGATAGCGGGCGCGACCGCCTGGCGCGTAGACGCCTGCGCGCCGCACTGGGCGCGTAACCAGCTGCAACGCGCGCGTTCCAGCGCTGGGGGTCTCGGCCTGCGCCGCGTGGAAGTCGCGAATGCGACGGGCCGCGAACTCGAGCGCTGCACGGTCGGCCTTCGCCAAACCGCCGGCTGCGGCCGCCAGCCGTGGCGCGGGAACCTCGAAACTCTCACCGGCTTGGGGAGCCCAGCCGTCGAAGCGGACGCCGTATTCGCGCAGCGCGGCGTCGCCCTCGACCGCCACCCGCGCGCAGATCTCGACCACGGCCTCTCGTTCCTTGGCGAATTGCGACAGGTCGAGCCCGCGCCTGGACGACTGCGACTTCCGCCACGACGTGACGTCGAATCTCCTAACGGGCACCGTTTGCAGACTCCCGCAACCGGGCGACCATCTTCTGGACCGCGTCGGTGCGCGTCTTGAGGCTCGCCTGGTTGCCGATCAGCCGTGCAGTGGACGTGCCCAGGGTCGCCGCGATGCGCAGCCGGTTCTCAGCGAGCGTGCGCCCGGTCGCGGTCAGGTCGACGATGCCGTCAACGAGGCCCACCTGAGGCGCGAGCTCGACCGATCCATGCAACTGGACTATCTCCACCGCCTGGCCGTGCGCCTCAAACCACGCGGCGGTCGTCCGCGGGTACTTCGTCGCGACCCGCAGCAGCGGCGGCCAGGTTGCGCGGGCGCCCAACCTCGACCCCTCCGGTACGGCAAGCACGAGCCGGCAGGGCCCGAAACGCAGGTCCACCAGCTCGTAGTGAGCGCCGTTCGACTCCCAGAGCACATCCTTCCCTACGACGCCCAGATCCGCCGCGCCGTGGTCGACATACGCCGGGACATCGGCCGGACGCACCAGGATCACGCGCACGCCTGAACGCTCTACGAGCAGCCTGCGCCCGAGTTCGGCAGCGCTCATACGCATGACGCGCGCGCGCGCGAGCAAGCGCAGAGCGCCGGGCAGCAGCACACCGGTGGGAACCGCTATGGCGATTGTGGGCTTGGTCACTGGCCGATCGATCCCGCTAGCCTTGCCGCCACCTGCTCCGGCGGAAGGGAGCGAGTGCGCCCGGCGCGCACAGTCCACACCACCGTCTTGCCCCCGCGGCAGTGAACGAGGTTCTCGGCGCCCAGCGCCCGCCACCACGACCTCGCCTGGGCTGCATTCCTGGGTTCTGTGTCGACCACGGCCCGCATCCCGAATAGGCGGAGCGTCGAACCCAGCCGCATGGCTGCGGTCAGACCGGATCCCGACCACGCCACCGCGGCGTCGAGGCGCGGCAGGGCCGGCGGCCGCGCAGCGCGCGTCAGCATCTCCCACACCAGGTCGAGCTGGACGACGAATCCGGTGGCCGGCGCGGCCCGACCGAACCGTTCGAGCAGCCCGTCATACCGCCCACCCTGGGCGACAGGCCGGCCTAGGTCGGGACCATAGCCCTCGAAGATGATCCCCGTGTAGTAGTCGAAGTCGCGGATGGCGCCGAGGTCGAGGCTCACGACGGCCCCCAGCCCATGCGCGATGAGCAGCTCGCGTACTCGGGCCAGCTCCGACAGCGCCCGCTCCGAACGGCGGTTCCTTACCAGCCCGCCGGCAGCATCCAGGATCTCGGCGCCGCCCCTCAGCGCCGGGAACTTCAGCAGCAACTCGTGCTCCGCGGAACGCAGCGGAGTCTGCTCAAGCAAGGATTCCAGGGTGACGAAGTCGCGCGCGGCCAACGCCCCGCGCACTCCGGCTTTGACGGCGGCTGGGAGCTTGACCGCGTCCATGATCCCCTGGAAGAACTCGGCGTGCCCGACGTCGATCTGGTAGCGGCGAAGCCCGGTCGCCTCGAGGCAGCGCGCGGCAAGCGCGATCACCTCCGCGTCTGCCACGGCTCCTGATGCTCCTATCAGCTCGGCTCCGACCTGGTAGGTCTCGCGCCGCTGCTGGAAACGGCTTTCGTCGGTGGACAGAACTGGACCCGCGTAGCAGAGCCGCAGGGGCAGCGCGGCGGTGCGCAGCTTGCCCGCCACCAGGCGCGCCACGGGCACTGTGCGCTCACCCACCAACGCGACGACCTCGCCGCGCGAATCGCTGAACTTGAAGAGGCGGCGGCGCTGCTCCGCTCCCAGGCCCAGCTCCAGCACCTCGAAGCTCTCGACCATCGGGGTGATGACGTGGCGGTAGCCCCACCTGCGCATCTCCTCGAGCAGCGATTCCTGCGCCGCTCGCAGCGTTTCCGCCTCCTCCGGCAGGAGGTCGCGAAAACCCGGCACGCCGCCGAGAGTCACAGTCGACTCGGGACTACGACGGGTGAAGAGACCTCCGGGCCGCGGCCGCTCGCTTGCGCTTACTCATCCTCGTCCTCGTCTTCATCTGCGTCGGCGTCGCTGTCCTCGGAGAAATCGAGGGGCTCGGCCTCGTCTTCGACCGCGTGCATCCCCTCTTCGATCTCTTCGCCTGCGGGCGCTGCCTCGACCAGCGACTCTTCGTCCTCATCCTCGGCGAAGACTTCGACCTCGCGAGCAAGCAAGCTCTCCTTGGTGTAGGGCCGGAACTCAACGTCGCGCTTGCGGCGCATGGGAAAGCTCGGCTTGCCCGCAAACCGCGGGTCCTGGTACGTCTCGCGAACGATGAGCTTCACGGTGTTTCCGTCGCACGACGTGACGCCTGCCTGGTAGCGGTTGCCACCGCGCATGAACTTGATCAGCCTGCGTGCAAGCTTGGCTTCGAGGGAACCCAACCGGACGCCTCGGGAGGTCTCGGCGACGATGCCGTCGCCGTCGATTCGCAGCTCCGCCACGTCGCCGGCCGCGACCTTGGAGCAGATGTCCGCAGCCGGTGGGTTGTCGATGGTGGTGATGACGGTCTTCCCCATCTCCTCGACGAA
>DASXTG010000191.1:0-19261 GCA_036505515.1 Candidatus Dormiibacterota bacterium | reverse complement strand
GATGGTGTCGCCCAGATACTTCTGGTGGTCCAGGTCGACGTTGGTGATCAGCGCGACGCCGAGATCGAGGGCGTTGGTAGCGTCAAGCCGGCCGCCGAGACCAACCTCGCAAACCAGTCGGTCGATCTTCGGGGAGAGATATGCAAGCGCCATCGCGGTCAGCATCTCGAACTCGGTCGCCTGCCCTATTTCCTCTCCGATGCTGTCGAGCGCCGGCATCAGGTCCTCCAGGGTCTTCACGAAGTCGCCTTCGCTGATGGCAGTGCCGTCGACCTGGATTCGCTCTGTGTACGAGATGAGGTGCGGCTTGGGCATGAAGCCGACTCTGTGGCCGGCAGCCTGAAGGATCGAAGCCAGGCACGCGGCCGTGGACCCTTTACCGTTGGTGCCGGCGATGAGCGCGCCGGTGAGGCCGCGATCTGGATTCCCGAGTCGGTCGAGGATTGCCCGCGTCCGTTCCGTGCCGAGCTTCATCCCGAAGCGCCCCAGGCGCGAGATGTACGCGAGCGCTTCCTCGTAGGTCACCGGATCATTCTCACGACGTCACCGTGGCGACGGGCTAGGGCCGCCGGCGAGCCTCGGCTTCGTAAGTGTTCCTGACCAGCATCGCGCGGGTCATCGGGCCAACGCCGCCAGGGTTGGGCGTGAGCCAGCCGGCCACCTCGTCTACCCCCGGCCCGAGGTCACCGACCTGCTTGCCGCCCGCGCGGTTTGTGCTCACATCGACGACGGCGGCCCCTGGCTTCACCATCTCTCTGGTGATGAGATTGACCCGGCCCGCTGCGGCAACCAGTATGTCGGCGCGCCTGGTGTGGTCGGCGAGGTCCCTGGTTCGCGTGTGACACAGCGTCACCGTCGCGTTTCGCTTCAGCAACAGCGCGGCGGTCGGCTTGCCGACGATGTTGCTCCGGCCGACGACCACGGCATTGGCACCTTCGATGGGCACTTCCGAGCGCTCCAGCAGCTCGATGATTCCGGCCGGGGTGCAAGGCTCAACTCCCCCAGGCAACCCCAGAGCCACCAGCCCGACGTTGACAGGATGGAAGCCGTCCACGTCCTTAACCGGATCCAGCGCCAGAACAACACGCGCCATGTCGATCTGAGCGGGTCCTGGCAGCTGGACCAGGATGGCACTCACCGATTCGTCTCGATTCAGGCCCGCGATCAGCTCGAGCAGCTGCTCAGTCGTGGTCGTGGCGACCAGGCGATGATCTTCCGTCTCGATGCCGGCACCTTTGGCGTCCCGCTGCTTGAGGCGCACGTACGTCGCCGAGGCGGGGTCGTCGCCGATGAGCACGGTGGCGAGTCTTGGCCGCGACTTGCCCGCTGCGACGCGTGCGCTGACCTTGGCAGCGACGTCGTCGAGGATCTGCCGGGCCACAGCCTTGCCATTGAGCACCCTCGCCGTCATGCGGCTAATTCTCGCGGGTGCGTCTCAGGCCAGGCCCAGCTCCAGGCGCGCGGCATTTCGCACCGCGCTCATCACCACGCGCAGGTCCTGACCCGTCTCGCGCGCCAGGCGGCGGCAATCCTCGTACTCAGGAGCAACGTCGATGGGCTTCCCATCAAGTTCCTTGACCTTCGCTCGAGCAACTCCGAATGGAGTCTTGACCTCGATGATTCTTCGCTGCGCGATCACCCGCTGCGCATTCGTGATGCGCACGCCAAATGTGGTGCTGTGCCGAAGGAGGTGATCGGTCAGCCGCGCCACCAGTTCGGGAACCGCCATCACCGTAAGCAGATGCCCAGGGCGTCCCTTCTTCATGAGCGCCGCCGTGACGCTGACATCAAGGGCTCCCGCCGCCATCAGATCCTCGACCAGCGCAGCGATTAGATTGGGGGCCATGTCGTCGATGTTGGTTTCGATGAGGCTTACCCCGGTTTCCGTGGGGACCTCCTCACCGACCCACACGCCAAGCGCGTTGCCCGGAACATCGCGCGTTCCGATCCCGTAGCCGATCGCCCGCAGCGCCATTGCCGGGCGCGAAAATGCAGCCACCTCAGCCAGGATTGCGGCGCCCGTCGGCGTGACCAGCTCACGGGTTTCATCCGAAGCTTCGAAAATCGCTCCCGTGCCTTCGAGCACCCTGACGCTCGCCGGCGCCGGCAGCGGCATGTGTTCCATGCGGCCCCGGGGCGCAGGCAGAGGTGAGGAATAGACCCTGGCGACTTCGAGGTCGTGCAGGAGCCAGAAAGCCCCGACCAGATCGACCAGCGTGTCCGCGCCGCCCAGCTCGTGGAGGTGCAGCTCATGATCTGGCAGTCCATGCAGGCGCGATTCGGCGCCTGCCAGACGACCGATTGCGCCCAGGGCGGGCTCCTTCACGGCTTCGGGGATGTCAGCGCGGTCGACAAGCGCAAGCAGCTCCGGCACCATCCGCTCGACGCGCCCGGTGGCATCGATGAGGACGCGGGTGCCGCCGACGTGTCCGCGCTGCTCGTGCCGCACGCCCACCCGGACCTCGCCGGCGAGGCCCAGCGACTCGACCGTCGCGTCGAGGATGGCGCGGTCCGCACCCGCGTCGATGAGCGCGCCCAGCGTCATGTCGCCGGATATGCCTGCGAAGCAGTCGAAGTACGCGATCGTCATGCGCGCGTCCTTCTTATATGCACGGCAGCAGCGGTGATCGGCATCATGCTCGGCGGCCGCTTGGCAACCCGCACCGACACCGCCTCGACCATGGGGAGGTCAAGTATGCCGGCGGCGATGCGCGCGGCCAGGGTTTCGATCAAGCTCACCGGGTCGCCTTCGATGACCGCTTTGGTAATCGCGCGCAGCTTCGTGTAGTCAACCGTGTCCCCGAGCTGATCGGTGCTTTCCGGCCGGCTCAGGTCGGATTCAATCTCGACGTCGACGGTGAAGTCTTGAGCGTGGTCGCGCTCGCCGGCGCGTGCCCCATGTCGCCCGCTGAACACCATACCCTCGAGGACGATGCGGTCCATGCTCCAATTCTCGCCTTCTGGCGGGCGAGCACGACTCCTGGGTCTCGCGGAATAATCTGGGGCCATGATCCAATCCAGGCCGGCCCTACGCCCAGCCGCGGAAGAAGACCTCAAGAAGATCAACGACATCTACAACCACTACGTCGTGGAAACCCACTTCACGTTCGACGTCGAGCCGATGACGATGGAATTGCGGCGCGAGTGGTTCAGCCACTACGCGCCCACAGGTCGCTACCGGCTTGTGGTCGCCGTCGCCGGCAGCAGTGTCGTCGGTTTTGCATGCAGCAGCCGCCTTCGGCCGAAGCCCGCCTACGAGACTTCGGTCGAGACCACCATCTACCTGGCGCCCGAGGCGGTCGGCCATGGCGTGGGCAGCCAGCTCTACGACGAGCTGTTCAAGTCATTGCGCAGCGAGGACGTGCATCGCGCCTATGCAGGCATCGCGCTCCCCAACCAGGCCTCGATCGCCCTGCACGAGCGATTTGGTTTCAAGCGAGTGGCGCATTTCACGGAGCAGGGCAGGAAGTTCGACCGCTACTGGGACGTAGGCTGGTACGAGAAGCCGTTGGGCGGCTGACTGTGGTCAAGGCAGGAGGTGGGCCGGTGTTGGACGCAAGAATGGAAGCCAGATTTCGCATGTGGGCGGAGCGCGGCGGCCAGCTCCGACTGGAGCCGACCGGGCGGCGGGTCCGGGCAGTTCTCGGAGGCGTCACCATCGTCGACAGCAAGCACGCCCAGCTCCTCTTTCTCCCGCCCCCGTTCAACACCTACGTCTTTCCCATTGGCGACGTGCGCTCGGATTCGATGAAGCAGGCTGGAGAGGCCGGTGCATTGCCTGGTCTTGGGCCCATCACGCGCTGGACCGTCGAGGCTGGAGGCAAGGTCGCCGAGAACGCAGCATGGTCAGCCGCGCAGCCACCCCCTGGCCTGGAGGGGCTCAGCGGCATGGTGGCGCTGCAGTGGAACCTCATGGACCACTGGTACGAAGAGGACGACGAGGTGTTCGTGCATCCGCGCGACCCGTATCACCGCGTCGACGTCCTCAAGTCATCGCGGCACGTAAAGGTGATGGTGGGTGCCGAGCTTGTAGCCGAAACAGACCGGCCGCGGCTTCTGTTTGAAACCAGCCTGCCGGTCAGGTACTACATTCCGCGCGCAGACATCAGGATGGATCTGCTCGAGCCGACCACAACCATCACCCGGTGCCCGTACAAGGGCACCGCCACCTACTGGTCGGTGCGGGCCGGCAACACCGTGCACAAGGATCTGGCCTGGTCGTACGAGCAGCCGATCGTGGAGTGCCCGAAGATCGAGAAGCTGATCGCCTTCTTCAACGAGCGGGTCGATGTCGAGGTGGACGGCGAACACCAGGAGCGGCCGCGCACTCCCTGGTCGGAGGCGCCTCCAGCCGAAGTCGCCCGCTAGCCGGCATTTCCGATGGACATCGGGGCGCCGCGGGCGGATACTGGATCAGGGAACCGATGATCGGAACCACGGTCCGCCGTGACGATTGGCTCGGAGCGTTCGCCCGCCGGCTCAATGCAGCGGCGACGTCCTTGCCCTCGTGCGTCATCTGCGGGCGAGGACACGCCGAAACCGACTGGGTGGTCGACTCCCTCGGCAGAATCCATGGGCGCTGCGCAGGCTGTGTCGAGAGCGATGAGCCTGAGCACCCCCGCACGGGAACCGGCTAGGGCGTTCGGGGTCAGAGCCTTTCGCGGGGTCCGGCCAGGGCATCGTGGGCCAGGCTGCCGATGACGGCGCAGCCGATGCCCACCCCCACCCCGATCAGCACGTAGCCCGATATCCCCAGGAACGCGTTGATCAGCATCAGCCAGCCGGTCAGCCCCAGCACCAGAGCCACGAGCGCCCAGACCAGGCGGGCCGGCACCGACCGCCGCTCAGCCGCCGTTGCCTGAACCGGAGCCACCACGTGAGGTGCCGCCTGCCCCGCCGATCGCGATCGTCTGGGCGAGGATGCTGCCGTCGGCCTGACGCGTTCCGGAGATCGTCACCGTCAGGTTGTCCTGCAGGTCCGAGGTCGTGCCGTTCACCTGCTTTTCGATCGTGACGGTGGCGCCGAACGTGACCTTGACGTCGCAGGCCGTGCTGGTCACGGTCATCGAGGTGCTGTTGAGGTTGGTGATGGTGCCCCGCGCGATCGCCTGGGTGCCGGTTGATGGCGTCGCCCCAGGTGTCGGACACACGCCGGCCGGGCCACGGCCTCCGGCGAATCCGCCAGGGCTGGCGGAGGCGCTCCTGGATGACTGCGTGCCAGAGCTTGCGCTCACTGCGCTGTGGCCGACTTTGTATCCGCCGTAGAAACCGCCAAGTATCCCCACCAGCACAGCCAGCGCGACTACATACGTCTTCATGGTCTTCACTCCTTCTACTCGTGGCGCAACGCTTCGATTGGATGCAGTCGGGCCGCACGGTTGGCGGGATAGATGCCGAAAAAGAGTCCGATGCCCACCGAGACCCCGAACGCCAGCAGGACCGAGGGCACCGAGACCACCGGCGGGGGAAAGCTCGAGTTGGCGATCGCCGGTATGTGGGGCGCCTCCAGGGCAAGGGCAGCGCCGAGTGCGATCCCGAGGGCACCTCCGAGGCCGCTGAGGAACATCGCTTCGATCAGAAACTGCGTGAGCACGTCACGCCAGCGTGCTCCGATCGCTT
Organism: Candidatus Dormiibacterota bacterium; assembly: GCA_036505515.1. Lineage (GTDB taxonomy): Bacteria > Chloroflexota > Dormibacteria > Dormibacterales > Dormibacteraceae > DASXTG01. The sequence goes on along the minus strand of DASXTG010000191.1, from coordinate 13,642 downwards.
TGCGAATGCCGATCTCGCGCGTGCGTTCGGTGACGGTCACCAGCATGATGTTCATGATCCCGATCCCCCCGACCACCAGCGAGATGCCCGCGATGGCGCCCAGCACCAACGTGAGGGCGGTGGCGATCGAATTGGCCTGAGTCAGGATGTCCTGCTGGCTCTGCAGCTGGAAGTCGGCCTGCGCCGGGTCCGAGATCTGGTGGCGTTGCAGAAGGATGGTCGTGATCTGCGTCTCGGCCGCATCCACAGTGCTCGCGGATGACGCAGAGGCCACGATCATGTTGACGTTCTTGCCTCGCCCGCCGCTGAGGTAGGCCCAGACCGCGCTGATCGGCGCCACCACGACGTTGTCCTGCGAGCCGAAGCCGGTGCCGCCCTTCGCCGCGAAGACGCCGATGACGCGAAAGCTCTGACGATTGATCTTGATCGTCTGCCCCAGTGGATCCGTGGTCCCGAAGAGGTTGGTGACGACGGTCTGACCGAGCACGACGACGCGATGCTGGGACGCCACATCGTCGTCGGTGAAGAAGGCGCCCTCAGCCAACTGATAGTTGCGCACTTGCGGGAACGCCGCTGTGGTGCCGGTCGTCTGAGCGAAATAGTTCTGGTTGGCATAGGTGATCTGACCGCCGCTCTGAGCGATCGGTATCGCAGCCACCACGTCGGGGTCCTGCTGTCCGCTGTTGATCGCCTCCACATCGGCCATCGTCAGCGTCTGGCTCGTCCCGAATCCCTGCGAGACTCCTCCCGCCCCCCGTGCGTTCGACGGGTAGACAAAGATGACGTTGGCGCCGAGGGCCTGGATCTGGTTGTTGATCTGGATCCCCGCCCCGTTGCCGACAGCGACAAGCAGGATCACGGCTGCGACGCCGATCAAGATGCCGAGCATCGTCAGCGAGCTTCGGAGTCGGTTGGCCAGAAGCCCGGAGAAGGCGACCCGCAGCGCTTCGAGGAGGTTCACGCGACCCTGCGCTGATCATTGAGGATCAGGCCGTCTCGCAGCTCGACCACGCGCTTGGCGAAGGCCGCGATGTCGTGCTCATGGGTGATGAGGACGATCGTGCGCGCGTGGTGCTCATTGAGCTCGGTGAGGAGCTTCATGATCTCGACGCTCGATGCGCTGTCGAGGTTGCCGGTGGGCTCGTCAGCGAGCAGGATCGCCGGGTTGGTCACGAGGGCGCGGGCGATTGCGGCGCGCTGCTGCTGACCGCCCGAGAGCTCCGCGGGTTGGTGGCCGGCGCGGTCGGCGAGGCCGACCGCCTCCAGCGCTTCGAGCGCACGCGACCTGCGGTTCGGGTCGCCGGCGTAGATGAGCGGCATCTCCACGTTGTGGAGCGCTGTTGTGCGCGGGATCAGGTTGAAGCTCTGGAAGACGAAACCGATCTTGCGGTTGCGGATTCTCGCCAGCTGGTCGTCGTCGAGCCTGGCCACATCCGTCCCGTCGAGGACGTAGCGACCGCTCGTCGGCACGTCGAGGCAGCCCATGATGTTCATCAGCGTCGACTTGCCAGAGCCGCTCGCGCCCATGATGGCGACGAACTCACCTCGCGCAACATCCAGATCAACGCCACGCAGGGCGCGGACCTCGACCTTGCCCAGGCGGTAGGTCTTAGTGACTCCCTGCAGTGAGATCATCCGCCGCCACCGATCCTCACCCCGCCTCCGCCACCCAGTCCTCGCCCGCCGCCGCTGCCGCTGGTCACCCTCAAGGTGGGGATCACGACCTTCGCGCCTTCGTTGAGACCCCCGGTGACCTCGGTGTACTGGTCGCCGACAACGCCGGTCTCGATCGTGGTCTGGACCTGCTGGCCGTTGACGTAGGCCATCACGTAGGCCTGGCCGCCGAGCCGCGTGATCGCGAGGTTGGGGACGGTGAGCACGTTGGTGGCCCTGCTCACGGTCACCGTCGCGTTGGAGGTCATGCCCTCTTTCAGCTGCGGATTGGTCTGGTTGAGGGCGACGGTGGCGTAGTAGTTGACAACACCGCTCTGCACCGTGGCTGCACTTCCTACCGCTATGAGCTTGCCGCTGATGGTGACGTTCGGAAGGGCGTCAAAGGTGACCTGCGTGTCCTGGTTGGAGGCAAGCCTTGAGGCGTCGGACTCGGCGAACGGGATCACCACCTCCATCCCGCTCACGTTGCCGATGACCATGAACGCGTTGGACGCCGCGCTGTTGGGGAGAGGTGCCTGGGTGCCAGGAGCCTGGGCGGTGGTGCCCGAGCCGGTGCCGGCCATCTCGCCGACGACACCGTTGATGCTGTCGACCTGTCCGTCCATCGGGGCGGTCAGCGTGGTGTTGGCAAGGTTCTGCCGTGCGGCTTGCAGAGCCGCTTGTGCGCTTGCTACCTGCGCCTGGGCGGAGAGCACCTGGTTGGGGTGGCTGGCCGTTTGCGTGTTCAGCTGATCGCGCGCGTTGGTCACCGACGCCGCGGCCTGGTTGATGGTGCGCTGGCCGCTGGACCTGTCCGACTGCTGCTTTTGAATGTCCTGCGCAAGCTTGGCCTGGTCGGCTTTGAGCTGGCTGACGCCCGGAAACGTGTTCAGCGTCATCTGGTCTGCATCGACCGCTGACTGGGCGAGGGAGACGGCGGTGAAATCGGTGGCGCAAGCGCCCGAATACGGGAATGCCTGCGCCCGGCAGCCGTCGGCGTTGAACTGCGCGATGGCCGCGTCGAGCGTGCTGGTGTCGGTCGCCAGCTTCTGCTTGTCCTGCTGATATATGAGGTTGAAGTCAAGGGCCTGCTGGTCGCTGTTGACCTGGTTCTGGTCGACTGCGACCTGGTTGGCGTCCTGCGTGTTGGTGAGATTCACCTGGGCGACGGTGTCGTTGTAGGTTTGCTGCGCGATCGCCAGGTTGTGCTGGAGCTGGCTGACCTGGGTCGGCGTCAGAGGAGTGACCGCGGTTTGAAGGTTGGCCTGGGCGATCGCCAGGTTGGCCTGCGCCGAGGCCAGGGCCTGCTGTTCGGGCGTGGAGTCGACGCGGGCAAGAACCTGGCCGGCGGTGACGTGATCACCGACCCGAACGTCGATCTCCGTCAGGACTCCGCTGACCTTGAAGCTCAGGTTCACCTGCGCCATCGGCACGACGTTGCCGGTGCCGGTGACGCTGGCGGTCACCGTGCGCCGAGCGACGGTGTAGAGGTTGAGCGTGTTGTTTGCGTTCTTGGTGCCGACGAAGACATCTCGGTAGATGAGGACACCGAGCACGAGCGCCACGGCGGCCAGGACCGCGACCACCAACCGCGTGTTCTTCAACAACCGACTCTCACCTCCGTTTCCTGCTGCTTCACCAAGTCAGGTCAGTGAATGACCATCCGTTTTCGGATCCGAAGCGCGTCACGATCGCGAGCCCGAGGCCGGTGATGGCGACCAGGGCCAGAGCCACAACCCCCACGTAGGGGATGAGCGCGAGGTCGAAGACGACCAGCGCGCCAGCCAGAGCCACAACGAGCGGGTGGGCAGGACCAAGCGGCAGACGTCTCTCCAGCAGGCGGCCGAGCCAAAGCGCAACGCATGCGATGCCGAACATCGAAGCCAGAATTGCGACCAGAGCGACCGCAGGGATGACAGCCAAAAAGATGATGGTGAATCGCAGCAGCGCGGCGACGGCCACCGCCAACAGGATCGTCGCTATTCCTGCCGCGACGGCGATGACAACGCCGCGCTGATCCTCGAGCCTTTGCACCGCGATGCGGGCCCGACGAGGGAACACCGCCAGCCCGCCGAGTGCAAGCAGGACCAGACCGGCGCCGTTGCTCAGCAGGCCGTCGACCGCGGCCATAGGGCTGATCCTTCCAACTGGTCCGAATGGTGCGTCGAACGTCAAGCGCTCGGAGATCTTCGAACGATTGAATCGCTCGACGTCGGGCGTCTTCCCGGGAGCCGGGGTGAACTTGGCGTTCAGCGGGGCGACCACAGTCGTCGCGTAGGGACCGAACCAGGGACTCTTCAAGGTGAGGCTGGCGATAGCGAGGATCACGCCCAGCAAAGCGAGCAGCCCGATGAGCAGAGGCCAGCCCCAACGCGGGGGCGCGCCCTTACCCGCTCGCGGGCTTGGTAGGGAAGCTCGTTTCCCAGCGGCAGTCTCAGGGGTCTCTTCGGGCGGTTGCTCCTCACTCACGCCCGGCGACGCTCGCCAAGCCGCGTAGTCGGTCGCCGCGCGCTGTCGGTCAGCCGGGTGAGCACCGACAGGTGGTAGACGGCGGTGATCGACAGCGCGATCAGCGCGCCCAGCAGCAGCACATCCGCCGCCGGGACGCTCGGCAGAGGTGCGCCGCCGAAGGCCCAGACTGCGAGGGCGCCCAGGTCGCTCCATGCCCCGGTTGCGAGTGAGGTCAGGCCTTCCACTCCGGACAGGTACCAGAGGATGAAGGCGACCAGCACGGCTTCAGGGACGAGCAGCTCCCAGGCTCGCCGCACCTGCTGCGGCTTGGGTGCAATCGTGCTCATCACCGCGGTCACCAGCGATCCCGGGGGTTGGGGCGAGCGGAGAGCTTTCAGCCTGAATGGCAACGACGCCGCGTGGTCGTGCTGGCGGCGGCAGTCATCGCATGTGGCGAGGTGGGCACGCACCGCCTCGGCGGCAGGGGGATCGTTTTGCGCCAGCTCGCCGTCGACGTACGCCTCCATCACGACCCGTGCGCGCGCGCACGCCAGGGGTGCGGTCACGCGAGGTCCGACTCGGCCAGGGAGTTGCGCAGAAGCGCTCGGGCGCGGTGCAGGCGTGACTTGATGGCCGGTACGGAAAGGCCGAGGCTCTGCGCAACCTGCTCCACCGGAAGATCGGCGTAGTAGTGAAGGAGCACGGGCAAGCGATAAGCCAGGTCGAGCTGGGCCAGGGCCTCGACGAGCGCAGGGTCGTGCTGCGAGAGAGACGTCTCGGCTCCACCGACCTGTTGGTCGGCGGACTGGTCGATGGGCATTGGTATGCGCTTGCGGCGGTAGTTGATGGTGGTGTTGGCGGCCAGCTTCCAGAACCAGGGCTCGAACGGGCGGCCGCTGTCGTATCGGGCCAGGTTTCGGTAGAGCTTGACGAAGATCTCCTGGGTGAGGTCGTAAGCCTCATCGAGGTCACGCAGATGTTGGTAGGCGAAGCCGTAGACGCGCCGCTGGAGCGTTTTGACAAGCTTCTCGAAGGCGTCCAGGTCGCCACCCGTGGCTTCGCGGACCAGCTGCGCGGCCTGGACGGCACGCGCCTGGGGTGTGCCGCTCATTGCAAGCGTATGGGCAGCAGCCAGCGCATGCATCAACGGTAATTACCCGCGGCAGCGGGCGGTGGTTGCCGACGCCGCCGAAAGTCACACCCTGGGCGGGGCCCTCCCTCTATTTGGCTTCCTCCCCCAAGCCATACGCACCTGGCGGCAAAGCTAATCGCGTTTCACGGACGCGCCAATCCAGCCCGTTAAGGCATCCCTCTCGGAGTACTTGACAGCGGATATCTGAGATTCATATACTCCGAGTGGAGTACAAATGGCCGAGCCAGAATCCGAGGTTTCCCCTCTCGCGCTGTCGATCTTGCAGCTCCTCGACGAGCGACCGATGCACCCGTACGAGATGGCGTCGACGATGCGTGATCGCCACCTCGACATGTTCGTTCGCCTGAACTTCGGCACCCTCTACCACACCGTCGACGTCCTCGAGCACAAGGGCTGGATCCATCCCCTGGAGCGCGAGAAGGAGGGCCGCCGGCCGGAGCGGACGATCTACGAGCTGACCGATCCCGGACGGTTGGTCCTGACCCACACCCTCGGTGAGCTTCTACGCCAACCGGTGCGGGAGTATCCGCGCTTCGCGGCCGGTCTGATGTTCATGCACCACCTGAAGGTCGAGGAAGCTGCGGTACACCTGACTGAGCGCGCCAATTCCCTGGACGCTCACATCAGCAAGCTCGAACACATTCGGACCGAGCTGACCGGACGCGGCCTGAGCCGACTTTCGCTGATCGAGGTCGAGCACAAGATAGCGATGCTCGACGCAGAGCGCACCTGGGTGCGCAAAGTTGTGCGCGAGATATCTGAAGGCACGCTGGAGTGGAAGGTCGGCTTCGACACCGGCCTGGATGGGATGAGGAGGAAACATGGCGCAAGCACGCACTAACCCATGGCTGGTTCTGCTGGTGCTCACGACCGGGTTCTTCATGATCCTGCTCGACACCACGATCGTGAACGTGGCCATCCCGGCCATGAGTGCCGGGCTCAACACCACCCTCGACGAGGTCCTGTGGGTGTTGAACGCATACATCCTGGTCTACGCCGTGCTGCTCATCACCGCCGGCCGGCTCGGCGATCTCTACGGGCAGCGCAACCTGTTTGCGATCGGGCTGGCCGTCTTCACGATCGCGTCGGCGCTGTGTGGTCTCTCGCAAAACGCAAGCCAGCTGATTGCGGCGCGTGTCCTGCAGGGAATCGGCGGGGCGCTGTTGACGCCTCAGACCCTGGCCATCCTCACGTCACTGTTCCCTCCGGAGCGGCGCGGAGCCGCGTTTGGGATCTGGGGCGGAGTCGCCGGGCTGGCAACCATCGCCGGACCAACGGTGGGCGGCGCAATCATCACCTACATCGACTGGCGCTGGATCTTCTTCATCAACGTGCCGATCGGCATCGCAGCGTTGGTCGCGACCTTTTTGATCATCCCCGACCTGCGTCCGGGCCGGCATCACGGATGGGACATCGTGGGCATCGTCCTCGCCACGGCTGGGCTGTTCGGGATCGTGTTCGGTTTGATTGAAGGCGAGCGCTACAGCTGGGGTGAGATTGCATACGGCATCACGATCCCTGAGGTGCTGATCGCCGGCGTGGCGCTGGTCATCGTATTCATCATCTGGGAGCGCTTCCAGAGCGAGCCCCTGGTGCCGCTGTCGCTTTTCGAAGAGCGGAACTTCGCTGTCGCCAACTGGATCGCAGCTGCCATCAGCTTCGGCATGATGAGCCTGTTCCTTCCCTTCACCATCTACCTGCAGTCGGTGCGCGGGTTCTCGGCACTGGTCGCCGGGCTCACGCTGGCGCCGATGTCACTCACCTCGATGCTCACCGCACCCTTTGCGGGCCGCTTTGCGGACCGAGTCGGCGGCAAGTACATCCTCATGACTGGAATCTCGTTGTTCACCGTCGGCTTTGGTTACGTGACCTGGGTGGCCGGGCCCGATTCCAACTGGCTGACGTTCCTTGCGCCTGCGATCGTGGCCGGCGCCGGCATGGGCATGACCTTCGCGCCCATGACCACTGTGGCGATGCGCAACATCGCGCCTCGAGTTGCTGGGTCTGCTTCCGCGGTTCTGAACACGACGCGCCAGCTTGGGGCCGCGATTGGAAGCGCTGTCGTCGGCGCGATCCTCCAGAATCGCCTCGCCACCACCTTGCACGACGAGGCAGTGAGCCATGCTTCAGCGCTGCCGCCGACCTTCAGGGACCAGTTCATCGCCGCGTTCAACTCAGTGGCATCCAATGGCTTCCGGATCGGCATCGGGCAAAACGGCGCCAAGTTGCCGCCCGGCGTGCCTCCTGCCGTCGCGCAGCAGGTGGCAGATCTCGCGCATGACGTTTTCGTGAGCGGCTACATCGAAGCTATGAAGTCGGCGCTGCTGCTTCCGATTGGATTCCTGGCCCTTACTGCCCTCACCACGCTGTTGATCAAGCGGCGCCAGCGGCCCGTCGCCGACAGCGGTGAGAAAAAGCAGGAAGTGCTCGCGGCCGCGAGCTAGGGTAAGGGCGTGGCGATTCCAACAGAGGGTTGGCTGGATCGCGGCGGAGTCCGGCTCCACTACGTCGAATGGACGCCCGACGGCTCCGCACCCGATGCATCGCCGGCGCTGCTGCTCCACGGCCTCAGCTCCAACGCTCGATATTGGGACCGCGTGGCCGGTCATCTGCCTGATCGACGCCTGATCGCGCTGGACCAGCGCGGGCACGGACTGACCGGCCTCCCGCCGAACGCGCCCGACCTCGCCAGTGGCTACGCGACGGACGAGCTGCTCGACGACGCGGCTCATCTCATCCGCGAGCTGGGATTGGAGAGGCCGATCGTGGTCGGCCATTCGTGGGGAGCAACCATCTCTCTCGAGCTCGTGGGCACAAGGCCCGGCATCGCCTCCGCTCTGGTCTTCATCGACGGGCCTGTGCAGAGCGCATCCAATTTCTTCAGCTGGGAGGAGGCGCAAACGGTCATGCAGCCGCCTCTACCTCGCTACGCGTCCTTCGCCGATGCCGTGGCGGAGTCCCGGCGCGATCTCGAAGGCGCGTGGGGTGACGACCTCGAGACGTTTGTGAAAGGAAAGTTGGTCGCGGACGGCGATGCCCTCGTGCTGACACTGACCGCCAGCGTGCGATTGGAGCTGCTGCGTGGCCTCTACGACTCGCAACCCGATCTGCTGTGGCCGCGCCTCGATGTGCCCGCGGTGGCGCTGCTGGCCCGGCAAAGCACAGCCAGGGTTGCTCGATCGAAGCGGCTGGGCGTCGAGCGCCTGGCCGCCCTTGCGCCCGCGGTGCACGTCCGCTGGTTCGACACCGGACATGACATCCCACTGCTCGCGCCCCGCGAAGTGGCGGCGGAAATTTCGCGGATCAGCTCCGGCGCGACTTCAGAGGCGGCCGCCGGTTAGCAGCTTCAACGCGGCCAGCAGCACAGCAGCGCCGAGAAAGGCCACGACGATGCTGCCCCAGAAGCCGACGGTCCCGCTCATGTTGAATATCAAACCGAGCAGATAGCCCCCTATGAGCGCGCCTGCGATGCCGACGACGATGTCGGCGATGCAGCCAAACCCACGTCCAGCGACAACCCGCGCGGCGATCGCGCCCGAGATGAGACCGACAAGGATCCAGGCCAGCCAATTGCCAGGCTCGACGTTCACTGCCAACACAGGCGCTGCGATGGCCACCATCACGACTTCTTCAGCCAGCCGGCAATCACTCCGAACACCTCCTCATTACCGAGGTCGTTGAACGGTTCGTGGAAGCGTCCCCGGAAAAGCTTCAGCTCACTCTTCGCGGCTGACTTGCGATTCAGCTCCTCGCTTCCGGCCGGATCGATCAACCCATCCGCTGTCCCGGCAAGGATGAGGAAAGGGATCTTGATCTCACCCGCGTGCTCGAGGATGTACCGCGTCGCCGCCTGCCACTCCGTGTAGAGGCGGCTCGAGATCTTGCTGTGGACGAGGGGATCGGTCCGATACGCCTCGACCACCTCCGGGATCCGCGAGACAAGCCTCGGATCGACCTCGTTGTTAAGCGCAAGCTTCGGCACGAGCTTCGACGTGGCCTTGCCCAGCGCAATCTTCCATGCCGGGACCGCGACTTTTACTTTCAGCGCGGGGCTTGAGACGATGAAGCGGCGACTCTTTGGCAGTTTGCCCGCGAGGACGGTGCTCAACATGGTCGCGCCGCCGAAGGAGTGACCGACCGGCACCACCTCGCCCTCCGTCTCGGCCTCGACGTGTCCGACAAAAGCCGATACGTCGTCGGTCCACTGTGACCAGGAGTCGACGTGGCCGCGTTGGCCGGCGCTCTTGCCGTGGCCACGGAGATCGACCGCGAAAGTCGCCATGCCGTGGCGCGCCATCCCTTCGGCGAATTCCTCATACCGGCCCGAATGCTCCCCAAGGCCGTGGACGACGGCGAAGCTTGTCCGCGCGCCCGGCTTGGGCCAAGCGCGATAGGCGATCTTGGTGCCATCGGCTGACGCAATCGTTCCCTCGCGGGCAAGCGTCTTCTCAGCGGCCAAGATGCCCAAAGCCTCGGAGGATCTTGAGCGCTTCCTGCTCCGCCTCCAGCAGGGTCGGCGCATAGGCACGTATGCCGAAGAGCGCGTAGGCCCACTCAGGGCTGGCCGGTCCCTGGGAATGAAGACGGAAGGCGGGCGGATAGAACAGGATCCGTTCGCCCTCCACCTTCTTGATCACCGGACGCTTCGCCAGCACGTCTTCCAGCGATAGGCCTCTGGGTAAGCGTCCACGGTCGAACTCGAGCCGGCGGAGCTTCGCGAGCGGGTGATCCTCGTCCTTCAGAGTGGCCTTGATCCCGTATTCGGCGCTCAGGTCGCGCAGGAAGATCGCGATGATCAGGGCATCGGTCTCATCGCCGGCCATCTTCACGAAGCCGGCCGCAGTCGTTTCGGTCGGGTCATCGGCTTTGATGTGCCGGAAGTACTCCATCTCGAACAGGCCCCTGGAGCGGGAGCTTGCCACCCACGGCGGCTCGCAGCGCCATGTGCGCGCCGACGCCAGCGCCTCGAACTGGGCGTGAACTCGTTCGAGGCGGTGTTCGGGAAGGCCATGTAACCGGTGGTGAAGGACGCGTCTCACAGCAGCAGCTAAAGCCTAAACGGTTTCTCCGGGGGGACCGTGCTCGCGCGCGCGCAGCATCGCTCCCTCCTGCCAGGGCGGGGCCTGAACACGTACCGCAAGCCGGTCAGCCCCGGCCGAGACAAGAAAGTCTCCCCTGCGGGCGGCCTCGAGAAAAGCCCGCTGCTGAGGGCTGAGGTGGAAGGTGCTCTCAAGCTTGGCCGCTTCTCCTGGTCGCTGAGCGCCGAAGAAGAGGACAGCGGGGTTGGTGGCGACCACCGCGCCCTGCTCCGAGCTGAGCAGGTCGCCCGGATTCTGTGTCGCAAAGAGCAACGATCCGTTGTACTTGCGGATCCGCCGCGCCAGGCTGACCACGAACTTCCGGATCGTGGAGTCTTCGAACAGGAGCCCGAGCTCGTCGACGATGAGCATGCGCCGTCGATCCTTGCGCTTGATGCGGGTCCACAACGCTTCCGCGAGCAGGAAGTGCACGGGCGCGACCATCTCCTCGCGCAGCTCCCGCATTCCGAAGACGACGATCGGCGATTCGAGGTCGATGTTGGTGGGCGCGCTGAACATCTGACCCAGGCTGCCGTTGACCCACCTCTTGAGAATCGCCGCCGATCGCGACGTAGCGGGCAGAGCCGCGGCCACGTCACCCAGCAGCGGTTGTTCGCGCAGCTTGTATGCGTTGTGCACGGCCATCTCGATCAGCGCACGCTCTGTCTCGGCCAGGCTGCCGCAGATGGTCGCGCAGAGATCGACCGCATCCGCCGTGGCGGGCCCGAGCCAGGACTCGTCGCGGCGATCCGACATGCGAAGATCGAGCACGTTGATTGCGTGGCCCGACCCCAACGCCAGCTGAACATCGATACCCCCAAGCTGGCGCGCCAGGTTTCCGTATTCGTGCTCGGGATCGATGACATACACCTGCGTGCCTCGGCCGAGCGCTCCCATCGCCAGCGTCGACAGCAGGTAGGTCTTGCCCGCTCCTGAATAGCCGAACACGCCGATGTTGGCGTTCGCGTAGCGGCGGTGGTCGAAGGGATCGAAGCGGACGGGCGATCCGGTGGCGATGTTGCGCCCGACGACCAGGCCGTCCGGCTGTTGCAGATCAGCCTCCAACCACGGGAAGAACGTGACCAGCGCGCTGGTGTCGAGGACCCGGCTGCGTGCAAGCCGGTCGATGCCGGCCGGACAGGTGGAGAGGTAGCCATCGAGCATTCGGAATTTGCACGGCTGCAGCTCGCACAGGCTGGTCCGGGCGGCAGTGCGAACTCTCTCCGAACCGTCTTCAAGGGCGTGCCGCGTGGGCGCTGTGAGCGTGATGTAAACAGAGACGTGGAAAGCCTTCTCCTGGCTGGCGGTGATGCGGCGCTGCAGGTTCTCGGCGTTGGGCAGCGCGCCCGCCAGCAGTGGATCGTTCGCGCCGGTGCTCAGCTCCCGGAGCCGAGAGGCACGCATGTTTGTGAGCTGCCTCTGCAGGTAGTGAACGATCCACGCCACGGGCAGCGGAACAGCGTGGCAGGCGAGACGCAGGCTCAGCCCTCGGGGAAGCAAGCGGAACAGCCAGCCGGCTTCGAGCTCCGTGCCAGGCATGCGGGCCACATGCCAGGTGCGGCTCCAGCCGCGATGGTGCCTCAGATGGTCGGCCTCTTCCTGACCAAAGGTCACCTCCGGCCTGCCCACCGCGGTCTCCACACTGACGCCGATTTCACGCAGCGCAGCCTCAACGCGCGGCGCCTGGTTCCTGGTCGTGATGAGCGAGGTGAGATGACGGTGTGCGGACTGGGATTGAACCAGCTCGTCCACAAACCACATGTCCGCGCTGCGCATATCGTCGAAGTCGATCGGCACGGGGGAACCAGCCATCGGCTCGGAACTGGGCCCAGGTTCGATCTCGATGAGCACCTGAAGCGGCGCGTCAAGGCCGTCCAGAAGGCGGCGAAAGCCGTTCAGGCAGCGCGCCTGGTCCGCGTCGGTCGCGCCCGCGAAACCAAGCGCGCCAGTCCGCAGGACGACGACTTCGGTGTCGCCGGTCCATAGGACCGACGGTGGCCGCGCCACGACTCGCACCGGGCCAAGGCTCAGACCAAGGATCACCGCTCGGTGGCGCGATTTGGCCTGGGCGTGGTCCAACTCACTCGATATCGCCTGGCGATGAACACTGCGACGTCAGAGATCCAGCCGTCCGCGGCTCGCCCGCGCCACCGACCCCACGCGGCTGCCGCACCCAAACCGATGACCAGCAGGCATGCGACGGCACGCACCGATTGGTCCGCCCAATGCGCCGACCATAATGCGAAGCCGCTCAATAACGCGACCAAAAGGTAGACAAGGCGCGTGGCCGTGAGGCCATACAGCAGCTTGTCTTCGAGATCGACGTCGAGGGGCACCGTTGCGCGCACGCGGAAAACAGTAGGGGCGGCGTCCGCCGCCTGGCACCCAGCCTGTTAAGGGTGTGCGAGCTTTAGAATCGACAGTCGGCTCGTATCGCGCTCGCGTAGCTCAACTGGCAGAGCAGGGGACTCTTAATCCCAAGGTTCAGGGTTCGACTCCCTGCGCGAGCACCACAAATGTTCTGTCGATCCCCACTTCGCTACGTTTTGGACGCGAATAGAGGTCATGGTGGGGACCGCGCGAGAATCTCGCGCGATTTGACAGCTTAACTGACAGCTTGCCAATGCTAGGTACGGAGAATCCCCTGCTGTTGGGGTCTAACGTTCGCGTGAAATCCGCGACCGAGCGACACCAGACACGACCGCCTCTATTCCTGTGGAAGGGTTATTCCGAGCCTGTGAGCGAGCCCCTCGATCGCGGCCAGCGCAGGATGACCTTGTGACGACCGCCATTCGTCTGCAAGCAGGCGCTCCGCTAGAGCGCGATTACCGATTTTGTGCGCCAGAACAACGATGACGACCAAGTTGACGGTGACCGATCCGAGGGTTCCTTTGGACCAGGCATCGACGATCTGATTCGCAGACTCGAACCTACGGAAGAAGTGGATTCCTGCGGTCGTGGTTTGCATGACCAGCTCATCGTCTGCCGAACGCAGTGGCCACTCCTCGCTCTTGTTCCGGCGGCGTAACCGGTCCCGCACCTCACAGTCACCCCACTGCACGACCCCATCAGGCATTGACCAGTTGAGGACCGACGCAACTTCTGAGTTGTAGACCCCCAGGTCAATGAACGCCCACTGGTCCTTGATCCATTTGCTCGGTTGTATTTCGCATACCTGGACAAATCCGTCGCCCAGCCGCCGATTCAGAACAGTAGCGAAGCGCACGAACCCCAACGGAGCAAGAATCGGTTCGACTACCGCGGCCAGCGCATTCACAGCTTTCGCTCGAGGGTTCAGAGGCATGCT
>DASXTG010000190.1:0-7852 GCA_036505515.1 Candidatus Dormiibacterota bacterium | reverse complement strand
GGAGGATATCAATGAGGCCTATATGGGACGCCGCTCGACGAAGAGACATTGTTGCCGGGTTGCTGGGGACGGCCACCGTCGCCTTCGTCGGGGCACCGGCGGCCGTCGCGTCCGACGACCGCGTGGTCGTCCACCGCGGCGACGCCGTCCAGATCGCTGTCGTTCTCGATCACAGCGGTGGACTATCCGACGTCGGATTCAACGCGCGCAACGCAGTCCAGATGGCTCTCGACAAACATCCACTCATCCGGGGCTTCAAGGTCCGCCTGAACGACTTCGATGGTCCTTGTCACGACCCGGCCCAGGCTGCTGAGGTCGCCGGGCAAATTGTGGCCAATGCGGCGAATGTGGCGGTAATCGGGCACATGTGCTCACCCGACGAGCGCGTTGCCCTGCCGATCTATCAGCAGGCCGGCGTGGTCACGATGTCAGGTTCGGCGACGAATCCGACCAACCCGAGCTTCGGCCCCGACGTATTCAACAGCTTGGACGTCCCGGACGACACTCCTGGGGGAAGCGACGCCTGGTACGCGCGCGTTCAGCAGCTGCCGCGAGACGTTTCCTGGCAGGCCGACTACGCCGTGCGGTTCGGCTCAAGCCCGGGACCTTTCGCCGACCTCTACTTTGACGCCGCGTCCGTGATGTTGACGCAAATTGCAGCCGCATCGACGGTCGTCAACGGCGACCTGATGATCGACAGGCCGACTCTCCAGTCGGCCGTCCGCGGGCTGTCGCAGAGTACCGCTCGGGGGTTCAACGGCGTGACTTGCTGGATCACGCTCGATTCTCGAGGCTACCGAGTGAATGACCCAGCCAGCCTCGATGCCTGTGCCCGAGAGTCGGGACGCACCGTCGAGACCAGCGCGTTCTCCGTCTCATGGAATGCTACGGATCCAGAGCAGATCGACTCGCTCGTCTGGCGAGGTACCAGCATGACCAACACAGGCACCGTTGCCGGTCTTCCGCCGGGATGCCATTTCGCCGAATACTTCGGGAACAGCTGGACCATCAACCACTATCCGTTCATGTTGGTTGGCGATTCCAGTGGCTCGTGGGATCGGTCTGGCCGAAGCGTCCGCGTCGCGTCGGTGTCGACCGGCTGCGAGGGATCGACCGGCATCGATGTCAATACGACCTACAGGTTTTTTGAGAGTGGGCCCGCGGCCAACTCTTTCAACATCGAGAGGACCTTTGCATTCGGATCTGGGGCGGCCCCTTTCGCAATTCGGCCGTACATTCCGCGCCTGTTCCCTCGCGACACATACAACCAGGTCCTGCACCCGGACAGCACTGGAGCTGGCCTCGTCGTCGATTCCATCTCGCCATGTGAATTTGGGTGCGAGATGACGGATTGGAACGGGACGTGGTTTGCCGATAACGACCCTCAGACCGGTCGTGGAGTGATGCTCATGCGCACGTCATCGTCTCCGGCCACCCTCTGGATCGACATGGACTTCGCTTCCTTCACGGCGTCATCATCGGCCGCTCTCATGCCACCGAGCGGGGGCTTCACGGGTACGGTCGTGGAAAGCGAGACCCTTTGTTTCTACGATTCGACGACGTGGCCGCCTGCAGCGCGAGCCGCCATGCAACTGCCAGCCGGGTGCGGGCAGACGTAAGCGTGGAGCATGGAGCCCGGGACTGATAGGAAAGCCGCAGCTGAGCCCAAAAGTCGTCTACCTCAGTAGACGCGTCATGTAGTACTTCATGTAGTAATCCGTCTGAAGAACAGCTCAAATCTGGACGGAATGCATGTTTAGACGTAGAAGAATCGAACTGAAATCGATCGTTTCAGCGATTCCTGGACGAGATGTCTCAGGGTTCGGGACCGTGAGGCCCCGGGTTCAAATCCCGGGCCCCCGACCAAATCTTGAACTCAGAATCGCGTCGATAGCCGCGACGGGTCCGCTTTCGACCGGCCTTGACACACCGAGCGCAGGCGCGCATCGTCTGCAGCGATAGCCGCCCCCCAAAAAGTAGAAGCGGATTCTGAAATTCGTGCGGCCTACCGGCAGCTTGGACCATGAGGGCGGACAAGCTTCAAGAGGGGGAAATGAGATGAAATTGCTCATTTTGGCGTCCGAGAGTCGGAAGGTTCGACGATGAGGTATATCAGACGCCTCTCCTTCTTCTGTGTCGCGATGCTCGCTATGGCGGTGGGGGGCTTTATCGCAGACGGCGGCGGCCAGGCGCTCGCCGCCCAAGGGCAGTTGCTAGCAACCCAGCCGATCTGCGGCGCCACGATCACCGCCGACACGATGCTCGGCAGCGATCTGACGAACTGCCCCGTAGACGGCATCGTGATCGGCGCCGACAACATCACGCTCGACCTCAACGGCCACACGATCGACGGCGACGCAACGCCCGGACCTGACAATGACGACGCCGGCATTCGCATCGTCGGACATCACGGCGTCACGATCGAGGGTGGCATCGTGCAGGAGTTCGTCCACGCGGTCGTGCTCGACAGCGCGAGCGGGAACCTCGTTCGCCGCCTCACGGCGGTCACGAACGGACGCGGGATCCTGCTGCAGAACGGCTCAGATGGCAACGTGATCGAAGACAACGACACGTCGCACAACGGCCGGGCGTCAATCGTGCTGTTCGACTCGGACTCCAACGTCATCCGTCACAACACGATGTCGGGCAACGGCGCCAACGGCTTCCGCGGCGTCAACGCCAACCACAACCGCCTCGAGAGCAACCTCGTCGCGAATAACGGATTCACCGGCCTAGTCTTGACCCAATCCAACGACAATCGGATCGACGCTAATGTCGTGTCCGGCAACTCCGAGGCCGGCATCATCGTCGACGAGGGCTCGCGCAATACGGTCACGCGCAATCATGTATTCCGAAACCCCGGCGACATAATCCTGAACGGGGACGACAACATCGTCACGGGCAATCTCGTGACTGACGCTCTCGCGTGCGACAACGGTGAAGGCTGCGGAATAGGGATTTCCGTCGAGGGCGGGGCGCACAACCTCGTGGCGGCAAACGTTGTCGCTCGCACCGTCCACAGCGGCATCCGGCTCGACGCCTACGGACTCCCAGTGATCGGCAACGTGTTCCGCGACAACGTCGTTCGCGCTGCCGGCACCGACGGGATCGCGATCGACGTCGCCCAGGTCGGCTCTGTGCTGGACACCGTGCTCGACAGCAACGTCACGCTGGGTGCAAGCGACGACGGCATCGACGTCGACAGCCCTGCGACGACGCTGACTCGAAACATCGCTGTCGACAATGGCGACCTCGGGATCGAAGCCGTGGCCGGCGTCATCGATGGTGGCGGCAACCACGCCGGAGGCAACGGCAACCCGGCGCAGTGCATCAACATCGCCTGCTGAGCTCCTGATGTAGGAGGTTCGCGAGGAAACCCGCGTTTCGCGGGCTTCCTCCCGGGACCGATGGACGCTGGTGCAGAGTAGGTGGCAGGCGCGGGCGGAACGCCCGTCGTCGTAACGCGTGATCGGCAGCCGGCTGCACTCGTGGATGTGGTGTTCCGCGCACTCACCCATCGCGGAGCTCTCCATACGCTGGCGGGCACGGGTGCCGGCTCACAGCCGTATCACAAAATGACCGCTCCCAAGGGCACCAAGCAACGTGCCGCCGGATCCTGCCTACAAGGCGAACCTCCGACGGCCCTCCTGCGTGAGCGTCTCAGGCGAGGTGTCGACCACGGCCTGGCAGTGCAGCTGCTCGAAGACGGTCAGATCCAGCCTATCGGGCGCGGCGACGTTGGCCTGGGCGGGTACCAGATACCCCCATAGGGTCTATGGCCCGTGTCCAAGGGGCCTACTGGCACTGGGTATCCCACCGGCAAGTTCCTAGCCTGACCTCACGACCAAAAGGAGGTTGAAAGAAATGATGTGGGGTTACGCGGATGGCTGGAGCTGGCTATGGATGACGGCAATGATGGTGCTCTTCTGGGGCGGCATCTTCACCCTGGCAGTCTTTGCATTCAGGTCTTTCGGCGGATCGAAGGGAAATGACCAAGCCATGGATGTCCTGCGCCGGCGCTTTGCCAGCGGTGAGATCACGCAGGACGAGTTCGAGAAGACGCGCAAAGCGCTGCAGGGTTAGCGTGATGCGCGGACGAGGTCTGCTGATCGTGGGTGTTGGATCTATCACTGCGGCGCTTCTCCTCGGAGTTGCGGGAGTGGCGAGCGGATGGATGAGCGGCTCGTCGTTCGGGACACACGGGACCATGATGGGCTCGGTTTTCGGCGGCGGAGGCCATGACATTGGGATGGATCGGGCCGTCACGATCGCCCAGAACGTGGGGACTTCAAGTTCCAGTGGCGGCTTGGCGGCCGACGAGGTGATCGAGTTCAGCAACAACTACTACGCCTCGATACGAGAGAAGAGCACTCAAATCGGCGCCTTCGAGATCCTGATCGACCGCACAACTGGCGGCGTGGTCAGAGAGCCTGGGCCGGACATGATGTGGAACACGAAGTACTCAGTCATGCGCGGTGGCATGATGGGCGGCTTCGGCTTCCGTAACTCGGGGCCAATGACCGTGACCGCGCAGCAGGCTCAGGACATTGCACAGCGATGGATCGACGCCAACCAATCGGGCACCACGGCCAAGTCGGCTGATCCCTTCTACGGGTACTACACGGTCGATTTCGAGAAGGCCGGCACGCTGGTCGGGATGCTCTCGGTGAACGGTTACACCGGGCAGGTCTGGTACCACAGCTGGCACGGCGGTTTCATCCAGCTGCGCGATCTCGGGGCCGCGGCATGAAAAAACCCAATACCCCCAGAGGGTATCGTAAGGCCATGCCAGGTTACACCTCACACAAGAGCCAGGTGCAGGGTCGACTCAATAGGATCGAAGGCCAGATCCGCGGCGTCCAGAAGATGGTGGACGACGACCGCTACTGCATCGACGTGCTCACACAGGTGGGTGCGGTAAAGGCGGCCCTGGACGCAGTCGCCTTGCTTCTCCTGGAGGATCACACCGAGCATTGCGTCGTGGAGGCCATTCAGGCCGGCGACGGCTCAACCAAGATCCGTGAGCTCAACGAAGCCGTCGAGCGCCTGGTCAAGGGCAGATGAATCTGGCGGACGTCGTGGCTGTCGCCGGAGGTCTGGTGCTGACGGCGGCCCTAGGCTGGTTCTTCTTCGGCCCCAAGAAGGCCCGCTCGGCGGAACTGGTCGGAAAGGTCCAGGAGGTCACGGTCACCGTCAAGGGTGGCTATTCACCTGACCTGGTCCGCGTACGCCAAGGCGTTCCGCTTCGGATCCTCTTCGACCGGCAGGAAAGCGGCGAGTGCACCTCGCGAGTCGTCTTTCCCGACTTCGCGGTGAACCAGTCTCTGCCCGCCTATTCACAGACCAGAGTCGAACTCCTGCCAGATCGTGCTGGCGAGTTCGGCTTCGCCTGTGGCATGAACATGGTCCACGGCAAACTGATCGTCGAGCCGCAGGCCAACGGCCACGGCGCGAACGGATCGAGCACGATTGCAGTCGAGTCGCCCGGCCCTGTGCCGGCCACGGTTGCAGAACCCGACCAACCGACCGAAGACCAGGAGATGGCCGAGCGCAAAGCCGAGATCAGGGGCCTCACCCGACGGGTCGTGGTTGGTGGGGTGCTCACCGCACCGGTGCTCTTCGCGGCCATGGCTGGGAACTTCGTGCAGGTCGGAATCCTCAGCAATCACTGGGTCCAACTGGTGCTCATCACGCCCGTGATGCTCTATTCGGGCTGGCCCATTCACCGCACCGGTTGGCTGAGCCTTGCCCACCGGCAGGCGGAGATGAATGCGCTCATCACGCTGGGCAGCTCAGCAGCTTTCGCCTACAGCGTGGTGGTGACCGTCGCCCCGGCGATCCTGCCCGCCGGACTTCGCGATGTGTACTTCGAGGCTGTCGGTGTGATCATCACCCTGATTCTGCTCGGCCGGCTCTTCGAGGCTCGTGCCAAGGCCGGCACCGGGGAGGCGATTCGGAAGCTCATCGGACTCCAGGCCCGCACTGCACGAGTGGTCCGCGATGGCACGGAGACGGACATCCGGGTCGGAGACGTGATCGCGGGCGATGTCGTGATCGTCCGCCCGGGAGAAAAGATTCCGGTCGACGGCGAGGTCGTCGAGGGCCAATCCTCAGTCGATGAGTCGATGGTCACTGGCGAACCGCTCCCTGCCACCAAACGATCCGGCGACACCGTGATCGGGGCCACGATCAACGGAACGGGTGCCTTCCGATTCCGCGCCACCCGTGTCGGGCGGGACACCATGCTGGCTCAGATCATCAAGCTGGTCCAACAGGCGCAGGGGTCGAAGGCTCCGATTCAACGCCTCGCGGACACAGTCTCCAGCTACTTCGTGCCGGCCGTGATCGGCATCGCGATCTGGACCTTCGTCGCGTGGTTCATGTTCGGCCCGCAGCCCACATTCACCTCGGCCATGGTGAGCGCGGTGGCGGTGCTGATCATCGCCTGCCCTTGCGCGCTTGGTCTTGCGACCCCCCTTTCGGTGATGGTCAGCACCGGCAAGGGGGCAGAGCAGGGCATCCTGATCCGGTCGGCCGAGGCACTCGAGACTGCCCACAAGCTGGACACGATCGTCCTGGACAAGACGGGCACGATCACGCGCGGCCAACCCGCGCTCACGGACGTGGTGGCCACGGGCGACATTAATGAGGACGAGTTGCTGAGGTTGGCAGCTTCTGCCGAACGGTCATCGGAACACCCGCTGGCAGCTGCTGTGGTGGCGGGAGCGAGGTCCCGTGAAATCATCCTGAGCGAACCGGTCGGATTCGATTCGATCACCGGCAAGGGCGTCCACGCCATCGTCGATAGTCGTGCGGTCCTCGTCGGAAACCCAGCTCTTCTGCGCGAAGCGGGCATCGATACCGCCGCTTTGGAGGCCGAGGCTGACCGGCTGTCGGCCGACGGAAAGACTCCGCTTCTGGTCGCCATCGATGGCAGACCAGCGGGCGTTCTTGCGGTTGCCGACACGCTCAAGGAAGAGTCAGTGGTCGCCGTGGTCAGCCTTCGGGCTCTTGGTCTGCAGGTCGTGATGATCACCGGTGACAATCGGCGTACCGCTGCCGCAATCGCCCGCCAGGTAGGCATCGAGCGAGTCCTCGCCGAGGTTCTGCCTGATCGCAAAGCCACGGAGGTGAAGCGCCTGCAGTCCGAGGGTCGGCGGGTGGCTATGGTCGGCGACGGCATCAACGATGCGCCCGCTCTGGCTCAGGCCGATGTTGGCATGGCGATCGGAACCGGCACCGACGTGGCCATCGAGTCGTCGGACATCACACTGATCTCCGGTGCCCTAACCGGGGTGGTCACCGCGATTCAGCTCAGCCGGGCGACCATGCGCAACATTCGTCAGAACCTGGTTTGGGCCTTCGGCTACAACGTGGTCGGCATCCCGATTGCAGCCGGAGCACTTTATTCGTTGCTCGGGTTGCGCCTCAGCCCGATGATCGCCGCTGGCGCGATGGCGCTCAGCTCGCTGTCAGTGGTCACGAACTCCAATCGACTTCGTGGCTTCCGGGTTCGAGCGGCAAGCACTGCATCGTCGGCCAGGGTTGTGGAGCCAGCGGTCGAGGTAGGTGCAGCCCGCGCAGACAGCGCTGCCCCGACTTCCCATACAGAGGACGGCGTCCCGGGCAAATCAAATAGACCCGCAATTTCTGGAGGAGAAATGGAGCGCAATCAATCATCGGCCATCGACCCTGTCTGCGGAATGTCTGTGGACACGGCCGCGGCGGAGTACCGCTCGTTCCGCGACGGCCGGGCGTACTACTTCTGCTCGGCGGGCTGCAAAGAGTCGTTCGACAAGAATCCAGCACGATATACGACCACGGACGCGACAGGGGGCCACGAGGCCCAGCA
>DASXTG010000189.1:0-17604 GCA_036505515.1 Candidatus Dormiibacterota bacterium | reverse complement strand
GAGCGCCCCCGGGAGGTCGTCGAAATCCAGGCGCAAATTCGGCTTCACCGCGGCCACGGCCTCAACCAGGCGATCGGAAAGTGGCTAGTAAAGGGATGGCAGGAAATCCTAGATCACAATAGCCCAGGCTCACGCGAATCCTATCTGGCAATCCGGCATTTCCAGCTATCGCTGCAATGGCTCGATAAGCGGCACCAATGATCGCGACGCGTAGTGGGCTGCATCAAGCGGCTGCCTAAAGGGGCGTCTCCTTCAAGGAGTGGCGGGAGGAGGCGCTGCTCCCTCTTGCGTCAGGGGGAGGGCAGTGAGGGGTTGCCTGACCGGCAACAGGAACAGCGGGACCGATATGAGCACCACGGCGGGCAACACCCATATGGCGGTGGCGTACCCATAGAGCGCGGCCAAGACGCCGAGCAGGACGCCTCCCAGCGAGGCTCCGAGGTCGATCGCGCTGTTCCACAGCGCGCTGATCGGTCCCCATCCGGCGCCGCCGCGCTCGACCATGACGAGGTAGACCGCAGTCTGCACCGCGCCATATCCGGTCCCGTACGCCATTGCCGCCACCACGACCACGATCGGTCCGCCGGGCGCGGCCAGCGCCACCAAACCCAGGAGTGTGAGCGCGATTCCGCCGATGAGCACCAGTTGCGCCGGCCGACGATCGCCGAGCACGCCGGCCAGCCACCGGCTGGCCGCTCGGCACGCGCCGGCGATAAAGAGAAAGACCGCGGCCGAGCCGACGCCGGCCGCCGGCAAGGCCACCGGCGCGTAGGTGACGATTCCACCGAAGCTGCAGCTGACGACCACAAAGCCCACGAACAGGGCGAGGACAGCTGGACGCCGCGCCGCATCGATGAGATTGCCGGCGCCGGGGATCCCGGCCGCGGCGCTCACTGGC
The DNA here is from genome assembly GCA_036505515.1 of Candidatus Dormiibacterota bacterium. GTDB lineage: Bacteria > Chloroflexota > Dormibacteria > Dormibacterales > Dormibacteraceae > DASXTG01. The sequence goes on along the minus strand of DASXTG010000189.1, from coordinate 16,706 downwards.
ACAAGAAGCGCCAGCCGGGCGCCTACCAATCCGCTGAGGAGCGCGATCGTGGCTGCGAGATCGGTTCGACCGGCCTCTACCAGCGAGACGCCGAGCGAGGGCAGGACCACACCGGGCAGGCTGATTGCGAGGCCGAAGTATCCGATCGCGGTTCCGCGGCGGTGGGGCTGCGAAAGCTCGGCCACGAGGACCACCGAGACCACGATCGAAACGCCGAAACCCAGCCCTCGCAAGCCGGCTGCGACGAGCATCGGCAAGGTCGTCACAGCCGGAATCACGTAGATGAGGCTGGGGACTGCGTAAAGGAGCTGGCCACCGATCAGCAGGCGCGTAGAGGACCAACGCGTCATCAGCCAGGGTGACACCAGCTCCCCAAGAACGGCGCCGAAGAACAGTGATGCAGTGGCCGCGCCTGCGGCGCCATGTGGGCCCTGACGCTCCACCAGCACGGGGACGACGGGCAGCAGCATCGAAAAGCTGGATGAGATCGAGGCGGCGATCCCGGCCAGCACCAAAGCAGGATTGGCCGGGCGTGCGGTCGAGGTCAGCTGCGGTCGAACCGGCAGTGGCTGTGCGGCTGCTGTCGCTGAGGGGTCGTCGGAGTGGCGAGGTGAGCCTGGACGAAAGCAGTCGGGTCTACGAAGCGATACGGAAACGCCGGAAAACCGTCGCAGCGCGTTGTTGGCAGCGCTCCGCGCCACGCATTGGGTTCGAAGTCCCCGACGAAAACAGCGAAATGAAGATGCGTGCGCGAGCCCATGTCGGCGATGTCAGCGAAGACCTGGCCTTTGGTAACCGCGGTGCCGGCCTTGAAGCCCGGACGTGGCCACACATGCCAGTACTGCGTGATCACGACGCCCTGTGCGGTCTGATGCCGGATGAGGACTCCTCCTCGAAATGTGGGATCGACGATGTAGCCGGCGATGACCCCGTTGGCGGCCGCCCTCACCGGTTGAATCCCGGTACGGACGTCGAAGCCCGTGTGCCGCCAGACCGCCCCCGTCGTCGGGCAGGTCCTCAGCGCGGTGCCATCGCAAAGCCGCCACTGGCTGCCAAAACCAAGACAATGCTGGGTCCAGGTCGGAAGCGGGAACTGAAAGCTGTCGGCCGGCGCCGACGCCAAAGGCCGCTCGACCGCGGCCGGCGCCGACGCCATCCGGGGCGCCGGCATCAGCGCCCACATGGCGCTGATGAGAATCGCCGTCACGGCTGGTGCTCTGGCGCCCAGCTGCCTCACCCCAAAAGATTATGGCGGGGTCATCTTTCGGCGGTGCGTCCGTCCTGGTGGAGGGGTAGAACCAATGTGAAAGTCGTACCCTGCTCCAGCTCGCTGCTTTCGATGGCCAGGCCTCCCCCTTGTGCTCGAGCCAGCTGTCGGCTGATGTAAAGCCCCAGGCCAGTGCCTGCCACGTTGTCGAATCGAGGATCGCGGTTCCGCAGGAAGGGCTCGAACACGCGCTCCCTCTGCGCTTGCGGAATCCCTACTCCGTTGTCAGCAACTCGAACCACGGCCACGTCGCCATTGCTCGAGGCGCTCATCGACAGCAGCGGCGGCCGCGTGCTGTACGCGAAGCCGTTGTTGATCAGGTTGTCGAGAATTCGTCCGACCTGCTCGGCATTAGCCTCCACCTCGAGGGGATCGGGAGGTATCTCGAGCTCGATCTTGGCTCCGACGAGATCGGCGAGCGGCCGGGCCCGTTCGGCCGCTTCCTGCAGCGCCGCTCGCAGGTCAATCCGCGTGCGTGGCAGCTGGAGGGTCTCGCCATCGATGCGACCAGCCTCGAGGAGGTCGTCAATGATCTTGTTCAGCTCACGAGTCTTGGTCGCAAGGATTTCCAGCGTTTGGCCCCATCTCTCGGGAGCAGGGCCCAGCTCACCGGACGAGAGGAGTGACAGATAGCCTGTCAGCACCGTGAGGGGGCCTCTGAACTCGTGGGCGGCCAGGTTGAGGAAATCGCTCTTGGCCTCGATCGCCTGCTGAGCGAACCGGTACTGGCGAGACATCTCTTCCTGTCGCTCGCGGGTGTCGACGAACGAAGCGAGAACGAAGGAGGCGAGCGCCACGCTGACATTGAAGACTTGCAGCGTCACCATCTTCTGAAACAGCGACTCAGAGGCGAAAGGGCCGGCGCCGGCGACGGCCGCCCAGATGGCCACACCTGAGGCGACCAATGCCGCCGGGGCCGCGCCACGCAGCCGAAACCGCCAGGCGGCGACCATGATCAGCAGCAGGACCAGGTACTCGAGCCTCAGGTCATTCTGGAAGAGGAGATAGGTCGCAACTCCGATCCCGGCCAGAAGCAAAGTGAGCTCCGCGAGCTGGCGCCAGGTCAGCTCCTCCTGCCCGGGCCGCGGCAGGAGGCTCAGCAGGAAGGGAGCGACGAGCAGCACGCCCATCGCATCGCCGGTCCACCAAACCGCCCAGGTCGCCAAGAAATCGTTTACGGGGACCGTGCCCGACAGCGTGAGCACCGTGGTGCCGAGGGTTGCGCTCACCGTCATGCCGCCGAGTGCGGCCAGGAAGACGATTGCCAGCGCGTCCCGCAGCCTGTCAAGCTCCGGCCGGAAACGTGCTCTCTTGAGCAGCTCCGCCGACGCCAGCGGGGCCAGCGTGTTGCCTACAGCGATGACGGCGGCGCCCGCCGGGGAGGGACCGATTGGCAGGTTGACCAAGAACGCGGCCAGGGCAATTGCGGGCCACACTCGGCGGCCGAGGATGAGGATCGCGACCAGAGCGATTCCAGTCGGAGGCCAGATCGGGGTCACCTGCTCGTGAACCAGCGCGAGGTTCAGGCTCAGGCGTGCTGCGACCCAATATGCCAGCGCGACAAGCGCCAATTGCAGCAGGGCTTTGCCGGGCCCCGACCGCCTGTGACCCGTGCTGTTCGACGTGCTGTTGTCAACCACCAGTGCTCGTGTCGACTCCCGTTCGCCGCACGCGCTGCCCGAGCAGCCGCGCGCATTCGCGCATAAGGTCCAGAATCTCGGATTCGATCTCGACCTCACCCTTGCTGGCGCCGCACAGCGTGCCGAAGAACTTTCCGTCTGCTGCGAAGACCGGGTAAGAAACGAAGGTGCGGATCTCCAGCAGCCGGGCCACGCTGCTTTTCGGAAAGACCTTCGGCACGTCCTTCGAGTAGTTGGGGCCGCCCTCGACGACAAAGCGGCAGACCGCTTCGGACCAAGGCAGCGTCACACCCTCCGGGATGTGAAAGATCTGGCTTGTGTTGTAGGAGAACAAGATGAGCTGCTCGTCCTCCCGCAGCCGGGTCTCGGCGAGGTAGGTCGAGCTCAGGCCGGTGAGCTCTGCAAGCCGGGCGAGAAGACCCCGCGCCACAGACTCCAGGTCCTCTCCGGCGGCCGCCTCGGCCAGGAGCTGTCGCGCGCTAGGCCTCATGCGCGGTAACGGTAACTCTGCCGCCCACCCCATTTTCCGGTCAGGTTCAACACCGTGCGCGGCGATCTACCCGACACGCGCAAAGTGTCGCGCTTCGGTCTCCCTTCTTTCGGGCGGTGCCGGTGTAAATTGGCTCGATGCTTCGCGTCGGCTCGATAGTTATCCGCGTCGACGATCTGCAGCGCCAGGCAGAGTTCTGGTCGAGGGCGCTCGACTACGTGCGTCGGGAGGGCGGCGACGATGATTTCGTGCTCCTACGCCCGAGGGACGGCGTCGGGCCGAATCTCTCGCTCGACCAGGTTCACTCCACGGTGCAGGTGCCGCCGCGCATCCATCTTGACCTGTACACAGAGGATCAGGGAGGAGAGGTCGCGCGCCTGGTAGCGCTGGGTGCTACCGAGGTCCACTGGAAGAAGCGACCAGCGGACGCCGACTACGTCATCCTCGCCGACCCGGAGGGCAACCGCTTCTGCGTCGTGGACATCACTCGCTAGAGGCCGAGCCTCCAGCCTAGAGCGCCCCGACCGCAGCTCCCAACGAACGCAGCAGCGGCCGTCCGGCTTCGGCCCAGCTCTCCGGCCGGCCGGTGACGGGCGCGCCGGGCAGCGTCTCGGCGAAGGCATCGACGACCTCGGCGTCCCACTGAGTGCCTTTGCCCCGCATCAGCTCGGTCAGCGCCACCTCGCCGTCGAGCGCCGCCCGATAGGGGCGGTCGGATGTCATGGCATCCCAGGAGTCTGCGACGGCGATGATGCGCGCACCGAGCGCGATGGCTGAGCCGGCCAGCCCTCTGGGATAACCAAGTCCGTCGATGCGTTCGTGGTGTGCGAGCACGAGCTCGCGCCCGCGCTTGTACTCGGGAAACTTGGCCAGGATCTCGGCGCCGGTCTCCGGGTGCTTCTTCATCAGCTCGAACTCTTCGCTGCTCAGCCGCCCTGACTTGTGCAGCACCTCATCGGGGATCGCGATCTTGCCGAGGTCGTGGACCCGCGCGGCGAGCCGGATGAGCTCGACTTCGTGGTCGGGCAGGCGGAGGCGCCGCGCGGTTCGAACCGCGTGCTCGGCGACGCTTTGCGAATGCTGGTACGTATACGGGTCGCGGCGGTCGACCACGTCTGCCATCGACTCCACCGCGTTGATCGTCTGCTCTCGCAGCAGGACAGAGCGCTTGAGGGCGAGCTGGATGCCGGCGACCGGCACCATCATCGCCACGGCGAGCAGCGTGTGGCCGGTGGAAAGCACAGCCAGCAGGTAGCCGGCGACGTACAGAGCGGCTGTCTGCCTGAGATCGACGGCGGCTGCCTCGGCCCAGATGTCGAATGGGTTCCGACCGGTCATCAGACCGGCCCCGATCACCACCAGGATGGTGCTGATGGCATACATGATCGCCGCCGCTGCGACGACGCCGGCGACCTGGCTGGCAGGTCCGCCACCGGCCGCCAGCGTTTGATATGGAAGCGCGGCAGCCGAAGCGGCGATGACCAGCTGGGAGGTGTTGAAGACGACGTCGATCGGGCGACGCCGCCGGCGCCCGGTCGCAGGGTTGCGCCGCAGGCACAGCGCCCCATCACCGAGCGCGCGGCTCAATCCGATCATGGCCACCGCCGGCGCGGGCGGGAAGAGCACGATGCAAGCCAGGTAGACCGCCGGGGTGGGGTCGACCTTGTACCGAGGCGAGACCATGACGGGAAAGTTGGCGGCCACCGCTCCGACCGTCACCAGCACGGCCATGAGCACCGGGTCGGTGACGGCGCCGGGCGCGGCCGGCAGCAGCGCGATGATCGCGATCGCCGGCGCTGCCGGCGCCAAAAGGTAAGCGCGGAGCCAGGGGCTCAACGAAGGGGGCTAGTTGTAAACCACGATCCCGAACCAGGTCGTCGTGCTGGTGCTGCCGGCATACACGGTGCCAGAAACCAGGTCGGTCGAGACCGTGGTGGTGGTCTTGAGGTGAAGAGGAGTCCCGATCGGAACGACTGGATCATCGGAACAGATCACCGCCGCGCTCGCATTCGTCACGCCGGCCGCGAGCAGGCCCGCACAGAAGAGCATGCCGAAGAACAATCGCTTCATCCCAATCCCACCTTTTGACTTGTGGCCCTCTGCGGCCGATGGGCCCAAACGTAGGCAAGGCAATGTTGTGAAAGGTCAAGAGACTGTTAAGACTTCTTCAGATGCGCGAGCCCCGGACGACCCGAAAAGCCACAGGTATAGACGCACGTGACCCGGGCGCGCCGTGTGTGCGCACTGGCGGGTTTGAAGCTTGATCTAGACCCGCGCGTGTGTACACACACTTCGCGGCAAGCGAGCCTGCGGGGGGGAGAAGTGGTATTGACCACTTAGCCGATTTGTGCTTAACTTCCTGCGATGGATAGGGCTAGAGGGCCATACCACTTGGTCAAGACATCACCATGACCAAGCAGGACGACACACGCGACCGTGTCCTCGACCTGATGGAGGCGCTCGTCGTGGGGCAGGCCATCCCCAGCGAGCGGCAGCTCACCCACGCGTTGGGTGTCTCGCGCTTGACCATCCGCGCGGCCCTCGATGAGCTCGTCCGCGACGGCTACCTCGACCGCCGTCACGGAAGCGGCACCTACGTGACAGAGCCCAAGATCGCTCAGCCGCTGACGCTGACCTCCTTCAGCGAGGACATGCGCCGTCGCGGGATGGTTCCGGGCAGCCGCACGCTCGAGCTCACCACGACATCGGCAGGCGCCCGGCTGGCGCGCCGGCTCCAGGTCTCACCCTCGGAGCGCCTGGTCCGTGTCAAACGGCTTCGCCTGGCGGACGCCGAACCGATGGCGATGGAGGTCCTCCACATCCCGGAGGCCCTGGTCCCGGGGCTCACCAGGGCCGATCTCGAGGACCGCTCCTTCTATGACCTTCTTCGAGAGCGGTACAGCATCGTGATCGCTTCCGGCACCCAGAGCATCGAGCCCACCGTCACCAACGAAGAGGAATCCGAGGTGCTGGGGGTACCCCTCCACACGCCGGCGTTCCTGTTCGAGCGGACGACCGTCTCCGAGTCAGGGCGGATCGTCGAGTTCGTCCGCTCCATCTACCGCGGCGACCGATATCGCCTGGTCGCCGACCTGACACCGCAGCGGGGCCGCAACGGGCGCATGGCCGGCGCCCGGCGCGCGCACAACCGGGCCGGCGAAGGCGAATTACGGCGAAGGCAACCGGGGCGCTCGGGCGCCGCATTCACACCATAGGGGGAAACCAAGAATGAAACCCAGGCAGCTCGTGTTCGCCATCGCAGCGGCGTTTGCGCTGCTCGCGACGGCTTGTGGAGGCACCTCCGGAACCACTGGCGAGTCAGGACCGCTCACGGTCTGGCTCATGAACGGCAGCGCGCCTCAAAGCGTCGTCGACGGGGTCAACGCCGAGTTCAAGGCGAAGCACCCGAACGTCACCGTCAATGTCGAGATCCAGCAGTGGTCGGACGTCACCACCAAGCTCGACACGGCCTTTGCGGGGAGCAATCCACCTGACGTCATGGAGCTCGGCAACACGCTTGTCGCCAAGTACGCGGCGGCCGGCGCACTCCAGGACATCACTGCCAAGAAGGGTACCTTCGAGAACTCCGCGACGTGGCTCCAGTCGCTGACCGACTCGTGCACATACCAGGGCAAGCTCTACTGCGTGCCGTACTACGCAGGCAGCCGAGCCATCATCTACCGCAAGGACATGTTCGACGCCGCAGGCGTCAAGCCGCCGACGAGCCTGGATGAGCTGCTGTCCGTCGGCCAGACACTGATGGCCAAGAACGGCATGGACAAGAACTTCTCAGCGCTCTATTTCCCTGGCAAGTACTGGTACGCAGCGGCACCGTTCGTCTGGGACTTCGGCGGCGACATCGCGACCTCGTCAGGCGGCAAGTGGACGGGTACGCTCGACTCATCGCAGGCCCAGCAAGGCCTGTCGACCCTGAACAGCCTCGTGGCCAAGCTCTCGCGCGCCGACAAGACCGGCGACGAGCTCAAGCAGGACCAGGCCTTCGCGCAGGGTCACATCGCCATGATCGTGGCCAATGGATGGGAGGTCGGCGAGATCATAGACGCCAAGCGTGGCAACCCGAGCCTGAAGGACAAGCTCGGCGCCTTCCCGATTCCGAGCCACAACCCCGGCCAGACCGCGCCCGTCTTTCTGGGCGGGTCTGATCTTGCCATCGCGGCCAAGAGCAAGAACCAGTCCCTGGCCCAGGAGTGGGTCGGCCTGCTGGGCGGCACCAAGTTCCAGAGTCAGATGGTGACGGTGGGCGGGGTCATCCCGAACACCAGCTCGCTGACCGACCTGAGCACCGGTCTGCCCGCGATCTTCGCAGCGGCCGCCAAGAACAGCCGCTTCACCCCGAACTCGCCCAACTGGGCAAGCGTCGAGTCGGCTAACGTGCTCCAGGACATGCTGGTGTCGATCTTCACCGGAAAAGCGACGATCCCAGCGGCCACCACGTCAGCCAGCGCCAAGATCACGCAGATTCTCAACACATAGTCAGTAGGACCAAAGGGGGTCGGCTTCGATGGGAGTGGCCGGAGAGACACGCGCTCGCGTGGCCGCCGGAACCAACTTCGAGGCCGGCCCCTTACGGTCGATCCTGGCGCGGCGCCTGCTGCCATACGCGCTGATCGCGCCCGCGCTCCTCGTCATCGCCGCGGTCCTCGCTTACCCGCTGGGCTTCCTGCTGTGGCTCTCGACCCAGCACTACGGCCTTCGCGAGCTGTTCCAGCACCAGGGCGAGTTCGTCGGGCTGCAGAACTACGCCAAGATCCTGACCGATCCCCAGTTTCGCTACGTGGTTCAGATCTCGATCCTCTTCACGGTCGTCAACGTCGGCCTGTCGATGTTCTTCGCGACGCTGATCGCGCTTCTCCTCGAGCGGGTCAGCAAATTCGTGCGCATCCTGCTCAGCTCTGGGCTCGTGTTCGTGTGGGCCACGCCTTCGATCCCGGCGATCAACCTCTGGCAGTGGATGTTCGATTACGAGTTCGGAGTGGTGAACTGGCTGCTCACGCGCATCGGCGCCGGCAACTACATCCACCACAACTGGTTCGAGAGCCCGATACAGGGCTTCACGGTGATCACCGTCATCGTGGTCTGGGGTGCCATCCCGTTTCTCGCCCTGATGCTGTACGCCGGCTTGACCCAGGTTCCGCGTGAGCTGGTCGAGGCCGCGGAGATCGACGGTGCGCGTCCGTGGCAGGTGTTTGCGAACGTCACTGTGCCGATCCTTCGTCCGCTGCTGATCGTCCTCTTCAGTCTTTCGACGATCTGGGACTTCCAGGTGTTCAACCAGGTCTGGGTGCTTCTCAACCAGAGGCCAGGTAAGGACTACTTCCTCATCTCCGTGTATTCCTTCCAGGAATCGTTTCGAGTCAGCCAGTACGGGCTCGGGTCGGCCGCTGCCGTCGTGATGGTCGCGATCCTGATGGTGGTCAGCTTCTTCTACGTTCGCCAGACGGTGCGCCTGACCGAAGAGGCCGGATGAGGCGCCGCACCGGTCGCTTTGCATACGACGGCCTCGGCATCTTCATCTTCTTGGTCATGATCTTCCCGATCTATTGGATGGTGTCCACCGCGTTCAAGCCGGGCAAGGACATCCTCAGCCTGAACCCAGTCTGGATACCCACGTCGATCACGCTCGACAACTTCCAGACCGCAATCAACGTGCCCTTCTTCTGGAACGACGTGGTCAACAGCCTGGTGGTCGTGCTGACCGTGGTCGTCATCTCGGTGCTGCTCGCCTTCCTGGCCGCGGTCTCCGTGGCCAGGTTCGGATTTCGCGGTCGCGCCGCTTTCATCGTGATGGTGATCGGCGTCCAGATGGTCCCGCTCAACGCGCTGGTGATCCCGATCTACCTTCTGCTCGACCAGGTGGGACAGGTGGACAGCCTGCTGGGAGTCATCGCCTATTACCTGGCGGTCGTGCTCCCCTTCATGATCTGGACGCTGCGCGGCTTCATCGCGAACATACCCGTCGACCTCGAGGAATCCGCAATGGTCGACGGCGCGACCCGCGTCGGAGCCTTCATGCGCATTGTGTTCCCGCTGGTGGCCCCCGGCCTGGTCGCGACAGCGATCTACGGCTTCATCCAGGCGTGGAACGAGTACATCATCGCCTACGTCCTGTTGAGCAGCTCCTCCAAGCAGACGCTCACGATCTGGCTCGCGTCGTTCACCACCCAGCACGGCACCGACTGGGGCGGTCTGATGGCGGGGGCCACGCTTACTGCGCTGCCGGTTGTCGCCTTCTTCCTGATCGTCCAGAGGCAGGTTCAGGGCGGGCTGACCGCAGGCGCGGTCAAGGGCTGAAAGCTTGGAAGCGCTGGACCGGCTCGCCGACCGCTGCCTGATGCCCGGCTTCGTCGGCACTGAGCCGCCCGGGTGGTTGCTCCGCCGGGCTCAGCACCTGGGCGGCGTCTGCCTGTATTCGCGCAACGTCGCCGGGCCCGACCAGGTCGCGGCGCTCAACCGTCGCCTGCATGCCGAGAATCCCGGCCTGGTCATCGGCATCGACGAGGAGGGTGGGGACGTCACGCGGCTCGAAGCCGCGACCGGCAGCTCGTATCCCGGCAACCTGGCGCTCGGCGAGGTCGACGACGTCGAGCTGACACGTTCGGTCGCCCTCTCCATGGGCGCCGAGGTCGCTCTTGCCGGCGTCGACCTCGACCTTGCGCCTGTCGCCGACGTCAACAGCAACGCTGCCAACCCAGTGATCGGCGTGCGTGCTTTTGGCGCCGAGCCGGCCCTGGTCGCCCGCCACACGGCAGCCTGGGTGGAAGGCCTTCAAGGTTCAGGGGTGGCGGCCTGCGTCAAGCACTTTCCCGGCCACGGCGCCACCTCCCTCGACTCCCACCTCGCGCTGCCGGCGGTCGACGAGGACCCGCGCGACGGCGCGCTGGAACCGTTCCAGGCGGCATTCGCCGCGGGGGCGCTCGCTGTGATGAGCGCCCATATCGTCGTGCGGACGATCGATAGCACTCCCGCGACGGTGAGCGGAATGGTCATGACCACGCTCCTTCGCGATGAGCTCGGATTCGACGGGCTCGCCGTCAGCGACGGCCTCGAGATGCGCGCCATCAGTGACGGAGTGGGTATCGCCGAAGGCGCCGTGCTCGCGCTCGCCGCGGGCTGCGACCTACTCTGCATCGGGGGTGGGCTGGCGGGCGAGGACGTGGTCGACCTGCTACGCGACGCCATCGTCTCGGCGGTGCGTGAGGGGCGCCTCGAGGAGCAGCGTCTGGTGAAGGCTGCAAACCGGATCGACCGGCTGATGCAGTGGCGCTCCGAGCAGCACGCACCCAACGCCGGCAGCCGTGAGGTGGGATTGGAGGCGGCGCGGCGCGCGGTGCGAGCGGACGGCCCCGCTCACCTTGGGTCTACCGCAGTGGTCGTACAGCTCGCCTCAACGCCTTCTCAGGCCGCGGGCGTGGTCCCCTGGGGGCTTGCTGGTCCCCTGCGAGATCGTGGCGTCGCGGTCGCGGCGATCGAGCTCAATCGGGCCCCCGCCGGCGTCGATGGCCTGGTCCGCGAAGCAAAGGACAAGAGCCTGGTCCTGGTCGCGCGCAACCTTCACCGTCACCCGTGGCAGGTCACTGTCGTCGAGTCCGTACTCGCCCTCAGGCCTGATGCGATCACCGTGGAGATGGGCCTGCCTGGGTGCCGGCCCGCCGGAGCAGCGGCATATGTGGCGACCTATGGGGCCGCGCGTGTCTGCGGCCTTGCCGCAGCCGAGGCCTTAACTCGATGACCGCCCCGCCGAGGCCAGCGGATCTTCGGCGCCCATGCGGCCCATCTGCATTGTCGCCTTCTGTGCTCCTCGCTCACGCATCAGCCGATGCGCTCGCTGCGGTGCTCGGCGGCTCCTCCCATCTGGACCACCTGGTCACCGAATCTCTCGCTGTCCCCAGCAGGTCGGTCACGCGATGAGCGAGAACCCCCACCCGCGAGCGGACGAGGTGGATTCGCTCACCACGCGCGAGCTGGTCGAGCTCATGCACGGTGAGGATGCGCGAGGCGTGGAGGCGGTCCGTGGAGCGCTCGGCAGCATCGCTGCCGCCGTTGACCAGATCGCCGATCGCCTGCGGTCGGGCGGCCGGGTGCACTACTTCGGCGCCGGCACGAGCGGCCGCCTGGCCGCGCTCGACGCGGCCGAATGCCCGGCCACGTTCGGCGTGAGCGCGGATCTCGTCAGGGCTCATGCGGCTGGCGATGGCGAAGCGGAAGACGACGCTGCGAAAGGACACCAGGATGCGCGCGGCACCGGCCTCAGCGCTCTCGATGCGGTCGTCGGCGTCAGCGCAGGGGGGCGCACGCCGTATGTGCTGGCCGCGATGGGCGAGGCCCGCGCGGCGGGCGCTCTCGTCATCGCCCTGACCTGCACGCCAGGATCGCCTCTCGGGGCAGAGGCTGACATCGCGATCGAGATCGATGCGGGCCCTGAGGTGATCGCCGGCTCCAGCCGCCTTAAGGCCGGGACCGCTCAGAAGATGGCCCTGAACATGATCAGCACCGGCGTGTTCACCAGACTCGGCCACACATATCGCGGAAGGATGGTCGATGTCGTCGCCGCCAATGAGAAGCTGCGCCGTCGGGTACACCGCATCGTCACTGACCTGACGGGAAGCCCGGAGGCCAGGGTCCGCCAGGCGATCGAGGAGTCAGGCGGCAGCGCGAAGCTGGCCATCCTGATGCTGAGATGTGGAATCGACGCGAGCGAGGCGGCTGACCGGCTGGCCGCGACCCATGGAGACCTGGCGGTTGCTCTCGGGGAGAGGCATGCGCCCGCCGAGCGAACGTCGTCATGAGGACGCTCCTCCGCGGCCGGATCCACGGCATGAATGGCGACGCCAACGGAGTGCTGGTCGAGGACGACGTGATCACGTGGGTGGGGGCAGGGCGTCCGCCGGAGCATGCAGATGAGGAGCTGACGGCCGAACCGGAAGAGCTCATCGCCCCCGGCTTTATCGACCTGCAGGTGAACGGCTTCGGCGGCCATGACGCGGCAGGGGGGCGCGACGAGATTGCCGCGATGTCGGAGCTGCTGCCATCGACCGGCGTGACCGCGTTCCTGCCCACGCTCATCTCGTCGCCGGTCGAGTCCGGCGCCGCTTTCGCGGCCATCGCCAACGCCGCCGAGGCCCCCGGCGCGCGGGTGCTGGGAGCTCACATCGAAGGGCCGTTCATAAATCCTTCATTTCGCGGCGCCCACGAGCGATCGTGCCTGGCCGCGCCCACGCCCGCGAACGTGGAGGTTATCGCTGCCGCGCGGCCAAGGCTGGTCACCCTCGCGCCGGAGCTGCCTGGAGCGCTGGAGGCGATAGCCCGCCTTGGGCGCGCAGGGGTGGTCGTGAGCGCGGGCCACACCGGGGCCGACTTCGAGCAAGGAAGGCGCGCGATCTCGGCCGGCGTGCGATTCGGGACGCACATCTACAACGCGATGCCGCCCGTCCACCACAGGCGCCCGGGCATCGCCCTCGCGCTCCTGCTGGATCCCCGCGTGACGGTCGGATTGATCGCCGATGGCGAGCATGTTCATCCCGCCGTTTGCTCGCAGCTCGTTCGCGTCAAGGACTCGTCGCGGATCGCGCTCACCACAGACCAGACCGCGGCCGCGGGCGTGCCGCCGGGGCGCTACAGCCTCACCGGCCGTCCGGTGGTGAGCGATGGCGTGGTCGTCCGCCTCGAGGACGGAACACTGGCCGGGAGCGCGGCCTCTATGGGCGACCTGGTCCGGCTGATGGCAGGCGTGGCCGGGATGACCGCGGCACGAGCGATCGCGATGGCCTCGACGGTCCCGGCCCACCTGCTCGGGGAGAAAGGGCTGGGCCGGATCCGCGTAGGCGGATGCGCCGACCTCGTCGTCCTCGACGCGGACGTTCGGGTGCGGCTGACAATGGTCGGCGGCCGGGTCAAGTACCGAGCATGAGTCGCTTTCGAGATGAGATAGGGGAGCAGCCGGCGGTCGCAGCCCGCCTGCTCAATGATTCAGGGCCGGCCCTCGATGCGATCGCGGCGAGGTTCCGGGAGCGGCGGCCGCATGGCTTTGTGATTGCGGCGCGGGGAAGCTCCGACCACGCGGCCCTCTACGCGAAATACCTCTTCGGCCGGCGCAGCCGCGCGCTGGTGTCGCTGGCGGCGCCGTCCCTGTTCACGCGCTATGACAGCGCGCCGCGCATGCCCGACCAGTGCGTGATCGGCATCTCGCAATCGGGGGCGTCTCCCGATGTGATCGCAGTGATCGAGGAAGCCGTGCGCCAGGGCGCGCTCACGATTGCGATCACCAACGATCCGGACTCCAGGCTGGCTGCTGCCGCTGCCCTGGTGCTGCCACTCGGCGCCGGCGCCGAACAGAGCGTTCCAGCGTCCAAGACTTACACCGCGAGCCTGTACGCGCTCGCCCTCATCTCGCAGGCGATCGACCCAGAGCCTTCGTTCGAGAGCGCGCTGTCGGCGGTGCCTCGTGCGCTCGAGGGTGCGCTGGAGCGGGAATCGGAGCTTGACCGCCTGGTGCCGGCGTTGAGCGGTCCGCGGGCCATCGTGCTCGGCCGGGGTTTCAACTTCTCGACGGCCGAGGAGATCGCTCTCAAGCTCACGGAGACGAGCTACATCCTGGCTCGCGCATGGTCGATCGCCGACTTCGAGCACGGCCCGATCGCGGTGGTCGAGCCCGGTTTTCCAGTCCTGATCACCGGCGGCGGCGGATCGGTGGCCGCCGACATCGATGCGATCGCGCGGCGCCTGCTCGAGTACGGGTGCAAGGTGGTCGGGCTCTTCGACGGCACGCCTCCCACCTCGAGCTTGGACGCGTCCGTCGTTCACGAGTCGGGCCTTCCCGAGGAGCTCACACCGCTGACCCTTGCGGTGCTCGGCCAGCTTCTGGCGCATCGTGTCGCGCTTGCGCGCGGTGTTGATCCCGACCAACCGCGCGCGCTGCGCAAAGTCACCCGCACCTGGTGAAACCCAGCGTGCTCCTGGGCCTCGACATAGGAGGCTCGAAGAGCCGCGCTCGCCTCGTCGAGGACGATCGCATCGTCGGCGACGTCACCGGGCCGGGTGCGAACGTAGCCGTGCTCGCCCCGCGGCTGATCGAGCGGCGCATCGGTGCGCTCATTGCGCAGCTCGGGCCGATCCCACACGTGGCGTGCTGCGCCGGGAGCGCTGGTGCGGAGGCGCCTGCAGGGCGGGCCCGCCTCGAACGGCTGCTGGCGAGGCTGCTGCCCGGCTCCGCCGTGACGGTCGTGCACGACGCGCGGCTGGTCCTCGCTGCGGCTGGGTTCGATGAGGGCATTGCCCTGATCGCTGGCACCGGTTCGGTCGCGTACGGGCGAAGCCACGACGGGCGGGAGGTGCGATCAGGCGGATGGGGCTGGATGCTCGGTGACGAGGGCAGCGCCGTCTGGCTGACACGGGAGGCGGCGCGCGAGGTCATGCGGCGCGCCGACGCCGATCAACCGGCCGGGGACCTCACGGAAAAGCTCTTGAAGGCGATGCATTCCAGCAGCGCTGCCGAGCTCTCGGGCAAGCTGCACAGGTTGCGCGAGCCGTCCCGTTGGGCCGACCTCGCCGGCATTGTCTTCGAGGTTGCCGATCGTGATCCTGGCGCCGCCGCGCTGGTGGATCGCGCCGGCTCGGCGCTGAGCGCCCTGGTCGACACGGTGCGCAACGGCGTCGCGATAGGTGGCCCCGTTGTGCTTGCCGGTGGCCTGCTCTTGAACCATCCGCCACTCGAGAGCGCAGTTCGGCGCCGCCTGGGCGAGGCCGTCCGCCTCGAGGAACCCCCGGTCGCCGGGGCGATCAGGCTCGCCCGCTTGAGCCTGGCGCGCTAGTCCCTACCCCACGAGTGCGTGCACCGGCGGGTTTCAGACCTCGAAATTTCCCGCGAGTGCATGCACTCGCGGCTATTGGCTACACGAATAGCGGTTCGGTTTCGGTCCTCTCGAGCAGCGCCTTCATCTCATCGTCGGTCGGGCGGTTCTCGAATCGAGATGCTGCGTCCAGCACCTTGGGCAGGAGCTCGACGTCACCGACCGTGTTGAGGAATACATCTTCATTACCGAGCACCCACCAAACGGCGAGGTCGATGTCAGCCTGCCTCTCGAGCGGCTCGTACCAGGTGGTATGGGTCCGCTCCCGTCCCAGCCACGGCCTCAGCGCGATCGACTTGATCGTCTGCACAGCGATCTTGCGGCCGCGGCAGGTCTCGACCAGGCCGTTGAAGTTCTCGGCGTAGTACGGGAGCTGCATGGTCACGAAGTTGTAGGGCAGCAGGACCGAGTCGAAGTCGAACCGGGCGACGCTGCGCCGAAGGTTCGCCGCGATCTGCGCGCCGTGCCCCGTGATGCCGATGAACCGCACCAGACCCTGGTCCCGCGCCTCGACTGCCGCTTCGATCGCGCCACCCGGGCTCAGGGCCGAGTCCCATTCGATGGGGTCGGCGAGGCTGTGCAGCTGCCAGAGGTCGACGTGGTCGACGCCGAGGCGATCCAGTGAGCGGTGAAGCTCCTCACGAGCCTCGGCGGCGGATCTGCGCCCGGTCTTGGTGGCAAGGAAGAAGCGCTTCGGCTCGCGCTTCAACCAGGGCGCAATTCGGAGCTCGGAGTCGCCGTAGCCCGCCGCGGTGTCGATGTGGTTGACGCCGTGGCGCAGGAGCACCTCCAGCGTGCGGTCGGCGGCATCCTGGGTCACGCTCGAAAGCGAAGCCGCTCCGAAGATCGTCCGGCTGCTCCGATGACCTGTCCGGCCGAAAACCTCGGTCGGGATGGCCACGACGCTAGAGGAGAGCCTTGCCAGTCGGCGGATCGAAGACGTGAAGGCGCCGCATGTCGATCCCGAGCTTGACTCGATCGCCAGGGGCGACCGACAGGTTCGGGTCGACGCGCGCGGTGATGGCGTCAGCGCCGACGTGTCCATACAGGTACTGGTCGGCGCCGAGGACCTCGACGACCTCGACCTTGAGCTCGAAGTCGGCCTGGCCCTCTCGAGGGTGCTCGTCGACGGCCTCGGGACGGATGCCGAGAACCCCTTGCTCGACGCCGGGTGCGCGCGGCAACTCGATCTTGAAGCCGGATGCGTTGGCGGTCTTGCCCTGGATCGTGACCGGGATGAAGTTCATCGTCGGGCTGCCGATGAAGCCGGCCACATACATGTTGGCTGGGTTCTCGTAGATGTCGCGCGGCTTGGCGACCTGCTGGAGGATGCCGTCTTTCATGACCGCTATCCGGTCGCCCATGGTCATCGCCTCGACCTGGTCGTGCGTCACGTAGATGAAGGTCGCGCGGAGGGCGCGGTGCTGCTTCTGGAGCTCGAT
>DASXTG010000188.1:0-12869 GCA_036505515.1 Candidatus Dormiibacterota bacterium | reverse complement strand
TTCCTCAGGGCAGCGTCAGCTCGTCGCGTTCGCGCGCGCATTCCTTGCCGACCCCAGGGTCCTGATCCTCGACGAAGCCACCTCGTCGCTCGACCTGCCTTCGGAGCGCCTCGTTCAGCGTGCCCTCCGCACGCTGCTGCGTGGCCGCACCGCGGTCATCATCGCCCACCGCCTGTCGACGGTGGAGATCGCAGACCGTGTGCTCGTGATCGATGCCGGTCGCGTCGTCGAGGATGGGGAACCCTCGGACCTCCGCGAGCGCAGCGGCCGGTACGGCGCGCTGCACCGGGCGTGGCTCCAATCTCTCGCCTAGCGAGTCCTGGGCACGGAAGTTCCTGGCATCCTCGCTCCCTAGGCGGTCGGGCGCCTGCGGCGCTAAAGCCTGCGTCAAGGGACCCGGCGCCGCGGAGTTACGCATCTACGCGATGCGCTCCTCCTTGCGCCACCCTTTCCTTGGCTCCGACCGCCGATGTCGCGATGATGCGTCGGACCTCCGGTCCAGGGCTCGCCTAACGAGTCAGCCCGAAGCCTCTGCGATACTGCCTGCGTGGCACCAAGGTTCCGGCGGATGCGGCGAATCGAGGCGCCGGTCGTGGCATCGATCGGGATGGGCCTCGCGCTGGCAGCGATCCTGCTCGCCTACGGCTATGGCGTGACCGTGTCAAAAGCGACTGCCGGCGGTGTGGCCGCGGCGGCCGCGCTGCTCGCGATTGGCGGCGCCGGGCTCCTGTATGCTTCGCGGCTTGGAGCCGGCGGCCAGAACGAATAAATGGTCGAGTAGCCGGTAAGCAACACTCTTCAGCAACCACGGAGTGCCGATGGACTCCCTCCACGCGATCGGTTTCTACGTGTCCGCCGCGCTTTCCGTGGCCGGCGGCCTATCCCTCGCATTCCTTGAATCGCGCCGCCGCCGTGGCGCAGCGTTGGCAGTGGTCGGACTCGGTGCGGCCGGGACGTATGCATCGCTGTCCGCCGGTCTCGCCGGCGCGATGGCTCTGCTGTGCTACGCGGTGATCGCGCTATTGGTGGCGCGTCGCGATTACCGCGCCATCGCGCTGCCGGTGGACGATCGGTGGCGTCAGGTCGCCGGCGTGGGCGCGGCTTTGCTGCTGGCGGTGCTCGCGTACTCCGCTTATCGAGGGAGCTTCGCGCACGCGACCTTTTATGGGGGGCCAATCGGAACCGCCGCGATCGGCCGCCTTCTGTTCAGCCACGACGCGCTTGCGACCGAGGCGATAACAGCCCTCGTGCTCGCCGCGCTGGTCGGCGCCGCAGTCGGTTGGCGCCGTGAGCGATCTCGCGACGAGCGGCAGCGAGAGCAGCCGGAGAGGCGCAAATGACGGTGAGCTTCGTCTCCGTCCTCTTTGTGGCCAGTGCCCTTATCGCCGTGGGAGCGTTTGTCGCGGCGTGGAGGCGTGAGCTGACCAGCGCTCTGGCCGGCGTGCCGGTGATGCTCGCGGGCGCCGGCACGGCCTTCGCCGGCATCTCGAGGTTCGCGTCAACGGAAGACGCTCAGCTCATCGGGCAGGAGATGGCCGTGCTGCTGGCGATCGTCGCCCTTGCTGCGGTAGCGCTCGGCATTGGAATCGCGGGCCGGGAGGCCCCTCGCTGAGCCTGCTCGTCGCCGCCGGCGACATCCTCGCGGCGGCTTCGGGCGCGGCATCAGGCGCACGCGGCGGCTTTTCCTTCGATCCCGCGGCCACGCTCGGATGGGCGGTGCCCGTGACGCTGATGGCGCCGCTGGCGGCCTTCGTCCTCGCCGCCACCAGCGTTCGGACGCGGCGGTCCGCGGCCAACATGGCGATGCTCGGCGCGGTGGTCGCTCTCCTGACATCGATGCTGACGGCGTGGGGGCTTACGAAGCGATCGACGCCGTTCATCGACACCCACCCGTACTTCAACATCTCGGTCGCGTTCAGCGGACCGACCAACTTCCAGGGTTTCGGGATCGACATCATCCTCCGAGTCGATCACCTGAGCGCGATCGCGATGGTCGTTGTGGAGCTGTGCGTCATCGGTGTCCTTGGCTGGCATCGCGTGATGGGTCGGGCGGAGCCCGGGCCTGCGCGTTTCTACGCACTCGTCAGCGTCTTCCTGTTCGGCGCGCTGGGCGCGCTGGTCAGCCGAGACCTCGCTGAGCTGTTCGCTTTCTGGGGCCTGGCCGGAGGGACGACCTACCTTCTGCTCGCGCATCGCTGGAGCTCCAACGATGCTTCACGCACTGCCCGCGTCGCACTCGCGCTTCCGTTCCTGACCGACGTTTGCCTTCTGTGCGGCGTCGCGGTCCTGTACTCGCGCTACGGCGTCCAGGATCTCAACGGCCTACAGCCCATCCTCCACACCACGCTCGGTACCGGCCCCAAGGCGCTCGCGGTCGCTTCCGTGCTGCTTTTCGTGGGGGTCGCGGGAAGGATGGCGCTGTGGCCTCTGCAGTCGTGGATCACGCGCACGTCGGTGACGTCGCCGCCCGCCGCCTCGGCGATGGTGCAGGCCGTGTGGTCCGTGGTGGCGATCGTCGTTCTGTACAGGCTGATGCCCGTCATCTCGGCATCGAGCGCCCAGACAATGCGCGGGCTCCTTTACGCCTGCGGCGCGGCTGCAGTCGCCGGACCGCTGCTGGCGCTCTTCGGCAACGAGCCGCGCCGGGTGATCGCGCTCGCGGGCACGGGCACCGCTGCGATCGGCGCTGCCATCGTCGTACGCGGTTTTCAGGATCCTGGCTTCACGTTCGCGGTGGCGGGCGTCGCATGCGTCCTCGCGGCGGCTCCAGCGCGCGCGGCGGCCGTCATGGCGGCGTCTGCATTTGCCGCCGCCATGCGAACCGATGACATGGCCGAGATGGGCGACGGCTGGAGACGTATGCGCGCCAGCTCGAGCGCTCTGCTGGTCGCCGGCGTCGTGCTTGCCTTGAGCGCCTCCGGGGCGCTCGCGTATGCCGTCGAGTCTCAATCGCGCCTCGGATTCGCACTCGGCGAGGCTGTGCTCCTGGTCTCGATCGCGGTTCTGCGCGTGTTCATGGGCGTGGCCACAGGGCCCTTACGGAGGCGCCGCGCATTCGAGCCCGACCGCGTCCGCGAGGCCCCGACGGAAGCTCTCGGCTGGCCCTACTGGCTCGCGTTCGGTGGAGCGGTGCTGGCCGTGGCCTCGCTGGTCTCCGGCTGGATGGGCTTTCTGGACGGCCAGCGTCACGCGGCGGCCGCCCCGCGCGCGTTTGGTCTTTGGGCGGGGGTGTCCGCGATTGGATTCGTCGCGGTGTGGATTGCGTTCAGGGTCAGCAAGGACGGGGCACTGAGAGCATCTGGGGCGCTCGGTGACTGGCTTGACAGCGTTGTGAGCAGCGTCATCGAGACTCTCGGACGCCGGATCGATGCGCCGACCGCCGCCGCTGTCGCCCGGGTCGGCGAATGGATCTACGCAGGCGACAGCAACCTCGGGCGCGCAGCGACGACTTCCGGCCGCCTTGCGTTGGTGCTCGCCCGCGTGCATGCATCTGCGCCCGCCCTGCTGATCCTGGTCGCGGCTCTGCTCGCGCTCGCAGTCGCGCTGCTGACCCCCGGGCTCTACAGATGATCCTTTCGCTCGCGGCGATCGCTCAGGCCACGCCGTCGCCGGCGTCTGTGCCGGGCGCCAACGTCTTCACATCCCCGCTGCTTCTCAGCCTGGTGATCTGGGTACCGGTGGTGGTCGGGGTAGCGGTCGCGACGATGCCCAATCCTCGCGGCCGCTACGACGTGCTGATGAAGCAGATCGCGTTCTTCACAAATCTCGGCCTGCTCTTCGTGCTGTGGATCGCCTACAACCAGTTCGCAACCTTCCTGCCGACGATGCAGTTCGAAGAGAAGGTGACCTGGCTGCCCGCCATCGGCGCGGTCTATCACCTCGGAGTTGACGGCACCGGCATGACGATGCTGATCCTGTCCGGGCTGGTCGGCCTTGCCTCGGTGCTCGCCTCATGGGGGGTGCGGGAACGGGTGAGGTCTTACTTCTGCCTTCTGCTGCTGACGCAGGCCTGCGTCAACGGGGCGATCGTCGCGCACGACATGTTCGTGTTGCTGTTGTTCTGGGGCGCATCGGTCATCCCGATCGCGCTGCTCGTGCTCGGGTGGGGTGGTGCGCGCCGCGAGAGCGCGGTCTGGCGACTGGTCGGCTACTGGGGACTGGGCACGGGATCGTTGCTGGTGGCGACGATGATCGTGTACGCGGCGTCTGGATCCACCAGCTTCGACATGGACGTCCTGTTGAAGGCCGGTCTGGCGCCACGCGTGCAGCTGGCGGTGGCCGCGGCACTGATCGTCGCTGCTGCGACCCGGCTGCCGCTGTTCCCATTCCACGGATGGGCGCGCGACGTTTACGCCGATGCGCCGCCCGGGGTGGCGCTGATCGTGGCCGGCAGCGCGTCACGTCTCGGCGCATATCTGCTGGTGCGCGCTTTGATTGCTGCCGACCCCGACGCCTCAAGGCTCTTGTCGCCGATCCTTGCTGGGCTGGCCGTGCTCACCATGGTCTTTGCAGCGCTGGCCGCGGTGCGAGCGGTGGACCTGCGCGCGGCGGGCGGCTACCTCGCCATGGTGCCGGGCGGTTTGACCGTTTTCGGCCTCGCGGCGCTGACCCCGCTTTCGATTGCCGGCAGCATCCTCTCCCTGTTCAGCGGCGGTCTCGCCGCAGCGCTGATCGTCGGCGGCTGCGCCACGCTGTCCGAGCGGGCTCAGACCCGCAGCGTCCAGCTCCTCCGCGGCCTCGCACCGCGCATGCCTGTGCTGTCCTGGCTGCTCGTGATCGCGGCCCTTGGTTTGATCGGCGTGCCGCTCCTCGCTTCATATCCCGCCGAGGCGATGATCTTCTTCGGCAGCTTCAGGTCGCAGCCCGCCGGGTCGTTCGCGGTCGCTCTCGCCCTTGTGCTGGTGGCCGCGGTCGTCGCGGTCGTCCTCCATCGGATCTTGCTGGGATCGCCGAATCCCGACGCGCCGGCCGTCTCCGATGCCTCCCTCGGCGAGGCTTGGTACCTCGGGCTGCTCGCAGGCGCCCTTTTGTGGGTCGGCCTGTTTCCGGGCGGGCCCAAGCTTCCCGGCACCGAGCAGGTCGTCTTCGACCCTGGCCTCCTCAACGTCATGTCGGCAGGCCTGACCGACATCGCATCTGCTTACGCAGGCCCGAACCCGGCCAGCTCGCCGTGAGGTCGCTCGTCCTTCTTCCCGAGGCGGTGGTTGTGGCCGGCGCGGTCGGCCTGCTTTTCCTCGGCCGCCCGGGGGTGATGCGGCGAGGCCGGCGGCGCTACCTGCCGGTCGCGGCGACGTTGGTTGCGCTTGCCGCGTTCGGCATCGAGCTCTGGGTCGGCGCCGTCCTCAGCACCTTTTTTGGCGGCGCGCTGGTGCAGGATCGGTTCGCGCTCTTTGCGAAGGCGGCGGCCCTGCTCGCCGCAGCGGCGGCGATCGCTGTCACGGACTGGTCGGCAGAAGAATCGCAGTCGGTGGGCCTGGCCATGCCGCTGCTCGCTGCTTTCGGCGTCATGGTTGCCGCATCGTCGGGCGACGTTGTCGGCCTGTGGGCCGGACTCGAGCTGGCGGGTGCGGCGGCGGTGGTCGTGGTCGCCACGCGCCGGCCAGATCTCGGAATCCGGCTGCTTGTGACGGGTGCGGTCGGCACCGCTCTGCTCCTTTCAGGCCTTGCCTACGTCTACGCGACCATAGGTACTGCAGACCTGGTGGGCTTGCGGCAGTCGCTAAAGGTCGAAGCGCCCACCCTCCCGCTCGCGCTGCCGGTCTTGCTCCTCTTCGGCGGCCTTGCCGTGCGCGCAGGTTGGGCGCCCTATCAGTTCGCGCGGGTTCCCGTAGCGCTCGGAGCGTCGCCCCTGGGGACGGGGGTCATGGTCGGACTTGTGGCGATGGCCGCGCTCGTCGTCGGAATCAAGGTCACCGCCGTGTTGAGCTTTCGTCCCGAGCTCTTCGTGTCGGGACTCGCGGTGGTGGCGGCGGTCGCAATGGTCGCCGGCGGGGCGGCGGCGCTGGCGGCGCGCACACCTCGAGCCCGGCTCGTCTACCTCGCCGTGGGCCAGGCCGGCTGGCTGGCCGCGGGCCTGGCCACCGACTACCGCGCCGGCCTCGGTGCCACGCTCTTCCTGCTCGGGGCATTCGGCATCGCCGCGACCGCAGGTCCGGCGGCGCTGGGCGGGGTGGAGGGCGGTGAAAGCGGCCTGGCCGGGATGGGATCGCTGCGCCCGGCCCGTGCCGCGGCGCTTGTGATTGCTGCGCTGTCGCTCGCCGGCGCGCCCCCGCTGGCCGGGTTCTTCGGCGAGTTTGCGGTGGCCGCCAGCCTGGCCCAGAGTGGTCAGTTTGCGTTGCTGGCCCTGGGCCTGCTGGGCGCTGTTTTGAGCCAGGCGGCCGCGCTGGGCACGGTGCGCGCCGTGTACTTCCAGAGCCTCCCCGACGAGACCCGCCGGGGCGCTATCCCAGCGTGGGCGCGCTTCTCGTCCGCCGGCGCGGTCGGCCTCTGCATCGTCATCGTGGCTTACGGCGTCTTCGCGAGCCCGATCATGGGCCTGGCCGACCAGGGCGCCAAAGCTTTAGGCCTCCGCTAGGTGCTCCCCCGGCACGGGGGAGGTGGCGCGCAGGCGCCGGAGGGGGGCGCGCGCTTGTAAGGTAGACTGCCCGCAAGCGTCCCACCCCACGTCACACCAAACGTCCTGGAGGTCGTCCCCTGGCGCGCCCCCGCCGCCCCCGCCGCCCCCGCCCGAACCGCCGCAGCGCTTCCGGTTCGCCAAAGCATCGAGCCCGCGCGCGCGCCTACGGGCGTGTTCGCAGGAGCGGATCGCGCGGGTGGCTCGCCCGGCTCGTCCTGATCCTCTTCACTGCGATCTCGGCTGTCGGCCTGGTGGGTACGGCAGGCACCATCGCCGCCGTCGACTACTTCGCTGGCGACCTTCCCACCCTGGAGGCCCTCAAGGCATCGAAGCTCACGCAGACGAGCCGGATTCTTGATCGGAACGGCTACCTCATCGAACCGCTGTATCACCAGAATCGGACGGTGGTGCCGCTGAGCAAGATCAGCCTCAAGCTGCAGCGGGCCACCATCGACACCGAGGACCGCTCTTTCTATGCCAATTCGGGGGTCGACTACAGGCGCCTGATGATTGCGATCGTTTACGACCTCACCCATCGCTCGGCCACCCTCGGCGGGTCGACCATCACGCAACAGGTGGTGAAGAACAACGTCCTCGACACTGAGGAGGCGCAGAGCCGGACGATCAGCCGCAAGTTTCATGAGCTGGTCCTGGCCGAGGAGATGGAGCGCCGCTACTCCAAGGAGCAGATCCTCGAGCTCTACCTGAACACCATCAACTACGGCAACGGAGCCTATGGCGCCGAGGCCGCTGCGCAGACGTACTTCCAGGTCCATGCGAGCGAGCTGAGCTGGGCCCAGGCCAGCTTCCTTGCGGGACTCCCGCAGGCGCCCTCCGCCTACAACCCGTTCGGCACCGTAGACGAGCTGGCGGCGGCCAAGGATCGCTGGCGCCAGGTGCTCGAAGGCATGGTCGCGGTGGGAGATCTGAGCGACGCAGCCGCGCACGCCGCCTACAACAGCGATCTCATCGACAGGATGATCGCCGCGCACAAGGCGCAGCCCAACGCGCACAACCCGCTCACCGCTCACTTCGTCGACTACGTGGAGCACTACATCACGCAGCGCTATGGCTCGCGTGCGCTCTACGAAGGCGGCTTGAGCATCATCACGACACTCGACCTCAAGACCCACGCGCTCGCCGACAAGTGGCTCAAGTCCGGAGTCAAGACCTACGCCAATCGCGGCGTCAACACCGGCGCGATGCTGGTCATCAACCCCACGGATGGCGAGATCCTGGCGATGGTCGGGAGCGCGGATTACAACAACGCGGCGATCCGAGGCCAGATCAACCTCACAGGTGTCGACCCGCTTGGATGGCGCGGGGTGGGGTCGTCATTCAAGGTGTACACGTACGGCGCGGCGCTCGAAGCTGGGTTGGTGACGCCGGCAACGCTGCTAAACGACCAGAGCGGCGTCATCGGCGGTCACACCTTCAGCGACTGGGACGGCAAGCACCAAGGCTGGATCTCCCTGCGCACCGCGCTCGCGCAGTCACGCAACCTGCCGGCGCTGTGGACGTACCGGAGAGTGGGGGGCGCCCAGGTCAGTACCTTCTTGCATCAGCTGGGCGTCACCGCCGCCATCGAAAACCAGGACGGCGTCGCCACGACGTTGGGACACGACGCGCTGTCGATGGCGGAGCACCTTGCAGCCTACTCGGCGTTTGACAACGGCGGTTATCGGATCTCCGTGCACCCGGTGCTCAAAGTTGTCGACGCCTTCGGCGAGGTGCTCGAGCAGCTCGACCCCGCTGCGGGGAGGTTTCAGGTCATCAGCCCGGAGCTCGCGTACATGATGACCGACCTGCTGCGAGGCCCGGTCAAGCTTTATCTGGGTGACCTCGGGCGCCGCGCCGCCGCGGGCAAGTCGGGCACCACCGAGGCCTACACGGGCTCGATCTTCGTCGGCTACACGCCGAATCTCGCTGTGGCCGCGTCGTTGATGCACATTGATGCCGGTCCAAAATGCAAGTCCGGCTACGCCTACCTGGCGACAAACTTCCCGCCGTCAGGATGGCAGTGCCCGACCTCGCTGCTGTTCGGAGAAAACGTCGGTGTCTCGATCTGGAAGCCCTTCCTGGAGGCCTACTACTCGACTCACCCGTGGCCGGCCGCGTGGACGCAGCCGCCCGGAGTGGTCACGCGGATGGTCTGTCCCTACGACGGCGGCCTCACCACGGCGAGTGACGGCTACAACGAGATCTTCCTGAAAGGTGTGGGAGAGCCCAAATACCCCTGCGGCGCCAATCCGCCGCCTGGCGCCGCGCCGTACCATCCGCCCTCTCCAAGCCCATCGCCTTCGCCCGCCGCAAGCGCTTCGCCTTCACCGAAGCCCAGCCCGTAGCCTGATCGGGTGCGTCTCTCCCGAACGGGTGGCGCCGGCGTTGCATATTTCCTGTTTGGCCTGGCGTGGGTGCTCGGCGCTTCGCCACCCGGGCCCGCCTGGGCTTACGTGGTGTGGTTTGCCATCGTGGCCGGCGCGGGAAGCTTCGTCCCGGGAGTGGCGAACCAGGTTTCGCTGGCCAGGGCCTACCTGGCCGCGCCTGCGCTCGCGTACTCGCTTGAGCCGGGGCAGCTCGGATACCTCGCCGTGGCGATCGCGCTGGCCGGCCTCACCGACCTCGTCGATGGCACTATCGCAAGACGATTCGACCGCCCGTCGTCATTGGGCGGCGCGCTCGATCCCGTGGTCGATGGTGTCTTCATGGGAGCGGTCACGATCGGCCTCGCATCCGGCGGCGCAATCCCGTGGTGGCTGGCGGCGGTGGTCGTGCTCCGCTACGCGCTGCCGACGGTCGTCGGTGGACTGCTGATCGCGATCGGTCGCGCGCCGGAGCTGCGGCACACTCTGACAGGGCAGATTTCGACAGTGCTGAACCTGGTCCTCATCGGGGGCATCGCGCTGCTTCGGGGTCTGAACCAGGACCCCGGCGCGCTTGTGGTGGGCGCGGAGGTCGCGATCCCGATCGCCGCTGTCGCCACGTGGATCCACCTGGCGTGGGCAGCCGGTCAGCGCCGGCGGCCGGTCGCCGCGCCAGGGCCCGGCTAAACTTAGCCGTGGTCGCGCTAAGTGGGGTGCTGGCGGTCCCCTGTCACCGGCAATCCGCCTTAGCCGGACCGAATTCCCGCGCTGAGGTCAGGGCTCTCACGCCTGGCCGCGGCTAACGGCGTTGAAGGTCGGGACCTGCGCAGCTCGGGTCTCCGAACCCCGTCAGGTCCGGAAGGAAGCAGCGGTAAGGAGAGAGCCTGGGGGTGCCGCAGCCATTCGGGCTGGAGCCGGGATCCGCGGTGCGAGCTGGGAGAACTCGATCGAGGCGGGGGTGCGCGACCACTTCATCGAAATGCCTGAGTACCAGAGCCTTTATCGCAAGTACCGCTCGCAGACGTTTGGCGACCTGGTCGGCCAGGATGCGGCATCCCGAGCCCTTCAGGGCGCGATCATCGGCGGTCGCGTCTCGCACGCCTACCTTTTCAGCGGCAGCCGCGGCACCGGCAAGACGTCCGCCGCTCGCCTGCTGGCGAAGGCGCTGAACTGCACGGGTCGCGCCCGGGACACCGCCGAGCCCTGCAACAAGTGTCAGTCGTGCGTGGAGATGACCGCGGGCTCCGCCCTCGATCTCATCGAGATAGACGCGGCGTCCAACCGCGGCATCGACGAGATTCGCGATCTCCGCGAGAAGGTGAACCTGGCGCCCGCGCTTGGGCCATACAAGATCTACATCATCGACGAGGCGCACATGCTCACGGAACCCGCCTTCAACGCGCTGCTGAAAACACTCGAGGAGCCGCCGGCGCATGTGGTCTTCGTGCTGTGCACCACCGACGCGCAGAAGGTACCGCTCACGGTGGTCGGCAGGTGCCAGCAGTTCGTATTCAGGCGGCACAGCGAAGAGCAGATCATCGCGCGGCTCATACACATTGCGAAGTCCGAAAACGTCCAGGTCGACGAGCAGGCGATGCAGCTCATCGCCCGCACCGCGCAGGGGTCGATGCGCGATGCCGTGGGTCTGCTGGATCAGCTCGTGCCTCTCGCGCCCGGTTTGAGGGGGGAGCATGCCCCCCTTGCGGCGGGGCTGGCGGAGCCAGACCCCGGCGCGCCCCCCCTAGGTCCGATCAGCCTCGAGGCCGCGCGCTCGCTGTTGGGAATCGCCGACCCGCGCCTGCTCGATTCCCTGCTCGACCACGTGCTCGAAGGACGCGCGGCTGAAGCGCTTGAAGAGCTCAGTCGCGTGTACGCGGCCGGGGCGGAGCTGCGTCAGGTCGTGCGCGGGCTGATGGAGGGGTGCCGAGACCGGCTCGTGGCTTCACTCTCCAAACACGACATGGCGTCGGCGCGGCGGCTCTCGAGCGTGCTCGACGCGCTGCTGCACCTGGACGGCGAGGTCCGGCGCCACGCCGAGCCGCGGTTCCTGGTCGAGGCGACGCTCGCCCGCCTGGCGGTGGAATTAGGTTCTGTCGAGCAATTCACCTCCCCGCTGCGCGGGGAGGTGCCGCCAGGCTCGCTCACCTCCCCACAACGTGGGGAGGTCCTGTCAGGCTCGCACAGCGAGCCTCACAGGGGAGGGGGCGAACAACAGCCCATAGCGGCGGAGGCGGTCGCTGTGAGCGCGGATGTCAGCGGCTGGTCCGACGTCCTCGAAAAGCTCAGCCGCACGGTGCGAGCCGCCTACCTCGACGCCCAACCGGAGGTCGAGGGCTCGACGCTCGTCCTGTGGTTTCGCTACGGGTTCCACCACAAGAAGGCTCAGGATCAGTCGGCGCAGCTGCTGCCGCTCGTCCGCGCCTGGCTTGGGGACAAGGTCACCGTCGAGTTCAGGCTGCGCGAGACCGCCGGCGAGGCCGAGCGCACCAAAGCGCCCGCCGGTGCGGAGGATGATCCCTTCGTGCGCGAGGTCGTGCGTAGGTTCGATGGTCGGGTGACCAGGGTCAAGGAGGTCTCCGAATGAAGGACCCGATGAAGATGCTGCGGCAGGTGCAGCAGATGCAGGAACGCATGAACAAAGTGCAGTCCGAGCTCGAGAGCGAGACGGTCGAGGCGAGCGCCGGGGGTGGTGCAGTCCGGGTTGTCGTCACCGGCACGCAGAAGGTGGTCTCCGTGACCATCGACCTGGAGGCGGCCTCGGACCACGAGATGCTGCAGGACCTGATCGTGGCCGCCGTCAACGAGGCGATGGAGCAATCGAAGCAGCTGGCGGCGAGCAAGATGCAGGCCGTCGCTTCCGGCTTGGGCCTGCCGCCGGGTACCCTGGGCCTCTAGGCGCAGGCGTTTTAGCCTCACTCTTGCCGCAGCTGCCGGAGCCACTGGACCGACTGGTGCAGGAGCTGTCGAGGCTGCCTGGAATCGGTCCGAAGACGGCGCAGCGACTTGCGTTCCACATGCTCAGGATCGAGCGTCAGCGCGCGGAGTCACTCGCGCAGGCGATCGTCGACGTCAAGGCGCGGATCGGTTACTGCGAGCGCTGCTACAACATCGCAGAGGGCAGCCTGTGCGCGATCTGCCAATCGACCAGGCGCGACCCTTCGCTCCTTTGCGTGGTGGAGTCGGCGCTGGACGTGCTCGCGATCGAGCGCACGTCCGAGTACAACGGCCTGTATTTCGTTCTACACGGCGTCATCTCGCCCATCGATGGGATCGGTCCAGACCAGATCCACGTTCCGCAGCTGCTGGAGCGAGCGCGGGCTGAGGCCGTGTCGGAGGTGATCGTCGCCACGGACGCCGACATCGAAGGCGAGGCGACAGCCGTCTACCTGCAGCGCGCGCTGGCGCCGCTCGGCATCGCTGTGACGAGGCCGGCGCATGGGCTTCCGGTCGGCGGCGACCTCGAGTACGCGGACGAGCTGACCCTCGCCCGCGCGCTCGCCGGGCGCCGGGCGTTCTGATTGTCGACGCCCAAGCTTTCGGCGCGGCCCGCGCTGCTGTTCGACCTCGACGGCACGCTGATCGACAGCGTTTACCAGCATGTGCTCGCGTGGCGGGAGGCGCTGCATCACGAAGGCCTCGACCTGTCGGTGTGGCGCATACATCGGCGCATCGGGATGAGCGGAGGCCTGTTCCTGAGGGCTCTTGAGAGGGAGCTCGGATCAAGCCTGAAGGAGGGCCAGGCCGAACGTTTGCGGGAGGCGCACGCGGACGGTGTGCTGCGCCGCCTCGATCAGATCCGTCCGCTGCCGGGCTCGCGCGAGCTGCTGGCCGGCCTCACCGCAATGCGCGTGCCCTGGGCGATCGCCACCAGCGGCAGCGAGAAGACGGCC
>DASXTG010000187.1:0-9233 GCA_036505515.1 Candidatus Dormiibacterota bacterium | reverse complement strand
TGGGAGTCGTTTCGACATCTGCAGGCGCAGGCCGGCGCCGTGCCCGTGACGAAACGGAGCGGCAAGCAACGCATCGTCCACTTCCGCTTCGCCTGTGACAAGTCGTTGCGGCACGTGGTCGACCAGGTGGCCTTCCTCTCGCTGCTCTCGAGTGCGTGGGCCCGGGCGTACTACGACCAGCAGCGGGCGCGGGGCCACGCTCATCACCAGGCGCTCCGGGCGCTCGGGGCGAAATGGTTGAAGATCATCTTCGTCATGTGGCACCGCCAGGTCCCGTATGACGAGCAGTACCACTTGGCCACCATGACGCGCCAGCACCTGCGGCAGCGTCAGAAACAAATCGCTTGACATGCACCAGAGAAAGTCTCGGCGGCGAGCGGGGCGGCGAGGAGGCCGCCAGCCATCACTGACAGGAACGCTCTGCGCTTCATGGCGGGCCCTCCTCCAGCTTCCTCAGCGCCGTCTCAAGCAGCGCCCGGATCTCCCGGTCGCGTAGAGCCTGGATTTCCGCCCGGCGCCGACGACTCAGGGCCGCCCGGCACCGATCGGAGCAGGCCTCTCGCTTTCGCGGACCCAGCTGACGGCCGCAGACCGCGCAGACCGGCTCCGGGCAGCCTACCACGCCCGAACGTTCGACTTCTGGCGCGAGTTTGGGCCCAGGAGAGGGCGATGGCATGGCTACAGGCTCAGAGCGGGGAGAGGCGCGTCAGGCGAGCGGGCGCCGGCGGTGGGCGCCTCCTCGCGCTGCCATCCGGCCTCCAGGGCGGCTTCGAGTCCAGCGAACGGCTCCTTGCAGCCGACGAGCTCGACTTCGATCGGCAGGACGCCGAAGCTCCCGCTCGTTCCCACGCGGTGGCGGATCTTCGACACTGTGCAATCAGGGCTGCCATCTCCAAAGTCCAGGATCATCCCCGGCACCGGCGGGATCCCGAGCTCCACCGCGCGCCGGAGCTCGGTCACTTCTTCGCGCCCATTGGCCCGGGAGACAAAACGCCGCGTGACGAGGACGCCTAGCCGCATCACCGAATGCCGCTCATCGGCGCGCCGCGGGTGGCCGGTGCCCGTTGTCGCCGTTCGCGGCGCGCTCGGCCGCGCGCTCCACCTCGCGGGCAGCCTGACTGGCGAGGCGATCGGGCCACTCGTAAAGGAAGAAGAAGGTCTCAAGCCGCCCGAGCTTGCTGGCGCTGCCTTCTGGGCCCGAGTTGGCGAAGGCGCCGACCTCGCGCAAGAGGATCGGCCAATGCTCGGCGAGCGCCTTGGCGGCGGCGGCACGCTCAGCGGGCGCGGCGCGGCTCATTGTCGTTCATCGGCCTCCGCGCCGGCTGCGCTCCCAGATCAAATTCAAATGCCGGAGTACCGGCGGGGAGAAAAACACCTCCGGCTCCTGGATGAGCCGTTGCAGCCGTGGGGGCAGTTCCTCGAACATTTGCTCAGCGTGCGAGAGGACGTGCGGCAGCGCACCGCCGAATTCCCGCGTGAGCACCGCCCGGCCCTGCACGGGATCCGCGGGCATCGGAGGGACGTTGGTCAGCGCGCGAATGGCGACCTGCGCCTCGCTGGCCGTGATGTTGTGCTCGAGGCATAACGCGCAAAGCGCGTTCTGCACCGGCTCCTCGGTGCCCGCCGGCCATTCGACCGTCGTCGGCGTGGGCCCGGCTTCGGGCGCGTGGCTTTTCTCGGCCTCGTAGTCCGCGCGCAGCACATCCTCGATCTCCGTATCGAGCGCCGCGTTGCGCGCAGTCGTATTCAGGGGCTGCTCGCGCTCGGCCTGCAGTTGACCCAGACGCTCCGTCCTGATGTTCGCCTCGGCCAGCGCCTCCGTCGTCGGCTGGTAGCCATCGGGGCGCGGCGTGGGAGCAGGCGCGCCTGGATCGCGATACTTCTCGCGGTAGAGCGCTTCCAATTTCGCATTCAGCGGCGCCTGATCTCCGCGCGAGGTGGACATCTCGCTCCGTACTGCAGCGATCTCGGCATCAACGTCGCTCATCGGCCGGCCTCCTCGGCCCACTGACGGTAGGCGCCGACCACGGAGCCGGCCGCTGCGGCGACCGTGGCGAGCTCGCGGTAGAACCGGCGCTGCGTGGCCAGCCGGCCGTCAATGTCCATGAGCCGATCCCGCCACGTGCCGAGGCTCTTGACGTAGACCTCGAGCCGCTCGGGCGGGAGCAGCACCGGGGCGGTCAGCTCGTCGATGGCGCCGGACAGCGTGCGGGCGGCCGTCTCCTGCAGCTCGACGAGCACCTGGCGCTGCTGGAAGACGTGGTCCAGCGCGCGGATGAGATCCACACCCAGATTGCGCTCGCGCGTGGGATGGGTAAAGACAGGGGGCGCGATCGCCAACGCCGCCGCGAGCGGCGCGAGCGTCTCCCGCAACGCCCGCGCCAGCTCGGCCGCGCCGTCCTGCCGCTGGCGCCGCTCGGCCTCGACCGCCGCCTGCTCGGCCTGCGCTTTCTCTCGGCCCGGCCCCTGCAAGCGCTCCCAGGCTCGGTCGGCATCCGTCAGCGGCGGGATGGGGTCGATCGGCGGCTCCACGGGCGCCGGCAGGGGATCGGTCGTCAGGGTGCTTCGCTTGGTCGTCATGGTCCGTGTCTCCCTTCGCGTCTAAATGTTGAACTCGGTCCGAGACGGGCGCGGGGCTCGTTTCGGCGTGCCGGCGCTGCCGAGAGTGGCGAAGACATCAAACGCGATCTTGGCCTGGCGCGGCCTCCACTTCGGATCGCGTGGCGCCCGATTCGGGGCGAGGCCACCGATGAAATATGCGAAGGCGTCGCCAAGATCTTCCCAAGGGTGGGAGGGCTTCGCGGGCAGGTCCCGAATCACGGTGCCGGCGCGCGTGACCGCGTAGTGCCAGCGCCCGCCGAGCGCCTGCCGCAGGAGCTTCGTGTCCTCGCCCGGATCGATCTGCAGCGCCATGCCACCCTGCCCGTCGCCCATGTTGAAGAGCGCCAGCATCGGGCCGCTGCGGCTCGGCCAATCGACAGCACCGGGATGAAAGCTGCCCCCCAGCGTCCGGCGCAGGCGGGCCACGGGATTCATGTCAATGTCGCCGCCCTCGCCGGTGTCCATCGACGGGTCGTAGCGGTGGTAGAGCCGCTCATTCCCCCCGCGGGCTAGCGCCCACGGCGCCCGGCGACTGAGCCACGACAGCACCACCACGTCGAGGAATTGCTTGAGCCCCGTTTCCTCCATCACGAGCCCCGCGTAGATGCGCACCGCCGGCCCGACGCGTTGCCCGATGATGACGGCGTGCGTGTGAGCATTCGGCGCCGAGTCCCACCCGAACCAGAGCTCGCCGTGCATCAGCTCCAGCGGGGCCTTCGCGACGTGCGCGAGGGCGTTGTACCCCTTCGCCACCTGCGGCCCCTGCTGCACGCTGCCCGGCTCGCCGGCCAGGAGCCGCGCCATCAGGTCGGGCCGGTTCTGGAGCGCGATCGCCCACCGCGCCCGGTCCTCGGCTGACGCGGACTCGCCGGCGGGGATGCGCACGCTCGCCGTGCCCGGGTGACGCTGGACCTCGAAGCGCTGCCAGGCCCAGAAGTCCTCATCCGGCATGTTGGAGGTCACCAGCGCCACGCGACGGGGCGTCGGCAGGCGACAGGACGGCAGCTCATGCTGTACGCGTCCTCCGGCACGCCGCCGCCGCCTTCGAGAGCCGCAGGCGCCGCCTCTTCGACCCAGAGGCAGGCAGCCTCCATCCGCATCCGATCCAGCGCGCCAGGGTCGCTCGTGCCGAAGAGATCGAGATGCGCCAACTCCACGCCGTCGATCGTGAGCACGGCCAGATGCTTGTCCTCGCGCAGGCTCCACATGCCGCCCCAGTGCAGCGCGAGCACCGTCCGGCAGAACTTCAGCTCGTGCTCGACGTGGCTGCCCGTCGGCACCATCCAGCGCATCGGCAGCGGAGCGCCACCTTCGCGGTGCAGGTCGGCCAGGATGATGACTGCGCCCAGCGCCGCGGAGGTCTTGCGATCTCCTCTCGCGCCCCAGCAGGCGACCTCAGGCGCCGGCCCGCTGACCGCCTCGGCGATGAAGCGGCTGGCGCCGGGACGGTACTCGAGGACGACGAGGCCCTCGGGCGGCTGGCCCTTCCTCAGGGCGGCGAGCGCGCGACGACGATCGGTCTTCTGCCCACCGATCAGCCGGGCGCAACGCGTGCCGTCGAGCGCCTCGGCCCACGCCGGGCACGCGGCCAGGTCGAGCACGATGGCGCACATCTGCACGCGCGTCATCGCCGCCACCTGCTCGGCCAGCTTCTCGACGCGCTCGACGACTAGGCGGCTCATGCGATGCGCTTCCCCTTGACGACCTTCTCGAGCTTCGCGAGGCGGTCGAGGGCGCTGAGCTCGTGGGCCTTCATCGCCAGGTCGGCCCAGCCCCGCATCTCGGCGCTGAGACGGGGATCGAGCTTCCCGATGCCGACGAGCTGCGCCTGCTCCTCGGCGTAGTCCACGATCTCCTCCCGGCTGTTGAAGCTGGGGACCGGGGAGTCCTCTGGCAGCGTCCGGAGGGTCCGGAGCCCGCCGAGACGGGCGATCGCGGAGCGCGCCTCGGGCGTGGCGTGCTCGCCGTGCCAGATGCATTGTCGGCCGTCCCCAATTCTCTGCCCGCATGGGGCGCCATCGCTAAGCCTTGGCTGGCCGCAGAGGCGTGCTTCGCTCATCCCAGCCCCTGCTCAGCCCAAGGATCAGCACATGTTCGCCTACTCACGAGGAGTCTCCTTTTCTGACGCAGGCTTGGCCATTGAGAGCACCTGTCTCCGCATCTGTGGTCTCCCCTGCTCGCGGTCGCGGAGCCAGCGCTCGAGGCGCTCCCGGTGGAAGCGGACCGAGCCGCCGATCTTGAGCGCCGGCATCGTGGGGTCGGCCTTGGCCAAGCGATAGACGCTCTTCGCCGAGAGCTGGAGCATGTCGCCCACTTGGTCGGGCGTGAGGTATTCAGCAAGCCGCTTGGGGGCCTCTATGACTTGACGCGACACGTTCACTCGTGGCCCCTCATCCGGCAGTCCCAACAGGTCTTCAGCGCCAGCCCGCGGCAGTGCATCAAATGGCAGGGCGGTCTTGTAGACAGAACGGGCAGCGGTGCTCGTGCGACAATTCGCTTGACGGCGATACTGGCGGGGGGTATGACGGCGTGGAATGGATCCCGCCAGCCAGAGTGGGTCGCGAGCCACAGCTCCGGCTCGGCGGGGCGGAGAAGGACATGCCGCTGGCCATGACGCCCGTCAACGCGGGCTGCGGTGCGGTCTGGCCCTTCACCGAAGAAGTCGAGTGGTCTGCAGGATCGTCGGCAGCCCAGGCCGGGATGACCCGATGAGAGTCCGTCCTGGCCTGGGCTATGATTGCCCGCGTAGTTAGAGGGCATCCTGGACGGCCGACACCGCCCAAGTCATTGAAACCCCGATGCTCAATCTTCCGCACTACTACATCGGAGGCAGATTGGAGTCTTGGAGACCCGGAGACGTAGAGACTTAGAGGTTTGGAGACCAGGAGACTTCTGGGCTCGCTCATGGCATCTTCGGGGGCTTGGCGTCACTGATCGCGTAGCCCAGTGAATGCTGCAGGGCTGCAGGAATAGCCGGTCCCTGTCGCTGGCCCTTTCGTGCACGATGGTGAGTCGGGATGCGGGTCTCAACGAGTAGGGTCCATCCGAGCCACGAATCCATGATCTCCGCGGTCAGAGCCGCCCCGCGCTGGCCCGTGATCGCGAGGAGTTCCCAGAGATGGCCGCCAGCGGGCACGATCCTGATCTCGGTCTTCGCCGTGACCGTGAAGCGGAGCGCGATCGGGATCCATGGGGCTTCGGCGACCGCAAGCTGATGCCGGAAGACCTCGGAGCGCGCGGCGGGTGCCTCGGGATGGTGATCGGGAACGGCGGCCACCGCGGCATGCAGGAACACCCGCCAGTCGAGCTCCTTCTCCGTGTGGCCCTTGCGGGGCTTGCGCCACCCAAAGCGCTGGGGCGCGATCGCCCAGCCTTTCACCGTGACCCAGTAGGGGCCGGCCGGCAGTTTCGCCCAGGCCGGCGTGATGCCGTAAGGTTCCCGGAGTTCGCCGCCTTCTTCCCGCGCTGGGTCCAGCGGCTTGACGACGTGAAGCGGCCGCGGAACGGGCCCGCTCACGCCGCGCTCGGCTCCGGAGTGCGCCGGCGCTCAAGCGTGCGCCGGATCTCTTCGACGTCCTCGGCCGTCCAGTAGCGGAATCCGGAGAAGTCGCGGCGCGCTGGAGGAATGATGCCCTGGCGCTCAAGCCACCGCGGCCACGATGCGCTGCGCCCGAACTCGCGGCCCAAGTCGATCGGCCGATACCGTGCTGCGCTCCCCATCGGCGCCTCCTTAAGGTTTGGAGTGCTTGGACTATGGGGAGAGTGTGAGGCGGGAGATACAGGGCTAGCGACTACCGAACAAACGGAGATTTATGTCGGGCTAATCTCTGCGGCGCCGTCGCGCGCGATACAGCGCTTGCTCGGTGGTCCGCACATCTTTCTCGTAGGCGTGAGCCATTATCAACAGCGTGGCCCGGCGCGCCGTGCGGCTAGCAAGAACTTCCTGGCGGTTGAGATCAAGGTCGATCCTGGCGGCGCGCTCCACGTCGGCAACGGCCGCACGCTTAGCCGCCTCGCCCTTCGCCCATGCGTCGGCGAGGTGGGCCTGAATCTTTGGAAAGTCGACGAGGAGCCCGCTTACGTCGTTCGGCTGGCGTCCGCGGCGGGGGGCCACCGGCCAGGCGTCCTTGAGCAGATCGACGAACGCTTGGCCTCGCTCAGGCTCGCTCAGCGTCACGTCGTGCTCCACCGCCGACAGTCGGTCGAAATATCGGTGCCACCGCTGCCGCTCGCGCCGCGACGTCTTACCCATCAACGCCACCATAGCCGCCCACGCGAGCCAGCGCTGTCGTTCGCCCGGCTGACCAGGCATGAGTCCGCGGAGCCATCCCAGGAAGGGATCGCCACCCTTTGCGCGAAGCGCTTGCGTCTTCGAAGCCATTGCCTAGGGGGCCTCGTCGGCGTGCCAACACGCTGTGATCTGCTGGAAGGGCCGGACGGGATCGCCACTCAGGAGGAAGCGCCGGGGGGGCGACCCGTATGGCGTCAACAGCACCGGAGGCCCGAGCACGTTGACGATCGCGTTGAGCACGGGCCAAAGGTCAGTACCCACCCGATGGTCGAGGAGGAAGTGCCACACAGGCTGCGGCGGTTGCCAGTCGTGAACGCTGACCTGACCGTACTGGACAATGCCCTTGGTTTCGATCTCGCAGCGCGGGATGTCGCCCTTCCATACCTTGAAGTCTTGGAGGCCGGTGCGGGCTTTCTCGAGGAGCTCGGGCAACCGACGCTCGAACTCCGGCGGCTTCCACATGTGTTCGGGAGGTATCGGCCGCGGTGCCTCGGCGCCCTCAGTCATGTGCCCATCCTTGTGGAGCACCCTGAAAGGGAATCGCGGGCCAGGCGCCAGGGACGCGCTCTTCGGGCTGCAGACCCTGGGCCCGCGACCGGATTCTACAACTCGAAGAGCACCGTGCCGCCGGAGGATCGCGCGATTTCGATTCGCTGGGCCGTCAGCAGCGCCTCGGCCTTCCGAAGGATGAGCGTCACCTTGGCGGGCATCGAGCGGGCGACGTCGATAAGCTGGGTCGGCGCATAGTCGTTGGCGTCGACACTGGCGCTCCCACCGTTCCGAACCAACTCGGCGAGCTGATCTGATGTGATGACCATGGAGCCTCCCCTTGTGCTGATCCTTGGGTTGTTACAGGCTTCTCTCTCTCCCCAAGGAGGTGCTTTGCTTACCGCGCACTTTGGCCGTGCGGCATTCTCTGTGATGATCTAGCTTGCCGGGCTTGCCGGGGCGCGCGACATAGTACGGTTCCCCCCTGCGGCATCCTGCTCCCAGCGCGCACCGCAAGATCAGCTTCCACTTGTCCGGGCCGAGCCCTGCCGCATGCATCAGCAACAGATCCGCGGTATTCGCGATCCCCGCGAAGGTGGTGACAAACTCCTCCGGCGCGTCGCCGATGTGCTTCAGTCTCGCGGCTTCAATGACGCTCTTATTGACCTGGACAATCCCTTCTCCGATCTCGTAGTACACGTTGGCCACGAGGTCCAACGGGTTTTCCCACGTCCCCGAGTGGAGGGCCCGGTACAGATAAAAGCCTGCCGCTGTCAGCGGGAGGGCCAATCGGGAATCCTCAGGCAAACGATCTTGGGAGACCTGCTGGGCGAAGGCGAACATCCTGCCGTTGACGGCTTCTGTGTCAGCCCAGCTCCACGACCTCCAGATCGGCTGATCTTTCAGGAAGACGGCAACTAGGTTGACTGGGGCCAGCAGTATTTCAGGCCGCGCCGCCTTGACGAGTTGTTGCCGGTCCTGTTCCCGCTTCCGCAACTCGGTTTTCGTCGGCTCTGGACTTGAATGGGCCCCCTCAGCAGGAGCGTCATCCTCTTCCGACAGGCGGTCGAGCGTGCGGTCCTGGCGTCGCCGGAGGATCTTCTGGCCAATCGTCTTGGCCGTGTCGGGACTACCAAGATCCAACGCGGCGAGCATGTCCTGGATCGCCGCGGCTAGGTCATCGTCGCGGGGGGCCGGAGCCATTGCTCCTCCTCATGGAGCGCCTCGAGGTGAATCGCGGGCAGGGCGGCGAGGTCCGCCTTTTCGACGCGAGGGAGCTACCCTGCGCCTAGCCCGCGGAGTCTCAGATTACCGCAATCGCTATGAGCTCGAACCTGTCAGGTACACGGCGGAGCCAAACTGGTCAGGCACGTGCAGCGGCCGACCCCACTCCTCCGCGCACAGCTCGATCTGGACCACGCAGCGCGGATGCGAGGCCTGGAGGAACTCTTCGGCCTCCGCGCCGATGATCGCCGCCGTAGGCAGGGCGAATGCCAACCAAACGACCGGCTTGTACGTCCGCATCGTCAACCTCCTCCTTGTGCTAAATCATGTGCTGAATCACCCCGAGGTTGGCGCGAAGATCGGTGTTTTGCAAGAGAATTGGGCAAACTTGTCCGAGGCCGCTCAGCACAAGGAAGACGAGAAACGAAGCGCGGTTGCACGTAACGCCGTGTGAGATCAGCGGAACACGCAACCGCGCCGGGGGCCATTAGGAAACTGCTGCTCTATCCACCTGAGCTACGGGGGCGTCAGGTCTCAGCTGCTACCTGGAGCATTCTAGCATCCGGGGGCTCAGAAGAGGTCGGAGGCCTCCACATCGCGCACGGCCAGGAGCCGGCGCAACCGCTGC
>DASXTG010000186.1:0-18060 GCA_036505515.1 Candidatus Dormiibacterota bacterium | reverse complement strand
GCTGCCATCGGCCGATCTCCGGCATGATCTGCATGCACGAGGCACAGCCGGCATCCGAGAAGATCAGGACCAACGGCTTGCCGGCCTCGCGGAGCATGTCGAGCGTGACGACCCCTCCATCCAGTGCGGCGAGGCTGAACGGCGGCGCCTGCATGCCCACCGGAAGTCCCGCTCCTGGTGCCGCCGCGGACGCGCTAGAGGCGGTTGCCGCCAGCTCTGGGGAGCCGAGCCCCGCCTCAAGCGCCTGCATGCGAATCAGCATTCGACCGTTCTGACCGAGCAGCTGGAACAGGAACCATCCCTGAATCAGGACGAGCCCGAGCGCGATTACCCCGACGACCAGAGCGACACCATCGAACGCGATCGGAGCCGTGGCGAAGATCATCGGTCTGGCCTCGCCAGCCTGCCAGAAGACGATTCCCGCGACCGCGCCAAGAGCCAGATTCCGTGTCAACGTCGGCCAACCGATCGGTGCGGAATGGAGCTGTCCAAAGCAATGACAGTCGGGGCGGCGCCCTCGAGCGAGGTTGATCCCGATGCCCGAGATGAAGACGAGCAGAAGCCCGAGCGCGCCGAGGGCGCCCCACTGAGCTGTCGCCGCCGGTATTAGCGCCGCCGCGACGGCGAGCTCGGCGATCGGCAGGAGGACACCGAGCGGTGTCGCGAGCGCGCTCGGGATGCCGAATTCCACGAGGGCTCGCCGCGATCCGGTGCGATCCGCGAGCTTGGCGAGGCCGGCTACGAGAAAAACCGCCGTGAGTAGCAGTCTGGCAATGAGAAGGACAAGATCCATCAGCGCCTCCTGCGGAAACGCGACACTTATGGGAGCGGGCGGGGCCGGCGAAGAGCCATCGGACTGGGGAGGGGCTGCAAGGACGGTGCCTGGCCGACCACGAAGCCGGTGGCCCGCCGCCGGCCACGTCGGGCGCCCAACCATCCGGGCGCCCTTTGACCTGTAGCCTGAGCCCCTGAACGTCTCCCCCGAAGACTTCCCTGATCCCGACGTCGATGTAGCCGGTCCAGCTCGCGAGACTGACCAAGTCGCGGTGATTGCCGGCGGCTGCGTCTGGTGCGTGGAGCCCGTCTATCGCCAGCTCGAGCGGCACGACCGACCATGCGGAAGCCGTCGAGATCAAATTCGACCCCGGGCGAATCACCTATGGCCGCCTGCTCAAGGTGTTCTTCTCGATCGCGTACGTGTTCGATCGTCCGATCGTGACCGAGCTGCAGCGGCTCGAGCGCTTCTGTCCGGCGGAGGACGATCACCAGGACTGCGCCGCACGAAACCCGAGCCAGCCCTACATCTTGTTCAACGCACGCCCGAAAGTCGAGAAGCCCGGCGGCACTACAAGGATCGACTCAAGGGCGAGTCCCGCTAGGGCGGCGTTCGGTGGGAGGCGGCAGCGATGATCACGATCGAAGATGACTCCACATGCAAGAGCCGAATCTCCCGAAAGCTCCCGGCCATCCTTCTCACTTGAGCCGCCGCCGAAGGCGTCGAAGTCCAGTTCCGTGGGTTGTCAAAAGTCGAGCCCTCATCGGCGCGGGGCAGAGTGACCCGCACGAGCGCGTCATCACGGCGGACGATTTCCCTATGGTTTTTCCTGAGCCGACGGGCAGACTCGAACTGCCGACCGGCGGTTTACGAACGCGACCCCGTACGTACGCCAACGTGCGGGGTCGTTCGTTGTCGGCATGATTTTGCCATTCTTCGTACCAGAACATGCGCCAACGTGCGCCGACGTTCGGGAGCTTGGCTACAGGTTCGGCTACAGATCCTCTAAGGTCGGCGCACCGCCGCAGCGTTCGGCTCCCGGTGCGTCAGCGTTAGCCGATCTGCTCGCTCAGTCCGATGATGATGCCTTCGGGCCCGCGGATGTAGCCAAGCCGATACGTGTCCTCGTACTGCACCACTTCGCCTATCAGCTCGGCCCCGTGGGCGAGCAAGCGCGCGACGATAGCGTCGACGTCTTCGACGGCGAACATGATGCGACGGATGCCCAGCGCGTTCACCGGCGCGTCCACAGGCCCAAACCTGATCGCGGTGGGCGTGTGGAACTTGTCGAGCTCGATGCGACCGTGGCCGTCCGGGGTCCGCATCAACGCGAGGGTGGCGCGAACATCCTTGAGCCCGATCAGGCTGTCGACCGAAGGTCCCTCGACCTGCGTCTCGCCTTCGAGCTCGAGGCCGAGTTCGATGAAGAAAGACTTGGCAGCCTCGAGGTCGTCGACAACGATGAGAACGTTGTCCATGCGCTGAATCGTCATGTGCTCACCCTACTGTGCGTTGCTTATCTAGCAACGTCTCTTTGCGACCGACGCTCGTGTACTCAGAGGCGCATGGCGTCGCCATCGAACGCAGACGATGCGTTCTGGCTGGGGCCACAGCCGGCGACGATGAATGTCCGTGGTTCTGCTGGCAGCTTTTCCACGATCTTTCCATCGCGGGTTGCGGGAAGAGGCTCAAACGCACGCGGGCGAACGAAAGCCTCGTTTCCGGGGTTTTCCGTGATGGGCCGCCGTGGACTCGAACCACGTCCCTCTGCGGTAGAGCTGCCTGAGCGCTCTGCTCGGAGTTCGGCGGCCGCCAACGGTGTGCGGGGTGTTATCGGGTGTGGGCGAACCGGCATCCATGCAACAACTGCCTACGGCGCCCGCCCGATCAGGCAGTCACGGCTTTCTGGGCGGAGTCTGCTCGTACCACCTGAGCACACGCATAGCCCGGAGGGTGTTCCACCGGCTCGGTCTGCCCTCGCCCTCGTCCATCGCGAAGTGCAGCCGGCCGCGATGGGGATTCTCGAGGGGCCAGCGGCCGTCCGCGTCGCGTTTGGCCTCGACCAGGTGGATCGCCTCGGCCACCCGCCCGTCCGGAACGGCGGCGGCCGCGCGCAGGTAGTCGAGACCTCGGAGCACGTCATAGTGCCAATAGGTCGGGTAGGAGAACTGTGTCCAGGCCGGGTCGATCACCTCACCGGTCGACAGCCTGCGAAGCATCCGCCGCTCGAGGAGGTACTCCTGGCCACGGAGGCGGGCGGCCCTTACCTCCGGTGAGCCCGCCGTGGCTCGTTCGTACTCCAGCAGGCCATCCAGCACGTCGATCGTCGAGTGGAATGACCCGCGCGTCGACCCATTCTCCTGCTCGCAGTTCCACCCGCCATCGCTCATCTGCTCGGCGAGGAGCCGCTCAACAATGTCCTGGACGTCTTCACCGAAGTAAGACCCGAGAGCGACGACCTTGCCGTTGATGCACGGCTCCACCTCGCCCGCGAAAAAGGGCTCGCCATCGTGCTCCCATTGGCAGTGCTCGCGGACCAGGCGCACGGCATCGCGCGCTCTTGCGCTCACAGGATCAAGACCGAAGTTCCGGAGCAGCATCAAGCTCCAGGCCGTGGAGGTCCATTCGGGGAACAAGGTGCCTTGCCTCTCCGGTGGCAGTGACTGCCACCAGTTCGCCGCCGCAGTGGAGGTAAACGGGGGGATGCCTCCATCCCATTGGCCATCCTGGCGCTGGAGAGCGAGCAACCTTTCCCCCCAGCCCTCGCTGGCGATGCGGGCCCGCTCGGCCGTGACGTCCTCCTCGGGCGCATCGGTAAGGTCCCGCATCACCTGCCAGCGGATCGCCGAGTCGGAGTCCAACAGCCACTCCACGACGTCCATTCGGATGTACCCCTCCTCCCGGAAGATTAATGTCTCCAGAGCCGGCTAAAGCCGCTGCGCCCTGAACGTCGATCTGGACGATCACGGTGGCTTGAGCGAACTCGAGTCACGTGGTGGGCCGTAGTTTTTCCGTAACGCGAACCAAGCGACGGTGGCTGGAAGGCCCATCGGCCTTCGGTAATCTTTCCTTCCTCCTGACAACCCTACTGTTGACCCTGGGGTCTACAATAGGGTTGATATGGCAGTTCCCCGTGTGGTTACGGCAGATGACTTGAGGAGCCAGCTTGGCCGTGAGCTCGATCAGCTTCGTTCGAGTGAGGATGTTCTTTTCGTGTCCAAGCGTGGGCGGCTGACTGCCGTCCTTATCGATGTCGAGCAGTACCGAGCCATGGTCGAGCGAGCCGAGTACCTCGAGGACAGCCTCGCCGCGCTGCAGGCCCGCGAGGAGGCCGGCCTGGCCATCCCCTGGTCGAAGGTCCGCAAGTAGCGCCGCGCAAGAGGTACGACGTCCGCCTCCATCCGGAGGCGATCAAGGCGTACCGCCGGCTCC
This sequence comes from Candidatus Dormiibacterota bacterium, assembly GCA_036505515.1. GTDB lineage: Bacteria > Chloroflexota > Dormibacteria > Dormibacterales > Dormibacteraceae > DASXTG01. The sequence goes on along the minus strand of DASXTG010000186.1, from coordinate 13,853 downwards.
GCGGATCTATCGCCGATCGCATTGCGACAGTAATCGATGGCCTCGGGAATAATCCGCGTCCGGCGGGCTCAGTAAAGCTTGCCGGTCGTGATGATTTCCGCGTCCGAGTTGGCGATTACCGCATCGTCTATGGGGTAGACGATGCAGAAGATCTCATCATCATCGCCAGGATCGCCCACCGTCGCGACGTTTATCGGCGCTGAGCGCGCAAGCCTGCGGCCTGGCGGTATGGAAAGCCCCGCGAATTGGAGTGGGCCGCGGTGGACTCGAACCACCTACCTCCGCGTTATCAGCACGGCGCTCTGCCAGTTGAGCTAGCGGCCCATGGGTTTCGTCAAGCGTGGCAGGGGCGGAAGGATTCGAACCCTCGGCCCTCGGTTTTGGAGACCGATGCTCTAACCAGACTGAGCTACGCCCCTATCGGCCGAAGGCAAATTCTAACCCAGGGCTAACAGCCCAACCGGCCCGCCGCCCATGGCTACCATCGAGCTCGTGGCGGCACCCGACCTGCCGGTTCTGATCGTCGGCGACGTCCACGGCGATCTCGAGCGGCTCTTCCAGGCGCTCGCCCCCTACCCGGCCGATCAATGGCACACCGTCTTCCTGGGTGACCTCGTCGACTACGGAATGTTCGGCGTCGGCGCCCTTCGCTTCGCGCGCGACCGCGCCAACACCACCGTCTTGCTCGGGAACCACGAGGTGGCGATGCTGTGGGCTCTTCGCGACCCGAGCCGCATCGGTTTCTGGATCTCGGTCGGCGGGCAGCGCCACGACCTCGACGAGCTCGCTGGTGACGCCGCGCTCCAGGCGTGGTTGCGCGAGCGGCCCGCATTGGTGCGGCTGCCGGATGCGACGCTGGCGCAACACTGCGGTCACGACGGGTACGCGCGCCTGCTCGAGATCGAACGCGGCGACTTCGTGAGCGCGATCAATGCCCGAGCGCGCGAGCTCTTGCTTAATGAAGGTGAGGCGCTGCTGTGGGACGTGCTGAGCGCTCGCAACATTTTCGGTTCGCAAACCGAGCGGCTACGACAATGGCTGTTGGCAACGGAATGTCGCCGCGTGGTTTTCGGCCACACGCCGCACGGCAGGCGCACTCCCGAGAGCTATGACGGAGGGAGGGCGATCAACTTCGACGGCGCTTTCAGTCGCTCTCATCTCAAACATCGAAGACAGTCACCGATTGGTGCTTCTGTCGCACCTTTGGAGCAAGTAAAGTAGGGATGCATGCCTGAGGTCCTCACCCAACCCCAGACAACGCCGGCTTCGACTCACACCGCCGGCCAGGCGATGATCCCCTCCACCCGCATTGCGCGTCGCGTGCGCCGCCTTGGCCGCCAGATCTCGCAGGTCTACGCAGACATCGAAACACCGCTGGTGATGGTGGTGATCTTGAAAGGGGCGACCGTCTTCGCCGCCGATCTGCTGCGCAGCCTCAGCATCCCCGCCGAGCTCGAGTTCGTCCGCGCCGCAAGCTATGGCCACGGAACATCGCCCGGCACGCTCAAGCTCGCCCACATGGTCGAAGGACCACTCGTCGGGCGCCACGTGCTGCTCGTCGAGGACATCGTTGACTCGGGCCACACCATCGACGCGCTCACGAAGCGCATCGTCCGACTCAAGCCCGCGTCGCTGCGCCTCGCTGCCCTGCTCGACCGCCCGGCACGGCGCCAGGTCGAGGTCAAGATCGATTTCACCGGCTTCGTGATTCCCGACCGCTTCGTGATCGGTTACGGGCTCGACTACGCCGGCCTCTACAGGGAGCTGCCAGGCATCTACTCGCTGGGTTAGCCCCGAGCAACAGTGGACGAGTCCGACATCGCGCTCCGGAATCTCACCTATGGTCAGTTTCGCGAGCTCGGCCGCGCACCGACCGCCGAAGAGGTGGCGAGCGCATCGGGATCGAGTGTCGATGATGTCCGTTCCGCATGGCGCCGTCTGCACGACGCGCATGCGCTCGTGCTCAACCCAGGCACGACGGAGATCAAGATGGCCAACCCGTTCTCAGCAGCGCCCACCGCATACCGCGTGCACGCGGCGGGCCGGCACTGGTACGGAAACTGCGCGTGGGACGCCTTTGGCATCCTGGCCGCTCTGCATGTCGAGGGCCAAGTCGAAACCTCATGTCTCGACTGCGGGGAAGCCATCTCGGTCGAGGTGGTCGACGAGCGTCCAAACGAAACGAACCTCGTGTTCCACTGCCTCGTTCCCGCGCGCCAGTGGTGGAGCGACATCGCCTTCACTTGAAGCGCCATGAACCTCTTCCGGTCGGAAGACCATGTAACGCGGTGGCTCGGAGGGCGTGAGCCAGGCGCGACAATCTCGGTCACAAAGCTCACCGAGCTGGCCCATGCCTGGTACGCAGACCGGCTCGAACCTCGCTGGCGGCCGCATACCCGTGACCAGAACCAGGCGATCCTCGACCGCCTGGGCCTGACCGGCGCCTTCTGGCAGCTTCCCTAGGCCACCGCCGGGCGGCACACCTTGCACGGCCTGAAGCCGGCGGCTCGAGCGCTGGCCTCGTCGTGCAGCCACACAATGTTCTTCTCGAGCGCGTGACGGCCTGTGTGGCAGGTCGGGAAGCAGAAGATCTTCGTCGTCCGCACTCCCTGGTAGCGGTAGCCGCCGCGGGCGATCTCCTCCAGGCGCTCTAGTCGCACGCCTTCCAGGGTCAGGATCGCCCGCTTCGCCTCCGGCCCGCCTCCGCCGTAGTTGCCGATGTGGCCGTCTGTGCGCACGACCCGATGGCACGGGATGAAGTACGGAATCGGGTTGTTGGCAAGCGCGGTTCCGACCGCGCGCACCGCAGCCGGGTGACCGATCTCACGGGCGACCCACCCGTAAGGCCTCACCTCGCCACGCGGGATCTCCCGAGTCTTGCGCAGCACCGACTGCTCGAACTCGGTCAGGCCGCGCAGATCAAACCGCATCCGCCGCTTTCCGCTCAGCTCGTCCTCGATCTTGGCCGCAAGATGAGGTGGCGCCTCGCCGGCAACCAGCGGCCGGCCGACGTCCTTCCGGAACCACACTTCGAACTCGGCCGCCGACGGAGCGCGCATGGCGGCCGAAACCCCATGGCGGTTCCAGGCCACGTAGACGTCGCCCAGCACGGTCTTGAACCGCGCGTAGGAGTCGACCAGCCCGGCCTGCAGCAGGACGCGCTCCGCAAGGCCCCTCGGCGCCGTCGCCGCGCCCAGCATCTTCAGATCAACCATCAGCTCACTCACCATCCTCACCTCTCAGCAATTTGAGACCACGATGGACGTTCGACTTCACCGTCCCAACCGGCTGGCCGAGCGCGTCCGCGGCCTCTTCATAGGAAAGCTCCTGCACGTAACGCAGCACCACCGCCTCTCGATATCGAACCGGCAACCCGGCCACACGCACAGCCAGCTGGTCGAGGTTAGCCCGACGCATGGCCTGCGCCTCCGGCCCCGGGCCGGAGTCAGGCTCGCTCCCGTTGAGCTCGACCAATCTCGGCTTGTGGCCGCGGACGCGGTTTCTCACCACGTTGAGCGCGATCCGGTTGAGCCACGCCCTCTGTTTCAGCTCGCGCACGCGTTGCGGGGTGTACGCGAGGAGCGCCTTGTACGCACGGAGGAAGGTGTCCTGAGCCACCTCTTCGGCATCGTGGCGGTTCCCGGTCAGAGCCAGGCCGGCCGCGAAGACACGGTCCTGGTGCTCATGCACCATCCGCTCGAAAAGCCGATCTACACCCTCCATCACACCCCTGAACACATCCCGCCGCAGGCTGGTTGCATTGTCCCTCCCCCTCAGGGGGGAGGGTAGGGTGGGGGTAGCGGGAACCCTGCTCGCGTGCACGGTGTAATAGATGCATCCGATGGAGGGCCGACCAACGGATGGCGAGCTAGTCGAGCGCGCGCAGCGCGGAGATCTGGCCGCCTATGAGGAGATCGTGCGGCGTTACCAGGAGGTTGCGTTTCGAACCGCGTACATGATCACGCGCTCCGGACCGGACGCCGAGGACGCCGTGCAGGAGGGATTCGTGAAGGCGTATCAAGCGCTGGCGACGTTCCGGACGGGAGCGGAGCCGCGGCCGTGGCTGCTTCGGATCGTGGGCAACGAGGCGCGCAACCGTGTTCGTTCGGCCGGCCGGCGCCTGCGGTTCGAGATGCGTCTCGCCGAGGGCTTCCGCCCGGGGGATGCGGCCCCATCCCCCGAGGCGGCAGCCATCGCGTCTGAGGACCGGCGCCGCCTGCTGGCGCTGGTCAACGGCCTCAGCGAGGAGGACCGGCTCGTCATCGCCAGCCGCTACTTCCTCGAGCTGAGCGGGGAGGAGACCGCGGCGACGCTGGGCATACCCGAGGGAACTGTGAAGTCCCGCCTGTCGCGCGCGCTGCAGCGCCTGCGAGCCCAGGTCGAGGAGGGCGCCCGTGCCTGAGATCGCCGAGCTGGAGCAGCGCCTCACAGAGCTGGGCGAGCGGGTCAGCTGGCCGCCCACCCCCGACCTGACCGACGGGATCATGGCACGGCTTAAGGCGCCTATGGTGATCCGACGCCCCTGGTTCCAGAGCCGCTGGGCCATGGCCGCTGCCGTGGTGCTTCTCGCGCTGGCTGCGCTGCTCACCTACACACCGACACGAGAGGCGATCGCCGACTGGCTGAACCTGCACGTGATCATCAGCCGCGTCAGCGAGCTACCGACGCCGACCACGCAGCCGTCGGGCGGGCTCGGGACGCGGCTCGGGCTGGGCTATCCGACCACGCTGGCCGACGCTCAGGCCAAGGTCCCCTGGCACATAGTCGTTCCGTCGCAGCTGGGCCCCCCCGACGAGGTCTACATCCAGCTGCCGCCGGAGGGACCGCCCCAAGGCGAGGTGACGCTGGTCTATAAGTCACGATCGGGAATCAAGACGTCTGGTCAGACGGGAGTGGCGGTCCTCATCACCGAAGCCTCGGGCACGGTGGATGACAGGTACTTCGGCAAGATGATCGGACCGGGCAGCACCCTCGAAGAGGTGACAGTCAAGGGCCGTCGGGGCTACTGGATCTCGGGCGCCCCCCACACTTTCTTCTTCACCGACGCCGACGGTCAGTTCCGAAACGAAACCATGCGCCTGGCCTCAAACGTGCTCATCTTCCAAGACGGCGGCACGCTCATCCGCATCGAGGGTGACCTCACCAAAGACCAGGTGCTTGGCATCGCCAACTCACTGAGCTGACGGAACCCGCCGCCACCGCGCGGTGTATGGGAGGCGAGGTGAAGAGCATGCGAGCGATGGTGTTGGCGTTGTCGGCAGTCCTGGTCGTGGCGGGCTGCGGCAAGGCAGCCGTGAGTCCGGTGCCGGACAGCGGTCAGTACAGGCTTTACGAGGCGGCGACCACCCGGAGCGCTTCCATGGTCGCGGTCATCAACTCGCGCTCGCACGCGGTTGAGCGCCGGCTGCCCCTTGGGGTGACCTCCGCCGACTGGCGGCATCTCTATATCGCCATGGGGTCGACGCTCACCGACATCAATCCGAACAGCGGGGCGACGCTGCACACCCTGCGCCTGCCCGGCGACTACCACCTGCCCTTCGCCACCATGACCGGCATGCCCGGCGGGCTGTCCCAGAACGGCCGGTGGCTGGTGGTCCAGGCATTCGACGACACGCCGGAGGGTCCACCGAAGGCAAGTCACCTGTTGGTGATCGACACCTCGTACGCGAAAGTACCCGTCCGAATCGATCTTCCAGGCGCCTTCGAGTTCGATGCCATAAGCAATGACGGCAGGCGCGTCTTCTTGATCGAAGTCGTGTCGGCTTCGATCTACCGCGTTCGCTTCTACGAGCTTGGAGTGGGGCTGAACCCGAACATCGTCGTCGACAAGAGCGATGGCACTGAAGCGATGACCGGGCTGCGCGTGTCGGGAGTGCCATCGCCAGATGGACAGTGGTTGTTCAGCCTCTACGTGCGCGAGCACGACAGCCCGTTCATCCACGCGCTCAATCTGGACAACGCGTTTGCCCTCTGCCTCGACCTTCCCGGTTCCGGCGTTGGGTCGAGCGACTGGTCGCTGGCCATGAGCGCAGACGGAACGCGACTGTTTGCCGCCAGCGGCGTCCTGGGGAAGGTCAGCGAGATCTCGAACCGGCCCAATGGAGGGCCGACCTTGGTCCGCACCGCAAAGCTGAGCACGGCAACCACCTCCACGAACTGGTTCATCAAAGACGTCGAGGCCAAGGAGATCGGCTGGGGCGCCAGTACGCTCAGCCCCGATGGGCGAACCCTGGTCACCACCGGCGCTACCGGGATCGTCTGGATTGACACCTCGACCCTGCAGAGTCGCAGAACCGAGCTGAGCACATGGAGGGTCACGGGCCTTGCCCTCAGCCCCGACGGCAAGACGCTCTACGCCGTGAGCGAGGGGGGGATGATCGGCGAGCTGTCAATGGATGGCGGGACCGCAGCGACGTTCGCGGGTGCCCCGGGCGCGCTGGCCCTTCTCAGGGTGGAAGCAGTCTCATAACCACCGAGCATCGCTACTGCCCGCCCCCTTCGGGGGGAGGGTCAGGGCGGGGGCGGCGAGCCTGTTCGTACCCCCGGCAGCTCAGCACCGGAAGGCGCGGGTAGCGCGGGAACGACGGATCCGTCCGCGACAGCTCGCACATCCAGAACGTGCTGCGAGGCCCTCGAATCCGCCTCGAGTGCTTGCAGGAGGCGCAGAGCCCGACTTCCACGGCTCCCAATCATGTGACGGCGAGCCGGCCGGCGCCGGATGAGGATCCAGGTCAGGGTCACACCAAGCGATACGGTGCCTGGCACGCGCCAGATCATCCCCAAAGCCCGGTCAGCCTTTTGTAAGGCTCAGGGCATCTTTTTCAACGCTTCGATCAGGCGCTTCAGCGAGCCGGCGACGCCATACCGAGCGCCCAGCTTCTCCACCAGGGCTGGGTCGTCCGGCCAGTGGCCTCGCCGGCCGCGCGGCACCTCGATCTTGAGGTCGCCGACGGGTGGCACCACGCGGCGTGCCTTCTCCAGATACTCCGCATCGCTGGAACGGAAGACGCCCGCCTCGAGCATCGCCTCCACGGACCCGTAGCGCCGCACCAGGTCCGCCGCCTTCTTGGCGCCGACTCCGGCCAGGCCGGGAAGTCCGTCGGATGGATCTCCCCTGAGGATGGCGAAGTCGCCGTATGCGCGCCCAGGTATCGAGTACCGACGCGCCACCTCTGCCTCGTCGACCTCGGCGAGGCCCCCCTTCTCCGGATACAGCACGATGACATCGCGATCGCGGATCAGGCTGAAGAGGTCGCGGTCGCCGCTGACGATCTCGACCGGCGGCTTCACCTTGGTCACAAGCGAGGCGATGATGTCCTCTGCCTCGTAATCGTCGAGACCGACCACATCCACGCCGACCGCTTCAAGGCAATCCATGATCACCGGGATCTGCGGCTCGAGGGCATGGGGCACGGGTTCGGCGGTCCTGTGCACCTTGTAGCTCGGCAGAAGCTCAACACGCCAGTCAGGACGCCAGTCTTCGTCGGTGGTCACCGCGACACGGCGCGGCCGCCGGTCGGTGATGATGCGCGCGAGGTTGTCGAGGAATCCCCGCACGGCGTTGATGAGCGTGCCGTCAGGCGCGCGGTTGGTCTGAGGCACGCCGAAGAAGGCCCTGAAGATCAGGCTCGAACCATCCACCAGCAGCCACTCTGGCAAGGCCGAATCATGGTAAGACCTCGTTGCAGTGACGGCCAGGTGACCCTGAAAGGATTGGGCGGAGTCGCCGCGCTGTTCATGCTGGCGACGACCGCCTGCGCGAGCTCGGGCTCGGGCTCAGCCGGCCAGCCCTCACCCAGCCTGAGCAGCGCCATCAGCCCGGACACGAAAGCTGCCGATCTTCGAGTGCGACTTGACCTGCTGCTGGGGGAGCACGTGCTGGTGGTTGCCAAGATCTCGCTCGCAGCGGGCGGCAACCGGCCCGCCGAGTACAAGGGGTACGCGGCCCTGCTGAAAACGAACGCCGACGACCTGAAAGCGGTCATTGCGACTGCTTTCGGGGCCAGCACCAGTGCACGATTTGCCTCCATCTGGGAAGCGCAGAACGGCAACCTCGTGGACTACACGATCGGGCAGGTCACGCACAACGCCAAGAAATCGAGCGGCGCCATATCGGGTCTCGTCAGCGGTTTCATACCGCAGTTCGCGCAGCTCATCGCCTCGGTGACCGAGACTCCGGAGAGCTCGGTCGCGGAATTGTCGACAGAGCAGCTGCGGATGACGCGGGCGATGATCGACGATCAGGTCGCCAGGAACTACACGAAGATGTACGTGGACCTTCGCAGCGCCCACGCGAACACCTCGCGGCTTGGCGATACTCTGGCGCTGAGCATCGTTCACAAGTTTCCGGACAAGTTTCCCGGTGATCCGTCGAACAAGGCGACCGACCTGCGCGCCTCCCTCAACCGTCTCCTGCAGGAGCACGCATATCTCGCCACCATGACCACGGGAGCGCTCGCGGCCGCTCGCAACGCTGAGCAGGCCGCTGCCCAGGCAGCGCTGGCTGGAAACGCCGGAGATCTCAGTCGTGTTTTGGGCGTTTTGCTTGGCGGTTCGATGGCGACGAGGTTCGATGAGATGTGGAGCGCGAAGGACGCGGAGCTGGTCATCTATTCAGGATCGACCGACGCCGGACGGAGGCAGAACGCACGCAGCGACCTCGCGAACACCTACGTGTCGCAGTTCGTCCATTTCGTGCACGACGCGACGGGGATCACCGAGAGCTCGATGCTGCCACCGACACAGGACCAGGCTCAGGCCACGATCCGCGTCATCGACGATCAGAGGTCGGGCTCCCTCGAACGCGTCGCCGCCGAGGACCGAGCCGCGGCGGCGGCGATGGCGGTGATCGCGGACCTCCTCACAACCGCGATCGTGGCCGGGATGCCGTCGAAGTTCTAGCCGGCGAGAGCGGCTGCGATGATCTCCAGCCCGGTCGCGGCCTCGTCAGGGTCGAGCACCAGGGGCGGGCAGATTCGGACCGCGCGACTGCCGGCGGTCAGAAGGAGCAGCCCCCGCTCGAACGCCGCCTGGACGAGCTTTCCGGCCTGGTCGGCGGTCTGCAGCTCGATCCCCAGCATCAGCCCCATGCCGCGCACATCGGTGATCTCGGGATGCGTCGCCGCGATCTCCCTGAGGCCGTCCTGCATCTGGGCGCCGACCCGCGCGGCGTTCTCGATCAGCCCCTCCTCGAGGAGGTCGAGGGTGGCGAGGGCGGCGGCGCAGGCCAGCGGGTTGCCGCCGAACGTGCTGCCGTGGGACCCGGGCGGCCAGCTCATCTGCTCTGCGCGCGCGATGAACGCCCCCAGCGGGAGCCCGGAGGCGATCCCCTTCGCAAGGCACACGACGTCCGGCTCGACGTCCCAGTGCTCGACAGCCAGCAGGCGTCCGGTCCGGCCCATGCCCGACTGCACCTCGTCGACGACGAGCAGGATTCCATTCCTGCCGGTCAGCTCGCGGAGTCGCGGCAGGAAGTCATCCGGCGGCACCAGGTACCCGCCCTCGCCCTGGATGGGCTCGACGAACACCGCCGCCACGCTCTCGGGGGGCGCGACCGTGTTGAACAGCTCCTCCAGGTGGGCGATCGTGTCGTCGGTGCTCACCCCGCGAGCCGCCGATGGAAACGGAGCGTGGAAGACCGATGAGAGGAGGGGAGCGAAACGGCGGCGCTGGCTCGCCTTCGAGGCCGTCAGCGAGAGCGCCCCGAAGGTGCGGCCGTGGAAGGCGCCTATGAACGCGATGTAGCTCGGCCTGCCGGTGGCATAACGAGCCAGCTTCATGGCCCCCTCGATGGCTTCTGCACCCGAGTTGGTGAAGAACACCTTGGCGGGCGTACCGGGCAGGATCCTGGCCTCGAGTCGCTCGGCCAGCTCGATCTCAGAGCGGTAGTAGAAGTCGGTTCCGGACATATGCAGGAAGCGCCTGGCCTGCTCCTCGATGGCCGCCACCACTCGGGGATGCGAGTGCCCCGTGCTGACGACGGCGATGCCGGCCGTGAAGTCCAGGAAACGGTTGCCGTCGACGTCGGTCACCCAGCATCCCTCCCCACGTTCCATCACGAACGGATACGCGCGAGTGAAGCTGGGCGACATCGCCTTCGCGTCGCGGGCGATCAGCTCGGCGGCTTTGGGCCCCGGCAGCGGGGTCTGGATCAGCGGCCGGTGGTCGACGGTCATGCCCGCGGACAATATCAGTCGTGCTCAGGTTGACGGAGCGGCAGGTACGAATCCTGAATGCCAGGCACTTCGCCACCGTGGCTACCGTGATGCCAGACGGGAGCCCTGAGGCCACGCTCGTCTGGATCGAGACCGACGGAGAGTACATCTACTTCAACACGGCCTTTCCGCGCCTCAAGGCCCGCAACCTGGAGCGCGACCCCCGCGTGGCGATCGTCGTTTTCGACCCTGCCCACCCCTACCGTGACGTGCTCGCGATACGCGGGCGCGCCGAGCTCATCATGGAAGGCGCGCGGGAGCACATCGAGAAGCTCGCCCGCGTCTATACGGGCCGTGCGTTCAAGGGCTTCCGGCAGAACCAGACCCGGGTCATCGTGAAGATGACGCCGGAGCGGATTCATCTGCAATGATCGACTGGTGAAAGCGAAGCCCAAAGCGACCAGGGCCTTCACCGTCCGGGCCGCCACCCATGACGACCTCCGCGCCATCGTCGGCATCTACAACTGGGCCGTGAACCAGACGTTCGCCACCATCGACTCGGAGCCGCTCGACACCGAGGAAGCCGCGGCCTGGTGGGAGGCCCATGGCAGGCGCTCGAAGCTGCTGGTGGCCACGGACGAGAGCGGCGTGATCGGCTGGGCAAGGCTCTTCCCCTGGAAGCAGCGAGGCTTCGACGTGGTCGAGGACCTCGTGTACGTCGACCCCGTCCACCAGGGCCGAGGCATCGGGAAGGCGCTGCTCGAGGAGCTCATCAAAGAGGCGCGTGGGCTCGGTTACCGCACGATCGTCGCCACCATCGCCACGGACAACCGCTCCGGGCTTGAGCTCCATTCGAAGCTCGGCTTCGAGAACGTCGGAACCATCCGCCACGCGGCGCACAAGTTCGACCGCTGGATGGACATCACCCTGGTACAGCGCCTCCTCGAGGATTAGGGATAGTTGGACGTGAGGGACGACGTCGTCGAGATCATCGCCGGCTTCTCGCTCTTCGGCGGCCTCTCCAGCCCCGAGCTTGACCTCATCGCGCGCGTTTTCGACGAAGCCTGGTTTGGCGAGGGCGAGCGCATCCTGCGGCAGGGATTCACCGGGTCGAGCTTCTACATCATCCTCGAGGGCAGCGCTGTCATACGTGTCGACGGGGTCAACCGAGACGCCCTGAGACCTGGCGATTTTTTCGGCGAAATCTCCTGCTTGCTAGGAGTTCCACCGACGGCCGACATCGTTGCTGAGCACGCTATGCGCTGCCTGGTCCTGCCGGCGTCGCAGCTCGAGGGCTTTCTCGTCGCCAATCCGCGCGTGATGTACCGGGTCCTGCAAGGCGAGGCGCGAAAGCTGCGCAATACGATCGGTTGGCACATCTGATCGAGAGGCCCTTTCCTCCGGGCAGCTATCGACTTGTCGTCATCGGCAGCGGTCCTGGTGGCCTGCAGCTCAGCTACTGCCTCCATCGCCTCGGCGTCGAGCATGCAGTGATCTCTGAAGACCCGGCCCCAGGCGGCATGTTCCGGCGCTGGCCCGTCTTCCAGCGGATGCTCAGCTGGACCAAGCCATACGCGGGCTGCGAACACTTCAGCCGCGTGTATGAGCGCTACGACTGGAACAGCCTGCTGGCCGACGAGGAGGAACACCGCGGGATCATGCCCGCCCTGATGGATGGCACCTCCTATTTCCCGTCGCGGCCGGAGATGGAGCGGGGCCTGGCCACGTTCGCCGGCGCGACGGGGCTGCTCGTTCGGTACGGGTGCCGCTGGGAAACGACAGCGAAATCGCCTGACAGCAAAGATTTCGTCCTGGGCACCTCGGACGGCGAATACCGAGCGCCGGTGATTGTCTTCGCGGTCGGCGTCGCCGAGCCCTGGAAGCCGCCGATCCGCGGGCTCGAGGCCGCCTCCCACTACGGTGAGCTGCGACCGGCCGAAACGTATGCCGATCGGCGAGTTTTCATCGTCGGGAAACAGAACTCGGGATTCGAGGTCGCCAGCGCATTGCTCCCGTGGGCACGCCAGATCGTGCTCGCCTCGCCGAGTCCCACCACCCTGTCCGTGAACACGCGGTCGCTGGTCGGCGTGCGTGCCCGCTACGTGCAGCCTTACGAGGACTCCGCCCTGGCCGGCGGGGTCGTGATCCTCGATGCTTCAATCGAGTGGGTTGAGCCCACGGCGGGACGCTTCAAGGTCAGCACGCGCAATGCGAGGAATGGGAGCGCCCTGGAATTCGAGGTTGACGAAGTGATCGCCGCCACCGGGTTCACATCGCCACTGCGTGACCTGCCCAAGATCGGGGTGGCCACGTTCGGGCACAGCAGGCTTCCAGCGCAAACCCCGTTCTGGGAGAGCGCCACCCAGCCCGGGATCTACTTCGCGGGCACCATCATGCAGGCATCGCCCGGCCTTCGTAAGCACGGCATTCCGAGCAACTCGGGCGCGGTGCAGGGGTATCGATACAACGCCCGCGTCCTGGCACGGCACATCGCCGAGAAGCACTTCGGCGTGGAGCGCCTGCGGCAGCCGATCGAGCCTGATGAGCTCGTGCCGTTCCTGCTGGCGGAAGCCAGCCGAGGCCCAGAGCTCTGGCATCAGCGCTCCTACCTGGCGCGGGTGGTGAGCATGGATCCCCAGCAAGGTATCCATGACGACGGATTTCTGCCCCTGGCGCATTTCGTGGATTCAAAAGGGCCTGATGCCGTCGCCATCACCCTCGAATCAAATGGCCGTGACGATCCCTATCCTGCGGTTTACATCCGCCGCCAGGGCGCGGTTACGGAACCGCAATTATTGCCTCCACACCCTCTGCTCGACTTCGAGGGCGCTGAGTACCACAGACAGCTGTCCGCGGAATTGAGCGGTGTGATCTCCCCATCGCTCACGAAAAGCTCGTCGTGAACCTGCCGCGCTGCACCGTCACGTTGACGAGTGTGCTCACTTGCGGGCTTCAGCCCGCGGGATTCCCCGCCTGTGTGCACACAACCTACCCCGGCGGGTCGATCGGCTTGCCGGTCGCGTAGGCGGGCGGGAACACGATCTTCATGTCGCCGACGGCCTGCCACTGGCCGACCACGGCCGCGGCCCGGGTGTTCTGGCCCTCGTCGAGAGCGCTCGCACCCGCGAAGCGCACGCCTCCTCCATTGATGGCGTCTCCTGTCGGTACGTCAAGCTCCAGGGCCGCGACGCGTATCGATTCCGCGCGCGGCGCGCCCGTCAACCGCGGCAGCACGTCGTGGAAGAGCGCCCAGCCGCCGACAAAGCCGGCCACGGCCGGTATCGACATCTCAGCTCCGCCGTTATCGCGGGCATATGCAGCGCGAGCCTTCTCCAGCAGATCAAGGCCGGCCGCCGAGAGCGCCGCGGCGCTGATGTCGGCATCCGGCTTGTCAGCCGCATAGACGCCGACCACCCCGCTCCCAAGTCGGTTGCTGAAGTCAGGCATGCAGAAAGCCGAGCTGGTGCCGATGGCGCCCTTGAGCGCGACGTGGCGGTGAAGGATGGCCGACCAGATGGCCACGCCATCGTCGAGGTAGCTCACGTCCCACAGGAAGTCGGCGCGGTCGTCGGCTACGCGCGCTGCGATGCGGTCGGCGTCGAAGGCTTGCGGGTTGTACTCGATGACGTCGACGACATCGATGCCGAGAGTTTCAGCCAGAGCCTGCTCCCCGCCGCTCACAGAGCGTCCGTAGACATC
>DASXTG010000185.1:0-2887 GCA_036505515.1 Candidatus Dormiibacterota bacterium | reverse complement strand
GCCTCGAAGAAGCACCCGCCCGGGAAGACCCCACGCTCGAGATAAGAAAGGAAGCTGTTGCTCATCGCCCACAGCCGGCCCAGGCCTGCGGGCGCTTTCAGGCCCGGCCTCAGCACCTCCTCGGTGAAGACGCGGCTGGCCTCCTCGACCGTCGCCAGCTGCAGCTCCTCCTTAGACCCGAAGTGGGCGAACAGCCCGCTCTTGCTGATGCCGAGGTCGGTGGCGAGTCGCTGCAGCGAGACCGCCTCCAGGCCCTCTGCGGACGCCAGGCGCGCCGAATGGCTGAGGATCGCCTGTCGGGTCCGGTCGCCGCGAAGGCGCCGGCGATCGGTCGGCGGGGCGGTCTGGATCTCGGCCACGGCAAGATTATAGCACGACCGGTCGGTCTCTCTTGACATTTACGACCGGTCGTGCTATTTGTTTGATGTAACGAGGCTGGACGTCATTCCGGTGGACAGGAGGTCGGCGATGGTGGCGATCCAAACGGCAGAGCAGGGTCACGTCGGATTGGCGCTTCTCGAGACGTCGGACGGTCCGCAGCTAAGGGGGCTTTTCTACCGGCTGTCTCCGCAGACCCTCTACCGCCGGTTCCACAGCCCGGTGCTGCGGCCCGAGCAGACGCAGCCACAGCGCCTCCTCGATGTCGATCACCATGACCGCGAGGCGGTGATCGCTGTGGCTGACCACGAGATCGTCGGCGTTGCGCGATATGCGCGCCGAGCCGGCAGCGACACCGCCGAGATCGCGGTCGTCGTCGCGGACGATTGGCAGCGGCAGGGCCTCGCCACCCGAATGCTCAGCGCACTGCACGAGCGCGCGCGTTCGGAGGGGGTCCGCCTATTCACGATCTCGATGCAGGCCGACAACCGGGCGGTGGTGCAGCTCTTCCGGCGCTTCTACCCCGGGATCGTGATGACGCACTCGCAGGGAATGCTCGAAGCATTCGTCCCGGTGGCTCGGTGAGCGGACTCTCTCGCCGGTTCGCCGCGCTGCGCGCCACCCGAGAGCTGGTGGTGTGCACGGACGAGGAGCTGCGGTCGCTGCTGAGACATGCCGACGAGGTGAGCGTGCCGGCGGGCACTCCGGTGACACAAGCCGGCCTGTACTGCACGGAATTCGTCGTTGTGATGGAAGGCACGCTCTGCGCGGGCAGCAACGGCTCCCGTCGCCGCCTCACGGCCGGAGACAGCTATGGCTGGCGCCTGATGTGGGAGCGCTCCATCAACGACGCCACACTGGTGGCCGAGACCGACGCCCGGCTCCTGGTCATGGGCCACGAGCAGTTCCGCGCTGTGAAAGGAATCGCAGGCTCCGGTTAACCTTCGTCTCGTGGCGAAGGTGACGATGGTGGGCGCGGGCAGCGCGGTCTTCGCGCGCAGCATCATCACGGACGTCCTCGCCGTCGACGGTCTCGACCGCGGCACTTTCGCGCTGGTCGACATCGATCCTGAGCGCCTCGAACTGGCGCGTCTGATCGCCGAGCGCCTGGTCGATCTCTCGGGCAAGCAGTGGACAGTCGAAGCCTCGACAGATCGCCGCGACGTGCTCCAGGACAGCGACTACGTCGTCAACTCGATCGAGGTCGCAGGCCTGCAGAACGTCCGCGCCGACTACGACATCCCGCTCAAGTACGGGGTCGACCAGTGCATTGGCGACACCATCGGACCAGGTGGCATCTTCAAGGCCCTACGCACCGGGCCCGCTTGGCTCGACATCGTGGCGGACGTCGACCGCCTGGCGCCGCACGCGATCGTCTTGAACTACACAAACCCGATGTCCATCCTGACGCTTGCCGCGGCGCGCTCGTCACAGCGGCCGATCATCGGCCTGTGTCACAGCGTCCAGGGAACCTCCAGGCAGCTGGCCGGGTACCTTGGCGTCCCCTACGAGGACCTCGACTGGAAGTGCGCGGGCATAAACCACAATGCGTGGTTCACAAAGCTGGAGCGGGATGGCGAGGACATGTATCCGCTGCTGCGCCAGCGCGCCGCGGACTCCGAGGTCTACGAGCAGGATCCCGTGCGCTTCGAGGTCATGCTCCACCTGGGCGCGTTCGTCACGGAGTCGAGCGGTCATTTCTCCGAGTACGTGCCGTACTTTCGCAAGCGGCCGGACCTGCTCAAGAGGTACACGCGCCCGGCGTATCTGGGCGAGAGCGGCTTCTACGCCAACAACTGGCCGCGCTGGCGCGAAGAGAACGACGAGCGCATCCACGCAATGCTGCGTGGCGAGGAAGCGATCCCGCCCGCGACTCGCCACGAATATGCGTCGTGGATCATCGAGGCCATCGAGGGCGGCCGGGCAACCAGCTTCCACGGGAACGTGCTGAACGACGGGGTCATCGAGAACCTTCCCCGCGACGGCTGCGTCGAGGTCGAGTGCAGCGCAGGGCCCGAGGGGGTGCAGCCGGTGCACTTCGGAAGCCTGCCCGAGCAGCTCGCCGCGTTGAACCGCGCGCATATGTCGGTTCACGAGCTCGTAGTGCAGGCTCTGCTCGAGCACGACAAGCAGAAAGCGAAGTACGCGCTGATGATCGATCCGCTCACCGCCGCCGTGTGCTCGCTGGAAGAGATCGACCGGCTCTTTGAGGAGATGTGGACGGCGGAGATGCCCTACCTCCAGGTCTTCGACTGAGGGCGATGAGCAATTTCCGCGGTTGGCCGGAAGAGGCTCAGCGATTTTTCATCGGCCTCGAGCTCGACAACTCCAAGCGTTATTTCGAGGCCAACCGAAAGATCTATGAGGAGGCTGTGCGCGGCCCGATGGTCGCCCTTTTCGAGTCGCTGGAGAAGGACTACGGGCCGGGTAAGGTCTTTCGCGCCAACCGCGACATTCGCTTTTCGAAAGACAAGTCGCCCTACAAGACAAACATCGCCGGCCACACCGG
>DASXTG010000184.1:0-29905 GCA_036505515.1 Candidatus Dormiibacterota bacterium | reverse complement strand
GCCGATCTCCTCGAATTCAAGCGGGGTATCCTCGATCGGGTCAGGCGCGACCTGCCCAAGCTGCCGCCGGTCGCGCAGAGGGCAGCGGAGGCGGACGTCAGGATCATCGAGAGCCAGATGGACGGTTATCGGAAGCGCCTCAAGCTTTGGTACCGACGCGTCTGGGACCTGAACGGCCTCTGGCTGGATCCGGAAGGGCGAGTGATCCGCTACCAGGGCGTCGAGGCCACGCTGACCGTTCGAGAGTTTCAGCTCCTCCAATTCCTGCTCAATCATCCCCACCGCTACTTCACCGTCACCCAGATCCTCGGCCAGGCCTGGGCAGAGCCCGCCCTCTTCCCAGAAGAGGTGCGCAATTACGTGAAGCGTGTACGCAAGGTCCTGGCGGCATTGGAGATTCCGTGCGATGTCGTCAACCGGCCTGGGCGCGGCTACGCCCTTGAGTTCCGCGAGCACAGGTAGCGATCTGCCGCCGCAACCGCAATAATCTTGAACGCAGGCCATGAACCGGCAGATGGGGAGTGCCATGGGAAATAGCAAGACGCAGTCTGGATCTCGGCAGCGAGTCAGACTACCCCGAATCCTGGTGGTCGACGCCAACGCCGGTTACCGCTCCGTCATCTCGCACGTGGTTGAGCTGGCGGGCGGAGAATTTGAGAGTGTGGCCGAGTTTGATGCAGCGATGCGTCAGCTTGAGAGGTCGACGAGGTTCGACCTGGTCATCCTCGGCATGAGCGCCGACTCCCGCGTAACACCAAAGCAACTGGGCGAGCTGCGCGCCACCGCGAGGTCCCCTTTCATCTTGCTGGACGAGTCGTCCGACGATGCCGGGGAGACGCTCGAGACCTTCGAAGCGGGTGCGAGCCAGGTGCTGCCGAAGCCGTTCGTCCCGGACGCTCTGATCGGGGCAATCAGGTCGGAGCTGCGAGGGCCTGACGTCGCCTCTGTGGTTTCGATCGCAACCAAAATCGAATTGGGGGGCCTAGTCTTTGACGCCAAGCAGCGAACAGTCAAGAACGGTGAGGCCACGGCCTCGTTGACAAAACGCGAGTGGCAGCTGCTTTCATTCTTCCTGACCAATCCGAATCAGTTCTTCGCCGCCGAGGAGGTGGCTCTGCCGGCCTGGGGCCCCGAAGCGTCGATCGAGCAGTTCCGGACCTACGTGACCAGGCTTCGGCAAAAGCTTTCGCCGTTCAAGGGCGTGTGCGAAGTGGTCAACGAAAAGGGCAAGGGTTACCGCCTGATGGTCCAGCAGCCGAAGCATCCAATGGCTTAGCGGAACGGCACGAGCCGCTCTCGACCCAACCGATTGAAAATGGTCAAGCTTTCGCATGCGCTCGACAATCATGTGGATCAACGTTAGGTTAAGACCATCGAAGGTCCCTCTAATCAGGATGTAGAGGCGGGGAGACCGCTTCCGGGCGAGCGACAAACGCGCCTCAGTGGAGCTTGGACGGCGCTTGTCGTCGGCATCGTTGCTTTGGTCGTGATTCTTATCTTCATCCTGCAGAACCTTCAGAGCGTGGAGGTGTATTTCCTGTTCTTCCATGGCCACCTGCCGCTGGCGGTGGCGCTGTTGTTCGCGATGGTCCTCGGTGCGGTAGTCGTTCTGGCGTTCGGAGCCGGCAGGATTCTTCAGCTTCGGCTGGTGGCTAGACGGGCACGCCGTCAGGGCGCACAAAACAGCCCACCAGCCGAATAACTCGCCGAAAAAAGAAAAGCCTCGCGGGGGGTAGTCCGCGAGGCTTGATCCACGCGATGTTTAGGTGTGAAGCATCCCGCGGTGCGTGAGCGTCCGGAACACGACGAGCAAGATGACTGCGCCGACGAAAGCGGCTAAGAGTCCGCTGATCGTGAACGTGCCGGTACTTACTGGGATGCCAGCGAGACCGGCAAGCCAGCCGCCGAGGAAGGCGCCGAGGATACCAACCACGATGTCCCACAAAAGGCCCATGCCCTTGCCGGTCACCACTTTGCTGGCCACGAACCCAGCGATTGCGCCGACGATGATCCAGACCAAAATTCCCATTTGTTCTTAAACCTCTGATGCCGCCTTGCGGCGGTGATTTGAACGGGTGGACGTGACGACATCGACGGGCTTGACTTCAGGCTTGCCCATACCAGCCAGCTCGTCACGCATACGGTGGGCATACTTGTCGACCTGTTGCATTCGCGACCGTTGGGACACGACGTAGCCACCGAGCGCCGACCCCGCCACCAAACCGAGCGCCAGCATGCCCACGAGCGGCCATTGGCGGGATGGCGAGTTCTCTGGCAGCGTCACGATGTCGCCGGCTTGGTGCCGCGAGGCGCCGTGACGATCCGGATCAAGACTACGAGGCCCCAACCGATCACGGCATAGACGACGAGCGCTACCAGCGACGCGGTTTCAAAGGTGTTCGTCTTTGATCCGGTGTCGCCGAAGATGCCTGTGAAGGGTGCCACCATGGGCCCGCTCACCTGGTAGATGAAGTTGACGAAGGCCGATTGCGCGGACGCTCCGAACAGCTTGCCCAAGAAACGAGCTGCGATGAGGATATCGACGATGCCGACGATCAATCCGACGAAAGCCGCAGCGCGAAAGTTGTAGCGGCCCTCCTCAGTCACGGAAGCGGGAGCGGAAGCCGGTTGCTGAACTGCCATTTGGTCATTCACCTCTTGGTGATGACGGTGGCTCATCGGTCGTAACAAAGTCAGCAACACGTTCCTGGCCAGGGTTTCGCGGTTCAGCCGGCCTCAGACGAGGCCGGCGTACGTCGCCTCGACCACCAGGCGTTCTGAGTACCAGTAGCTCTTTTTGTCGAAATGGCCGGTGCAGGTGACGAGCGTGAGCCGGGGCGGTCCGTAGGGCTCGGCAAAACCGGCCGGGGCTGAGCCCGCGGGCACACTTCTCATCGAAACCACGAGGAAGAGATGCCGGCTCCTGTCGGAGAGCACGACGATAATCTTGTCGCCTGGCCGCAGGGTGACCAGCTTGCCGAAGATCATCGGTTGTCCCGGGTAACCGGCATGGCCCTCGATGACCGCGTCGCCCGGGGCACCGGGAACGGGGCCGCCCTTGTACCAACCGGCATTCCAGGCATTAACCGGGAGACTCATTAGTCCGAATCGATCTACCCCGACAGCTTCCACGGCACGATGCACGTCAAGGGCCGGGATGAGCAGCTGCACCGGCGGAGCGGTCGGTATCGCCGCCTCAGGGGGTGGCGCTGGCGGCGGCTCCTTGGAGTGTTCTAGTTCGGCCGGTTGGAGGTTGTTTTCCGAAACCATGCCGGCGGGGGCGGGCGCCACAGCCGCGAATTGGTCATCATTCGGGGTCGCGTCGCTGGAGGCGAATCCCAACGCTACGCCCAGCATCACAGTCAGCATCACCTCTCCGACCCGCGGCATGCTCATGCGCCTTCGCCGGCCGAGAAGCGACCAGATCTTCGCCATCCCGTTCGCCTTACTACGTAGTGCGGCGCCGGCGCCTTGCGCTGCTCACGCCCAATGCGATGGCGCCGAGACCGGCACCGACGCCGATCAGGAGCAGCCAGGGAAACGCTCCGCGCAGCTCAAAAGGAACGCCGAGCGTGGCCGGCAATACGTTTCCGGCCGGCGGGGGAACATAAGTTGGAACGGGATAACCGCACCCGCTGGGCTGAATGATGCGGTTGGTGTCGAGCGTCACCGCGGCGTTGCGTGCCAACGCTCTGCCGTTGAGCGTTGCCCCTGTCTGCATGGCGATTGCAGTCAGAGCCATGATGGTGCCCACAAACGTGGTGGAGGTGGCGATGGTGGCCGAGCTTCCGACCACCCAGAAGATCTGGCATGGCTGGGCGCCGCCGATCAGGTGCACACGTGCACCGGACGCGGTGACCAGAGTGCTGCCGATCTGGAATATGTAGACACCCGAGCCGTTGAGGGTGAGAGTTCCGGTCAGCGACGGCGCGGTGGTCTGGCAATAGACGCCAGGGACAAGGGTCTTGCCGCCCAGGTTCACGCCGGTGAAGTTGTTCGAGCCAGGGCACGGCTGTGCCGCTGCGTTGGTATAGGCAGCCGAGAGATTCGTCTGGGCGGTCGTAGCGACAGAGTCGCCCTTGTGCTGAACCCCTGATGTCCCTGGCGGGAATCCGGTCACAGCACTGCCTGGGGCCACGCCGAGTTGGCCGGTGATCCAGCTTGGGCCGGTGTTGGTGACCGTCGTTCCGGCGAGGACGGCGAAGTTGCCGGCGCCTCCAAGCCCGGGGTCGGTTGCCGCCAGCGCGGTCGCCGGCCAGATAAGGATGACGAGGGCCGCCAGGCCGAACGACATGATGGATCGGCGCATGTTCTTCACCCCTTCAGCGTGCTGACGTGACGTAACAATTTCAGCAAAAGCCGGAAACGGTGTTTAGCGCGACGATGGCTTCAGGCGAGGCTCGCCGCCGAGCTCCACAACCCTCGCCTCCCAGTAGCCGAGGCGCTGCCGGAACCTCTCGGCCTGGGCGACGACAACCGGTACATTGGTCAGCTCTACCTCGCGGCGACCCTCGTCCGATTGCTTGATCATCAGCTTACGGATGCGGACCAGCACCTTCTCCTCCATGGCGAGGATCTCGGTGTAGATCTGCCTCCAGTAGAGCGCTTGCTTGATCGTCGCTTCGCCGGGAGGACCTTCACCATCCATCGCCTGGCTCCAATCGCCGCCGCGCACCGCCGCATCTATGTCGGGCCGGTCGCGGTTGGGCTGGATCTTCTTCATATCCCATGACTTACGACGCCAGGCATAAAAAGATCAGCAATATTCCCGGGGGTGGTTGCAAGCTCTGAAGACGAGTGTTTGAAACGCGATGGACAGGGTATGAACCTATAAGTACAGTTCACATCTAATCCTACATCAGGAGGTGTATTGATGATGACAGCACCACGAATGTTGGTGCCGAGCTCCGGCCTTGTGACTGGCGCCAGCCCCATCGACCGCTTATTCGAGCAGTTTTTTGGCTATGGAGTCGCGAGTCAGGAGGACGGCACGCCGACTTACGCTCTGCCCGTCGACATCCTGGAGACAGAGGACGCCTATGAGCTTCACGCCACCGTCGCCGGCGTTCCGCAGGACGGTGTAGAGGTGACGTTCGAGGCCGGCATGCTTTGCATCGCCGTCAAGGCGGTACCGTTTGAGATCCAGGGCAACTTCATTCGCCAGGAGCGCCCATGGGGTAACTGGAGCCGCAAGCTTGAGCTGCCCAAGGAGATCGACGCAGCGAAGATCACTGCGCAATTCGAGAACGGCGTTCTGAGGGTTCGCGTGCCGAAGGTGGCAAAAGTCGAGCCCGTGCGGATCTCAATCAGCCCAACCGGCAAACCAACGTCGCTTCCGAAGGGTCGCGGCTAAACGAGACCAGTTCTCGAGTCGTGACACCGGAGCAATCCGAGAAGACATAAAGGCACCTGGCGCGAAGCTGACCCGACATCCGTTGAGGATATGGACTCAGAAGGGTCGCCAGGTCGTCCTCCCGGTTTGCATCACCTCGGCCCGATCAGGCGGTCGCGGCCAGCCTCAATAGGAGCAGCTCTTGAGCCTCGAAGAGCACGTCGAGTACGATCGAAGTCTCGCGCGCAGCGTTCCTCCGCAGACGGCGACTCAGGCGTGCATCGAGTCGCCCGAGGCGTGTATCGAGTCGCCCGAGGAATGCGGCGATCTCCGTCATGAGCCCTTCGGGGACGACCGGGCAGTTGTGCTCAATGAGCGTCTCCACCTCGCCCAGCCAGCCATCAACGACATCGATTGGGTGACGCCGTGAGAGCAGCGCGTTGCGCCGGCGGAGTGCAGCTTCGTTTGAGCGCCGAATGCTCATGTTGGCGTCCGCGAGCATGTTCGGCCCAGAGGATGGTCTCGGCACAGTAACAAATGCAGTAACAGGGCACTCTTGAAGCGGGATCGCCTCCTACTGCATGCCCGGCACGTTTGTTACTGACTTTGTTATCGATACGACGAGAACATGACCGGAGATAAAGCCATGTTGGGCACCAGGTTCTTGATGGATAGGGAAACGGTTGACCGCATGATCCTGATCGGGATGGATGTGGACCGGTACCAAACACAGGTGATCCCCGACCTACATCAGAGGGTCGCCGAGCTCACGCGGGCGTTGAGGGACCTCGTTGGAGCCGTCGGAACCGCGCGGCATAACCCGGCTTTGGCGAGTCTTGTGGAAGGCCCGTCGGCTAGAGCCCAGCTGGTGCTCGACGCCGGCCTGCCGAACCGAATGGGAGCGCAGCTGTGAATCTGAGGCCGCTGGGCGATCGAGTGGTCCTGAAACCAGTCGATCGAGAAGAGATGACCAAGAGCGGGATCGTCATTCCAGACACCGCGAAGGAGAAACCACAAGAGGGGATCGTCGAGGCCGTCGGGACCGGGCGGATCCTGGACAGCGGTCAGAGAGTTCCCATGGAGCTCAAGGTCGGCGACAAGGTGCTCTATTCGAAATATGCGGGCAGCGAGTTCAAGCCTGATGACGTCGAGTACCTGATCGTTTCCGAGAAGGACGTCCTCGCGGTCGTCGCTGCGCCAGCAAGTCGCAACAAGTAAGTCCAAATAACGGTGAGGAGTAGCGAGTCAGATGGCTAAGACCGTCCACTTCGACGTTGAGGCACGCCAGGGACTCAAGAAAGGCATCGACATCATCGCCCACTCGGTGCGCATCACCCTCGGCCCAAAGGGCCGAAACGTCGTCCTGGAGAAGAAGTACGGGGCTCCGACCGTCACCAATGACGGGGTGACCATCGTCCGAGAGATCGAGCTCAAAGACCCTTGGGAGAACACTGGCGCGCAGCTTCTGCGGGAGGTGGCGACCAAGACCAACGACATCGCCGGCGACGGCACAACAACAGCCACCATCCTGGCCCAGACCATGATCGGCGAGGGATTCCGGAACGTGGCCTCAGGCGCCAATCCGATCCAGCTGAAGCTGGGCATCGAGAAGGCGGTGGAGGCAGTTGTGGCCGAGATCAAGCGGATGTCAGTCCCCGTCAAGGACCATGCGGACATCGCCCACATCGCGACCATTTCATCGCAGGACGAGACGATCGGCGAGCTGATTGCCGATGCCATGGACAAGGTCGGCAAGGACGGCGTGATCACCGTCGAGGACAACCAGACCATGACCACCGAGCTCGAGGTTGTGGAAGGGATGCAGTTCGACCGCGGCTACACCTCGGCATACATGGTCACCAACCCCGAGCGGATGGAGGCAGTGCTCGAGGAGCCGTACATCCTCATCACCGACCGCAAGATCTCGGCCATCTCGGACTTGCTCCCCGTGCTGGAGAAGGTGGTCCAGCAGGGCAAGCCGCTGCTGATCGTGGCTGAGGACCTCGAAGGCGAGGCGCTGGCGACCGTGGTCGTCAACAAGCTGCGTGGCACCTTCACCGCGGTCGCCGTTAAGGCGCCTGGCTTCGGCGACCGCCGCAAGGCGATGCTCGAGGACATGGCGGTCCTGACCGGCGGCCAGGTCATCAGCGAGGACATGGGCCTCAAGCTTGACCAGACCAAGATCGAGCAGCTGGGCAGGGCTCGGCGGGTGACCGTCAACAAGGATGACACCACGATCGTCGAGGGGGCGGGCAAGCCGGAAGCGATCCAGGGCCGGATCAAGGCGCTCAAGTCCCAGATCGAAGAGACCACCTCTGACTACGACAAGGAGAAGCTGCAGGAGCGAATGGCCAAACTCGCCGGCGGGGTAGCGGTCATAAAGGTCGGCGCGCCTACTGAGGTCGAGCAGAAGGAGAAGAAGCACCGCATCGAGGACGCGCTCAGCGCCACCAAGGCCGGTGTTGAGGAGGGCATGGTCGCGGGCGGCGGGGTCGTGCTGCTACAGGCTCAGAACGTCCTCGACAAGGGCCTCGACCTTGAGGGTGACCAGAAGACCGGCATCGCAATCGTCCGCAAAGCGCTCGAGGAGCCGCTGCGGCAGATTGCCGCGAACGCGGGCGTGGAGGGCTCGGTGATCGTCGAGCGGGTTCGCAAGGGCAAGGCAGGACATGGCTATGACGCCTTGAACAACAAGTACACCGACATGTTCACCGCCGGCATCGTCGACCCGGCCAAGGTGACTCGCTCGGCGCTCCAGAATGCAGCCTCGATCGCCGCGATGGTCCTCACGACCCAAGCCGTCATCACTGAGATTCCCGAGAAGAACGGCAACGGAATGCGCGGCGGCATGTCCCCCGACATGATGTAAAGGCGCTGCCAGCGCACCCGCGCCCAGACAAAAGAAGGACCCAGCCCCGAAATGGGGCCGGGTCCAAGAACGTCGGCCTTAGACCGTGGCCGGCACAGGGATGAGACCGAGCTGCTTCATCTGCTCGAGCTGGTCGAAGTAGATACGAGCCTCGGCGATCTTTCCGTCCTCAACGCGAAGGAGCTGGACTCCATAGCCGACCACTTTCTTGTGGGTCGGTGCGATGGTGCCAGTCGGGCTCTCAAGTGGGGCGGTATGGGTGCCCTCCATCAAGATCTCCTGGACGACCCAGGGGCCGCTCGTGAGCTCGCTGCGGACCTTCATCTTGCCGTCCGGGAATGCCTTCAGCCATGTCATCGCGAAGGCTGTGGCGTCCTTGGCGTTGCTGGCCTTGAAACCGCCCGGTGCGTTGAACTTGATGTCATCGGCGTGAAGGGCATGCAGCGCACGCTCGTCGTGGGCGTTGAAGGCGGCTACGAAACGGTCGGCCGTGTCTTTGACTTCAGGCATTGCGTCTCCTCCTAAGGAGTGGTCGCGAAGCGGAAGGGCCAAGAAGGCTACTGCCATCGGTGGCCGGCAACCGCGAGGACCTCACCGCCCTCGCCTCAGTCCAGGAACAGTCGTCAGTATACCAGAAAATGGTTGCGCCAGCGTGCTAATATTTTCCTATGGAGCGCCCCCGCCTCCTATCCGTCGCCGAGGCTGCATCCGAGCTCAACGCATCGGAGGCGTACGTTCGCCGGTTGCTGCTGAGACAGCGGCTGTACGGAATCAAGGTGGGTACGGTCTGGGCGATTTTTCCGGACGACCTGCAGGCCTTCAGACGCACGCGCCGTCCTCCTGGCCGGCCACGCAACAGAGTCGAGCTAAGGCGGGACCGTGAGTCGGCGGCCCGCATCGTCATCGAACGCAAACACGCCGGCACGGATCGACTCCTCAGGAAGAAGTAAGCCTCAGTCGCCGCGGAATACCAGCGAGTAGCCCCGGCCTGGCTTGTTGACCAGGTCAGCCGGGATCGCGAGATCGACAAGTATCTTCCGGATTCGGCGCACGTAGTTGCGCACCTCTTCAGGAAAGAGAGCGGGGTCTGCCCATGCCTGACCCAGGATCTGTGTGGTGGTGAAGAACCGGTGGGGATGATCAAGGAGGAACTGCAGGAGCTGGAACTCACGTTTGGTGAGAGCCACTTCGCGACCCTTGTGCCTGACCATGCGTCCTGCGGGATCGAGCCACAAACCCTGGAGTTCCCAGATACGCCGGTACCAGAGATCGAGCCGCTCCTGATATCCGAGCATCTGGTGCTCGATGATCTTGAGGTCAGCGGCCGCAACCTTTTGGGCTACGGGCGTCAGGTTTGCCACATCACGCTGCACGCGGCCAAGGATGCCGCGCTTGAATTCAAGGAGGTCGGCATAGATGCTCATCCAATGGCGCGCGTCTTCCCACCGTGTAGTGGCGAGGTCCTCACCTTCGAGGGGTCGGGATGGGCCGCGGCCCGGAGCGCCGGTCACAAAACACGGTTGCGCACAGACACATGCGCCGTTGTCATTATCAATGCCCTTTTCGATATAGGATTAAATGTCAATATCACTAACCTATTTCATTCCCTTCCATAGGTGGTTCTAAACCATTGCAGAAAGGACAGTCGTGAGTAGCCAGGCTACCCAAAAAAGATGCGTCGGCAGAACCGTTGATATAGGAGTACCGTGATGAATGGCCCCGAGGGACACGTTCAACGGAGTCGGAGGTTGGTCGCAAGGCCGGCATCCGAAACCGGAGAGGCGATTCGTCGGGGTCACTTCTTGTCTGGCGCTCCAGCTAGTCTCTGGACGTGAGCGTCTTCTACAAAGCCATGTATCTCCTTGGCGTCAAGCCGTGGGATACGGGCGTCTCGCCGCCTGAGCTCAAGGAGCTGATCGAGGGGCCCAAAGCACTGACTCCCACTCGCGCCCTCGACCTCGGCTGCGGCACCGGCACCAACTCCATCTACCTGGCCCAGCACGGATGGGAGGTCATAGGCATCGACTTCGTGCCCAAAGCGGTGGCCGCTGCGAAAAGCAAGGCGGCGGCGGCCGGAGCGTCACCCACGTTCATCAACGGCGACGTCACGAAGCTTGGTGAGCTCGGGGTGGGCACCGGCTTCGGGCTCGTCTTCGACCTGGGCTGCTACCACTCGATCCCAGACGGCAGGCGGGACGCGTACGCGCGCGGGGTTACCGAAGCTACGGCGCCTGGTGCGATCTTTCTGGTCTGGGGCTTCTACGCGGGTCGCACCACTCGCAACCCGCTCGGGTCCGTAAAGATGTCGCGCGAGGAGCTCGAGCGCCGCTTCGGCAAAGACTGGGACGTGACGCGCGACTGGGGCGGGGAGGAGCCCGGCCGATTCCCGGGCGGCTGGTACCAGCTGCGCCGGCGGTAGTAAGGTCTCCCGGGTGAGGCCGACGGCGCGCCGCGCATTCGTGATCGGGACCCGGTTGGTCGCGGCGTCCGTTGCCATTCAGTTTCTGCTCGCGGGCATCGGCGTCTTCTATGACTGGACCGGCTCTTTCTTCTGGCACGCGAACATCAACGGGGCCATCGTTTTCTTTCTGCCGCTGCTGATGATCCTGGCGGGCTGGTACGGACGCCTACCCAGCCGTCTGCTCTGGATGACCGCCGCCATACCGGGGCTTGTGATCGTGCAGTCACTCCTGCTCGTCCCCTACCACATGCATGCGACCGGCGTGGTGCGCGCCATCTCGGCCCTGCACGTGGTGAATGGGCTGTTCATCTTCTGGGTCGCGGTCCAGCTCGTCGACCGAACGCGGACTCTTGAGGCGCCCGCCCAAGCCTAGGCGCCCGTCGGCAGCGTCATTCTCACGGTGGTGCCGACGCCCGGCGTGCTTTCGATCTCGATCGTCCCGCCATGCGCGGTGACGATGTCGTGAGTGATCGCCAGGCCAAGCCCTGAACCGGCCGAGCCCGGTCCCCTGACGAACCGCTCGAAGATGCGGGGGAGCAGCTCGGGGGCGATGCCCTCGCCGGTGTCACTGACCGTGATCACCACATGCTTTTCCGCAGGCTTGACCTCCACCCGGATCGACCCGCCGGCCGGCGTGTGGCGAATGGCGTTCGATACGACGTTGGCGAGTGCGCTGCGCATGCGCGCGGGATCGATGTTCGTCGTCGGCACGCCCTTGTCCACGATCGAGGACAGGCTGACACCGAATGCTTCTGCCTGCGCCTCGAATGACGCCAGCACCTCCTGGACCAGGGCGCCCGGCTCGACCGGCTCGCGGTTCAGGACGAGGCTCCCCGCCTCGGTCAGGACGAGGGTCCGCAGGTCCTCGACGAGGACCTCGAGGGACCGCGTCGCATCGAGTATCGGGGCGATGTGCTCGGAGTCCGGAGGGTACACGCCGTCAGCGAGCGCTTCCGCCTGCCCGCGGATCACCGACAGCGGCGTGCGCAGCTCGTGGGCGACGTCAGCCAGGAAGCTGCGCCGCTGCTCGTCGCTGGACTTGAGGCGCGCCGACATCGCATTGAACGCGCGCGCCACCGACCGCAGCTCAGGCGGACCGTCCTCCGGTACCAGCGCTGAGTAGTCGCCTTTCTCGATGCGGCCGGCGGCGTCGATCATGACGTCCATCGGGCGGGTCATGCGCCGGATGCCGCGTTGCGCGATGACCGTGATCAGGATCATCAGCAGCAGGGTCGTTCCAAGGATGACCTGTGTGGCGCCAGGTCGAAAGACCTCCGGTCCGAGGATCCAACCCATCAGCGTGCCCACCAGGGCGGCGATGACGGCGCCGGCCACGGCGGCCAGGAAGATCACCCCGGCGACCGCGCAGCCGATCCGCCAGAAGAAGGGCATGCCGCGCCGTCCCCACCGGCGGGGTTGTGGCCACGGATGGTCGTTCGGCCACCACGGCGGCCGCCGGCGCGGACCGGGTCCCCAGCCCCGGCTCAACCGGACCGCTCCGCAGCTGGGGCGCGCTTTTCGTCGGGCTCCGCAAAGCGGTAGCCAACGCCGAACACGGTCTGAACGAAGCGCGGAGCGGCCGGGTCGAGCTCGATCTTCCGGCGGATGTTCTTGATATGGGCGTCGATCGCGCGCTCGTATGACTCGAAAGCAACGCCCTTCACCGCATCCAGGAGTTGAGCACGCGTGAACACACGACCCGGCTGCCTGGCCATTGTCGACAAGAGCTGGAACTCGGTCTTCGTCAGATCGACGCGGCGTCCGGCGATGCGCGCCTCCATCTTCGACAAGTCCAGCTCGACGCTGGAGCCGACGCGAATCAGGTCCGACGGCGAACGCAAGCCCTCGGCGCGGCGAAGCACGGCCCTGACGCGCGCGACCAGCTCCCTCGGGCTGAAGGGCTTCGTGATGTAGTCGTCCGCGCCGAGCTCCAGGCCCACGAGCTTGTCCGATTCCTCGGTTCGCGCGGTG
Organism: Candidatus Dormiibacterota bacterium; assembly: GCA_036505515.1. Taxonomy (GTDB): domain Bacteria; phylum Chloroflexota; class Dormibacteria; order Dormibacterales; family Dormibacteraceae; genus DASXTG01. Next base: position 17,272 of record DASXTG010000184.1, on the reverse strand, counting down.
AGCATGATGATCGGCACCTCACCGTCGCGACGCAGAGCCCGGGCGACGTCCAATCCGTCGAGCCCCGGCAGCCGCAGGTCCAGCACGATGAGGTCAGGCCGCCCGGTGCGGGCCATCCGCAAGGCTGTCGGGCCGTCGGACGCGACGAGAACATTGAAACCGCCGCGCTCCAGGTAATCGCGGACGAGCTGGACGATCCTTGGCTCGTCGTCCACGACCAGGATGGTGGGCACGGCGTCCATCGTAGATACCCGTGCACCGGGGATGACCCGGTGCACGGCCGCCGTCAAACCTGTTTGGTGTCGGGCGGTGGCGGCGCGGGCGATGGCTCGCCGTGCGCTCGCCGATGCCACTCCTGCATCCGCTCCTCGATGGCCGGCGGGACGCCCCCGCCTGGGCCGCCGTGTCCGCCAGGGCCCCAACCGCGGTAGTAGCCCCATCCGCGGCCGAATCGGGCTGCGCGGAACAGCACGAAGATCAGGAACAGGATGAAAAGGAGCCAGAAGAAACCGAACAGGCCGAAGCCGTAGAAATGCGGCGCGTAGTAGCCGTAATAAGGAGCTGCTGCCACAGCGCCTTCGGGAATGTGCGTCGCCACTCCCGCCGACCAGCCCGCCTGGTACGCAACCGCGCCGACGACCGCGAGCAAGATGCCTGTCAGCGCCACCCATAGCAAACCGAAACCGCGTCTCATGTCGACCACTCCTTTTGCTGTCCGAGATTGATGTCTCTCATCCTTCCCGGAGGTTGTGAGCGCCGTGTGAAGATCTTGGGAATACCTCGTGCGTCAGAAACTCTTCTCCAGCTCCACCAGCTCGGCCGTGCGCGCCCACAACGACTGCTGGGCGTCGACGTCGAGCGTCGACCTCGGCGCATCGATTCGCCGGATCCCCTTGAAGAACCACCCGGTCGTGCCCTCAAAGGCCGGTGAGATGGCGACCTCAGCCAGGTCTCCCGCTGCGCGGCCCGCGGACCTGGAGAGCATGCGCGAGAAGAGTCGAATCGGTCGCGAGGCCTCCTGCATGAGCTCCGAGCGGACGAGGCCGGGATGAAAGGCATTGGCGCGCACGTCCCACCGCTTCGCGCGTCGCGCCAGCTCGAAGGTGAACATGAGGCTGGCCGCCTTGGTCGCGCCGAACGTCTGCAGCGGCCGGAAGTGGTCCTTCGACAGCAGGTGATCGAAGTTGACCCTGGTCGTAGACGGAGCCGAAACCATGATCACCCGTCCGCCTCCCACGAGTTGGTCGCGGAGCAGGTTCGTGAGCATGAAAGGGCCCAGGTGGTTCGTGGCCAGCATCAGTTCGAACCCGTCAGCGGCCTTCCTGAACTCGTTGGAGAAGACAGCCGCGGCGTGAATCAACGCGTCGACGTGGCCGGCGCTGCGGGCGATCTCCCTTGCTGCCCTGCGCACCGAAGAAAGCACCGCCAGGTCGACGCCGACGCCCAGCACGCGCTTGTCGCTCTGAAGCCTCTCAACAATGGAATCGAGACGGTCGGTCGGCCGTGCCAACAGCAGCAGGCGCGCTCCCCGGGATACAAGGACCGCAGCCGCCGCTGAACCGATCGCGCCCGTGGCCCCGGTGATCACAACCGTGGGATGCAGGCCCGCCACGTCCATCAATATGCGGGAGATGCGCCCACTCATCGATGCCCATCGTGGTGAGTGCGGGATACCGGGCCTGCCGGCATCGGAACGCTACCGACGCGCCATGGCACTTGGCGTCGACTTCGTGGAGATCGACGTTCGCCGAACTCGCGATGGGACCTACGTCAACTACCACGACGAGACGACACCGGCGAGACGGGCGATCAGCGAGACGTCATATGCGGATCTACGCGGGGAGCTGGGACCTCAGACGCAAACCGTGGAGGAGGCTCTCGACCTCCTGACGGCGCCGGTCCGCTTGCACATCGACGTGAAGGAGCCCGGCTACGAGCGAGACATCGTCGGCCGCACCCTCGCCCGCCTTGACGCAAGTCGATTCGTGATCACGGCTGAGGACGAGTCCGCAAGGCGGATCAAGGACGAGTTTCCGCACCTCCAGGTGGGCCTGACGCTTGGCCACGACATGGAAGGTGCACCCCCATGGCAGGTGGCTCGGGTTCGACTCAGCGAGCTGTTTCCCCATCGACGGCTGCAGCGCTGTCACGCGGACTTCGTAGCCGCGCATGCGCAGCTTGCCCGCGCGCGCGTGCTGAGCTATTGCGCGCGCCGGCGCATGCCTGTCTGGGTGTGGACGGTGGACGAGGAGGTGGAGATCGGCCGCTTCCTTCGCGACCCGAGGGTCGCGGTCCTGATCACCAACCGTCCCGACATCGCGCTTCGACTCAGCCGAGCTTGATGTCCGTCTGACAGCAGAAGAGGCCAAAGTCGGGCGACCAGCGGAGGATGAGCGGCGGCGAGGTGGTGGTCACCTTGAAGCACAGAGTGAGCGGCCCGTACATCGCGCCGTCGCTGAATTTATGCCGGCTCCACTGAGTGCAGTCGGGACGCGAGAAGTCGGGGTGGCTTGGTTGGCGCGCCGAATCGATGAGCTCGAGGTCGCTCGGGTCGGCGTGGGTCGCCTGGCTCGAGTTGCGAAACGTGATCTGCATCGTCACCTCATCGGCCTCCCTGTTGAGGTTCGACACCCAGAGCGTGTAGCCGCGAACGTTGGCGCAAGGGGCCGGATTGCAACCGACCGCCGGCGTCGGACTGCTGGCCGAGGGCGATTCCTGCGGAACTTGAAGTGACTGAAACGCTGCGATGCCGACCGCCAGCGCCACGACCAGGCCGGCACCCAGTGCCCCATAGCCGAGAATTCGGCTAGAGAACGGCCTCGGCAAGACGCTCTGCCTGCGCCACCCTGGGCGCGGCCATGAACAGCAGGTACTCATCGCAGCCGACTGCCTCGAAGGCCTTGACGCGCTCCTTGGCCTCGGCGTCTGACTTCACGGTCCCCCGCCAGACGCGATCGCCGTAATCGCTGTAGTAAGCGCTGAGGTTTGACTGGGCTTCGGCGTGAACCTCATCGCCGATGGCGTAATAGCCCAGGGCACGGAACTCGGGCTTTCCCGAGCGACCGGCCTCCTTCCAGGCCGTCGTGACGCGCTCCATCATTCCCTGGAGTGCCTCGGGCGTGCCGCCACCCAGCGTGTAGCCGATGCCCCACTTCGCAGCGCGCGCGATCGCCGCGTCTGAGTAGCCGCCGAAGGTGATCGGCACCGAGTGGCCATTGAGCGGCTTGGGCGCGACCGGTTGACTGGTTCCGGGAATCGGCTCACCTCGCCACGCGCGATGCATCAGGTCGAGCGCCTCATCCATGCGTCTGCCGCGGTTCTTGAATTCGAAGCCGCTGATGATGAAGTCGTCCGGCCTCCCGCCGACGCCGATGCCGAGCAGAAACCGCCCCTGAGAGATCCGGTCGAGGGTCGCGGCCTGCTTGGCCAGGAGCACCGGCTCGCGCGTCGCCGCGAGCAGGATGTCAGTCATCAGTCCGATTCGCTTCGTGACCGCAGCAGCTGCGGCGAGGGTGACCAGCTCCTCATAAGTCCCGTAGGCCATGCGGCCGATGGTGCCGAGTGAGGAGAAGCCGAGCTCCTCTGCTCGGCGCGCGATGTCGACGAGGAGACGCCCGTTATCCAGGCTCCTGTCTGCGTTGGGAAGTCCGAGACCTACCTTCAGGCTTCCTAGGCTACCGGAACCTTTTCCTCGACCTTCTCGTCGGCGATGACCTTGCCGTCCTTGAGCCGGATCATGCGGCTCGCTTGGGCCGCGATGTCCAGGTCGTGAGTCACCACGACGACTGTGACTCGATCCTCTCTATTGAGTCGCTTCAGAAGTTCGACGAGCTGCTGCGCGGTCTCGGTGTCGACAGCGCCCGTCGGCTCGTCCAGGAGGATGAGCGATGGCCGGTTGATCATCGAGCGGGCGATGGCTACGCGCTGCGCCTGGCCGCCGGAGAGCTCGTTTGAGCGGTGCCGGATGCGGTCGGACAGGTCGACGCGCTCGAGCAGCTCGAGGGCGCGCTGGCGCCCGACCTCCTTCGAGCCTTTCACATAGCGAAGCGGCATCATCACGTTTTCCAGGACGTTGAGGCCCGACAGCAGGTTGTACTCCTGGAAGACGAAGCCAACCTTGAGGGCGCGCGTGTGGGCACGCTCGCGGTCGTTCAGCTTGCCGGTGTCGATGTCATCGATGAGCAGACGCCCTGCGGTGGGGCGGAGGAGAAGGCCCATCAGGTCGAGCATCGTGGTCTTGCCGCTTCCGGATCGGCCGACGACCGCGATGAACTCGCCCCGATCGATGTCGAGCGTCACGCCGTCGAGAGCCCGGATGATCTCGGCGCCTCGTTTGTAGTGCTTGGTCAGGTCTTCGAGTCGGACGTTTGCCATCTACTCGTTCCGCAGTGCGGTGACCGGGTCGAGCCTGGCGGCGCGCCAGGCGGGCAGGATGCCGGCCAGCGCACCGAGCACGGTGGCGAATCCGATCGCAAAGATCGTGAGGGCGGGCGTGAGAAGGAACAAGGTCGATTGACCGGCCGGCATTCTTGCGTTGACGATGATGGTGATCGCGGCCCCGAGCGCGTAGCCGACGACTCCCCCAACCACCCCGATGAACGTAGCCTCTAAAAGGAACTCGGCCATGACATCGCGCGTGGTCGCACCCACCGCCTTCTTGAGGCCGATCTCGCGGACGCGCTCGGCCACAGCCATGAACATGGTGTTGACAACCGAGAGCCCGCCGATGATCAGGGCCAGCAGCGCGGCCGCCGTGGTGATGGCTGTGAAGACGGCGCCTCCGGACTTGAAGCCGTTGACGAGGTCGCTCGGCTTGATCGCCTTCACGCCCGGGACCTGGTTGTTGATCCGGTCCGCGATCCTGTCCAGGTCGCTCAGCGAAGTGCCGGACTTCGCATACACGCTGATCCCCTGGGTGATCTGAGTGACGTCGATCACGTTTCGCAGCGTGGGTGGCAGGCTGTCCCTCATGAGCATCTGCCCGTCGGCGATGGTGATGTAGGCGAACGTGTCCGGTGCGGTTCGCGTCGGGTTGAGGATCCCCACGACCGTGAAGGTGTGGTTGACAAAGTCGGGCTTTGCGTCAGGCGGCCTGATCGGAAGGTCGATGGTGTCACCGATCTTCTTGCCGAACTCCTTGTCGATGGTCGAGCCGAGTACGACCGTGCCGGTCGAATTCGGGTCCAGCTGGCGGCCCTGCGCCAGCGTGGTCTTGATCGCCGACCAGTTGTTCTCATCCGGGTCCCCGCTGACGATCAAGTCGGGGAGGCCGAAGCTGACCACGGTGATCTGGCCCGGCTTGGCCGGGAACGAGTAGCCGGGGAATGCTGCGGCCACACCGTCCACCTGCTTGAGCTCGTCGATCTTCGAAATGGGCAGGAGCTGTGCCGACTGCCCGTCAGGCGGCCCGACCTGGATGCTCGAGCCGAAGTACTTGACGCCGCCGTCGATCAGCGCGTTGAAGTTCTCGGCCAGCGCTCCCATCGTCGTCAGGGCGAGCACGCCGATGACGATGCCGGAGATGGTCAGAAAGCTGCGCAGCTTATGCCGCGCAATGTTGCGAGCGATTTCCATCGGGCCAAGCAGGATATCCGAGCCAGGTTATCGGCTGCTTAAACGAAATTGGTGCCGGCAATCAGGTGTTAAGGATCGCCGCCAGCTTGACGGTGTACATGATCCAGCCGCTCCTATGTGACCGTCTCTCTTCATCGTTGGGCAGGCCCGTATGCCGCAGTCGCAGCAGCGTGCCGGTGCCGTCCGGCGTGAGCGTGATCTCTACCGTCGTCGCTCCTGGTGGTACTGCCTCCTGATTCTCCCATCCCCAGGTCATGACCAGCCGGCGCGGAGGATCGACTTCACGATATTCGCCGACCGCGAAGTGCTCACCGTCGACGTCGATCCGGTAACGCCCGCCCGGTCGAGGATCCATCTCCGCACCGACCCCCATCCACAGCACGAACTTGGCGGGCTCGATGAGATAGGAGAAAACGGTCGCCGGCGATGCGGCGATGTGCTGCTCTAACCGGACTTCGTCTCCATCACCTTCGATCAGGTCTTCGACCGTCTCTTCTCCTCAGCCTCGGCGAGCAGCCGCAGGCGGTCGATGTCGCGCAGCCACATCCGGCGAAGGTACGCCTCCAGTGGTCGTAGTGAGCTGCGGTCGGCGCGATAGAGGCGGCTGGTCCCATTCCGGCGTTCCTTGACCAGTCCTGCGGCCTTCAACACCCGGAGATTCTGCGAGGTGGCGGGCCAGCTCACCGCAAAGGCTGCCGCGATCTCACCCGCCGAGCGTTCTTTGGTCCAGACCAGCCGGAGGATCTCCCGCCGCCGCGGATTAGAAAGGGCGGCAAGGGGATCTCGAGGCCGAACCGCTTGCGCCGGCATTTGAGTAAGCTTAAGATATCGCTTAATTAAGTCAAGTCTTCAGGAGGCAAGGTGATGGCTGGGCCTTTGATGCATACCGTGACGATCAAGGCGGACGCGGGCAAGATCTATGAGGCGATCTCCACAGGGGAGGGACTCGCCAACTTCTGGACGCGCGACAGTTATGCGGAGCCGAAAGTCGGATCAGTCGCGACTTTCGGTTTCGGCGGACCGAAGCTCGAGCTCAAGGTGGAGAAGCTCGAGCCGGGCAAATTCGTTCGCTGGTCCGAACCCGCTGGTTTTCCCGGTTGGGAGGGAACCTCTGTCACGTGGGAGATCGTGCAGGCGAAAGAGGGCGGCAATGAGGTCCGCTTCATTCATGACGGTTGGCCCGTCGCGGTCCCACCGGCCGAGCTGGCGTCTGTCAACTACACGTGGGGCAGGATCGTGGGCCGCTTGAAGAAGTACACGGAGACAGGCGAACCCGCGCCATTCTTCCCCTAGGCTTCACCTCCCCGCGGTGCGGAGGGGGCTCACAACAACGAAATACAATTCGCCGATATGAGAGGTTCCGGTGGCCAGCCTGCTGCTCAGAGGGTTCGCCCTCGGCTTCGCCATCGCCGCGTCGCCGGGCCCCATCTTCTTTCTCTGCCTTAGGCGCACCCTCATCCGGGGCTGGCGACACGGACTCGTCTCCGGTTTCGGCGTTGCCACGGCTGATGGCTTCTACGCAGCGCTCGCCGCATTCGGCGTCGGCGCCATCACCTCGGTTCTGGTCGGGCAGCAGCGCTGGCTCGCGCTGGGAGGAGGAGCCGTGTTGATTGCGATCGGCGTCAAGACCACGTTCGAGCGCCGGCCGGCCGCTGACGTCGCAGCCGCGGCGAACGGAGCGGGGCTCGTGTGGGACTACCTGTCGACGCTCGGACTCACCATCACCAACCCCAGCACGATCATCTCGTTCGCCGCGCTTGTCGCTGCCCTTGGCATCGGGCTGCAGGGCGGCTACCTGCCGCCCGGGCTCGTCGTCGTCGGCGTCTTCCTCGGGTCGGCCACGTGGTGGTGTGTGCTCGCCGCCCTGGCGGCCGGACTCCGCGCTCGCATGACGGCGCAAATGGTGCGGGGCATCAGCGTAATCAGCGCGATCGCCATCGCGTCACTCGGACTCCTGGCGCTGCTGTCCGCCTTGAGCACGTGATGGACGTGCCCTAAGCGGTTGTCTTGGGGTCCAGCTTGATCGAGGCTGAGTTGATGCAGTACCTCAGCCCGGTCGGCTCCGGGCCGTCGTCGAAGACGTGACCGAGGTGGCCGCCGCAGCTCGCGCATGTGACCTCGGTTCGGGTCATGAAGAGGCTGCGATCGACGTGCTCCTCAACCGGCGCGCCATCGGCCGGTGCATAGAAGCTCGGCCAGCCGCAGTGGGCATCGAACTTCGTCTCGGAGTCGAACAGCTTGGCGCCACACCCCGCGCACAGGTAGACGCCCGGAGTATTGGTATCCCAGTACTCGCCGGTAAAGGGGCGCTCGGTTCCCTTCTCGCGCAGGACGTGGAACTGCGTTGGGGTCAGGTCGCGGCGCCAATCAGCTTCGGTTTTCTTGACCTTCTGGCTCACCGTCATATTCTTACCCAGCAGTGACCACAGCCAAGCGCGCAGGTCTTGACGTCGCGACCCCCGGGGGCAAGCACGTCCAGAGACGGCTGGAGAAGGAGCTCGTGATCTGGCTCGCCACCACCAATCCCAACGGCAGGCCGCTGGTGGTGCCCGTTTGGTTCCTGTGGGACGGCTCTTCCTTCCTGGTCTACTCCGTGCCGGGGCAGAAGGTGACCAACATCGGGCGCAATCCCCAGGTCGAGCTGCATTTCAACTCCACCGCTGACGGCGATGACGTCGTGCGGATCGACGGCGCCGCCAAGGTTCCGAAGACCCAACCACCCGCATATCGGGTGCCCGCCTACATCGCCAAGTACCGGCGCCTGATGAAGGCCTACGGGATGACCCCGGAGAGCTTCTCGGCCGACTACCGCATCCCGATTCGCGTCCGGCCCACACGTTTCCGCTGACGTAACGTTGACCCTGTGAATCACACGCTGCGTTTTGGGCTCAAGCACTCCGGCCAGCGCACCACCATAGAGTCGCTGCGCGCCGTGTGGCGCATCGCGGACGAGGGTGGTTTCGACCACGTTTGGGATTTCGATCACCTCGCGTCGATCGGCCCCGCGGGCCCTGATGATCCGATCTACGAAGGCTGGACGCTCCAGGCGGCGATGGCGGAGGCGACCAAACGGGTGCGCATCGGCTGCATGGTCACCGGCAACACCTACCGCCACCCCGTGCTCCTGGCCAAAGAGGCTGTCACCGTCGACCACCTCTCGGGTGGACGGCTCGAGTTCGGGATCGGCGCCGCGTGGGCCGAGGTCGAGCACACCATGTACGGAATCGAAGGCCTCGACCACCGCGTCGGGCGGCTCAGCGAATCGCTCCAGGTGATCAAATCGCTGTGGACCGATGAGCGCACGAATTTCGATGGCCGTTACTACCGCCTCAAGGACGCCATCGCCAACCCCAAGCCCCTCCAGAAGCCACATCCGCCGATCTGGATCGGCGCGTCAGGCGACGCGACGCTGCGAATCGTTGCTCGCCATGCTGACGTCTGGAACCTCGCCGGCGGCGACGTGGGGCGTGTGAAGGAGCTGGTCGCAAAGCTGGAAGCGACCTGCGATGAGGTCGGGCGTGAGCGAACTTCGATCCGCCATTCCATCCAGTTTCCGTGGGATGGGGAGAGCCAGAACCAGCTGATCGACCAGTCAGGCCGTCTGCTCGAGCTTGGCTTCACTGAGCAGGTGCTGATGCTGAATCCAGCGCGGGCAGCAGAGATCGCCGAAAAGATGGCGGAGGCCTTACCCGAGCTGCGCCGCCTGCAGCGCGTGCTTTCCTGACACGCTGACCAGGCTGAGCAACAATTTGTGGGAACTCGCCCAGATTTGAAGGAGGAAACCATGGCCGACAGCGTCTATCGAGTGACCGAGCTGGTCGGGACCAGCAACACGTCATGGGAAGCGGCTGCGAAAAGCGCGATCGAGACCGCAGCCAAGTCGCTGCGTGACCTGCGCGTGGCCGAGGTGGTGCGGCAGGACGTCACCATCGATGACGGCAAAGTGGCCACGTACCGGGTACGGCTGAATGTCTCCTTCAAATACGAGGGCGGCTCGTAGGACGAGGCACGCCGCTGGGAGGAGCTAGGGGCGCCTCTTAGGGGGCGGTTGCGGCCTGTAGCTGGCAGCCCGCCGCTTTCATCTCCTCCAGCGCGCGCAAGCCGGCTTCAGGATCGACCGCCGCGCACAGGTTGACCAGGACGCGGACCTGGAAGTCATATTTGCGCGCGTCCAGGGCGGTGGCGCGTACGCAGTAGTCCGTCGTCAGGCCGCAGACGTCGATGTGGTCGACGCGCGCCTCCTTGAGAACCTCGAGCAGAGGGTGGCCGCGCGGGTCCAGGGCCTCGAAACCTGAATAGGCGGCGGAATGGCGGCCTTTGTCGACGACTGCCGAGATGAGCTTCTCACGCACGAGATTGAAGACAGGCGGGCAGAGCGCCGCACCCTGAGTCCCGATCACGCAGTGCTTTGGCCAGGTGTTGACGAAATCGGGTTGGTCGGAGAAGTGCTCGGCGGGATCCTCGTGGTAGTCCCGCGTGGCGACTACGAACGAGTACTCGGTCTTGAAGTGCCGAATGTGGCGCGAAATCATGGCCGCCACCTGCTGGCCGCCCTTGACCGGCAGGGCGCCGCCCTCGACGAAGTCGTTCTGAACGTCGACGACCAGCAGGGCGTTCCTCATCTCTCTCGCCTCACCTCTCCTAGACTGCCGTAATGGCCAGCATGATCGTAGCGGGCGCGCGCACCCCGGATTGGCGCAGCCCCTTCACCCACGGCGAGCCCGAGTGTGCACACTTGCGGGTTTGGAAGGGCTCTGAAACCCGCGTGTGTGCACACTTGCGGGGACAGGATGTCGGCGTGGCGGAACGGCAGACGCGCCGGACTTAGGATCCGGTGCCCGAGAGGGCATGGAGGTTCAAATCCTCTCGCCGACACCAGCCGGCGGGCGTAATGGCTAAAGTTCAAGGTTCGAATGGCATCGGCACGGCATAGCCGGAACGGCTCGCCAAGCGCGGACGTGCGCAAGAACGGCCTCCAGGTGGGCGGTTACCGCGTCCTGCGTGAGCTCGAGACGGATAGCCTCGGCGTGGTCTACGAAGCCGAGCATCCGCGCATGCACCGCAAGGTCGCCCTGCGCACGATCGGGGCTGCGGTCGCACGCGACGTCAGCTTCTCGCGCCGCTTCCTTCTCGAGCTGCGCTCGTACGTGGCCCTCGAGCACGAGGCGATCCCGCGGCTGTACGACCTCGCTTATGACGGCGACTGTCCTTATCTCGTCACGGAGATGATTCCCGGCCGCACTCTCGACGAGGTGCTCGGGTCAGGTGTTCGCTATGAGCCTGCTGGTGTCGTATCGCTCCTGCGTCCGATCGCGAGCGCGCTCGACTACGCGCACTCCCGCGCCACCGTCCACCGCGACGTCAAGCCCGCGAACATCCTGCTCGCCGATGACGGCCGCACGCTGCTGACGGGCTTCGGTCTCGGCACTGTGGCTTCTTTCAACACAGGTCCCGGCGCTGGTGCCCCAGTTGCTCCCGACTATGTGGCGCCGGAGCGATTGGTCGGTCGCGAGGTAGACGGACGCGCCGATGTCTACTCCTTGGCCGCGGTCATCTTCGAGGCCGTTACCGGGCGACGACCGTTCTCATCCAAGAGCTGGATCGAGACGCTGAGCCGCCGGCTTTACGAGCCGCCGCCGACTGTGCGCGACGTGGTGCCGGATCTACCTGCCGACTTCTCGGCGGTGCTTCAGCAAGCGATGGATCGTGACCCCAACCGCCGGCCTGCCACTGCCGGCGAGCTGCTGGACCGGCTCGAGGCTGCCCTCAGCGGCCGACGACGCGCCACCAATACCGAACCAGGGCGCTGGCTGCAGCCGGCAATCCAGAAGGGCATCGGTCTGGGGGCTCTGCTCGTGGTGGTGGTCGGAGTCGCCGAGGTCACCTGGCTCTTGTCCGGCTCCGGCCTTTCGCTCCTGGTCAACTTCACGCACCGACTGCTAGGGGTTCCCTAGGCAGTACCTTCCCGCGTCGCAGGGGCGGCCGGGCTGAGCCCGGCCGCGACATTGTCCCAAACGCACCGAGCGTCGCTGGGAGTGGCGTTTCAGAAAAGTCCATCGATATACCGGAAGGCGAGCAGCCGCGCGCAAAGCGCCCGGCGATGAGAGGGAACCATTCGGGTTCCCTCTCATAACTACTAGGTGTGGCCGTCGATGATCACCACACCGTTGCAGGTGAAGAGGCGGTCGACAACGAAGCCCACGTTGATGTTCGCCGGGTCCTGACCGATCACGGAACCAATCTGGCTGAGCACCTGCTCGGCCGGCACCGGGACACCGAACACGGTCGCGCCCACAGCCACTATCTGCAGAACCCCTCCGTGCCTGAAGACGACCACGGTCCCGGTCCATGACACCCCATTGAACGTCCCGCTGCCGGTCACGATCGCGCCCGCCAACGAGTTGCCGACGATCGTGAGATTCAGGTTCGAGAGGCCCGAGACATTGATGTTGGTCTCCAGGTCCTCGGCGGTGTAGCCGTGGCGCACCGCTCCGTTTCGCTCAACGGTCGCGCTGGCACACGGCTCGAGGGCCGCCACGCTCAGGAAGGGCGTCTCACCCTCTCGCCCCAGCCCGCTGATGCCGACGATGGTGATGGTGTAGATGCCTGCCGGCGCGTTGTCGACGACGACTGTGATCGGTGACGGGCCCTTGCCGGAGTGCGTCTGGCCGTCGGGCGACTTGACCCTGAGCTCCATCGCGCTTCCCGGGTAGCCGAGCGCGGCCTTGACAATTCCCTCTCCGGCGAAGCTGTACGCGTACTGCTGCTGCTCGCCATCGTGCAGGGGCGGGCCCATGAACAGCTGCTCGGTGCCGGGGGTAGTGCCCTGGCTGCTGGCGTCCTGAGCCTCGATCTGCGCCCCGAACGGATCATCGGGGTCGGGGAGGATTGGGCCGGCCGCACCGACGTTGCCCTGCGCATCCGCGGTGGCCTGCTGGGGTGCGACGAGGTGAACGTGGTTCTTGCCGTCAAAATCCAGCTCCCCCTCGAAGAGCTTGACGATCATCGTGCCGTCGGGCTTGATGACGATCTCGAACTTTGTCCCGCGCACGCTGGCGACCGCCGACTGACCGCGCACCGAGAACGTAGCGCCGCTGATCAGGTGCTGCACGTTTGTGAAGGTCCGCCCCAATTTCTGTGTGAGCGTGGCATCGTGCAGGTTTCCATCCTTGGAGAAGTGGGCCGAGGTCATCGTGAGCTCGGTGTCGCTCGCCAGCCGGGTGAGGGTGCCATCGGGCAGCTGGATGCCGGCGCGGCCCTTGGCGTCGGTCTTGACGGAATCGCCTGGGGCGATCACCGCCCCTGTCGTCGCCGGCGCATAGGCGCCACCTCCGCGGGCGACGGAGGCGGCGGGTCGGTAGACGGTCAGTGCCGCGAGCTCGTCTGTGGCTGCCTGGGCTGCGGTGGTCACCCAGATGCCGGTGCCCCCGACGATCACAAGGATGATGACGAGGGTGACGAGCCAAGGAAGGGCGCGCCGTCGCCTCGCAGGCTTTCGGGCGGCAAGCGCGGACATCCCCGGAAACATACCGCCTCCGACACGCTAGGAGCCCCGTTTATCGCGAACTCGAGAGCGCGCCCCTAGCGGTGACCCTCGATCACCATCATCCCGCCCTGCGGCCCCTTGCAGGAATAGACCCTGTCCACTGTGAAGTCGGACGGGATGGACGACACCGACTGGCCCGCTGCCTGGGTCAGCCGGGACACGACCTGGGTGGTGACATTGACGCCGCGGATGGTGAACTGGGTAAGCACGAAACCGAGATTCGGTGTCGCCGCGTAAAACACGATGGTCCACGAGATCGGCATCCCGCCAAGCTCGGAGTAGTAGTAGACGCGCGCCGATGTGGGGGAGGTGCCCTGCACCTGCAGGGTCACGCCGGAGTCCCGCAGCCCCTGCGCAAGCTCGGCGTTGCTGAGGGTCTGGCGGACGAACGTGCCGCTGTCCGAGCTGCCGCTGACGCAAGGCGTGTTGGTGGCGAACGAGACTGCGTAGGGCTCGCCGCCGGGCACGTCGACGGCGCGGACAGTCGCGCGGTAGCGGCCCGCGGGACCGCTGATGTGGAACGTGACCGGCCGGTCTCCTGCCCTCGAGGAATAAGTCACGCCCTGTGGGTTGACGATGGTCAGGGTCATGAAGCTGCCCGGATAGCACAGCGCGATGCTCAGGGTGCCGCCGGGCGAGTTGTAGTCCACGACGGCGGTCTGCCCGGTCGCCAGGCTTTCACCGGTGGATGTCTGCTCGGTGCCCGCGGTGGTGCCCGCGGAGACGGTCCGTCTGCATTGCGACGCAAGTGCGTGGGGGTCACCGGGCTCGGGCTGGATCGGGCGTGGCGCCGACAGCCTGCCGTTGGCGTCCGCGTCGACCTCTTGGCCCGCGTTGAGCGTGATGGTGGTCGCGCCGCTGACCGCGACGCTGCCATCGAAGACCTTGATCAGGTTGGTGGAGTTGGCGCGGACGAGGATCTCGAACTCCGTTCCGCGGACCTGGGCGCTGACAGAGTGGCCGCCAACCTTGAAGCTGGCTCCGCCGACCAGGTGCTGCACATTGCTGAGCGTGCGCCCGATCTTCTGCTGGAGGCTTGCGGACTGGAGGTTGCCCTCCTTGCTCAGCTGCGCAGCATTCACGGTCACCGTGGTGTCAGGAGACATGCGCGTGAACGAGCCGTCGGGGAACTGTATGGCAGCATGACCGTCGTCGGCCGTGCGGACTGAGCTCCCGGCGGTGAGCTGCTCGCCAGGGATGGCGGGCCGGTATCCGGAGTCGTTCTTGCCGACGTCGACCTTGGGCGTGATCACGACTAGCGACGCGGGCGCATTCACGCCCGCCTGCGCCTGAACGACCAGGAAGTACCAGCCACCTCCAACCAGGAGGATGGCCAGCACGACGAAGACCCCAAGGCATCCGAGGCACGAGAATCCGCAGCCGGCGCATCCCCCTTTCTTGGCCGGAGGCGTGGGAGTCGATGCAGGCGCGACGGGTGCCGCCGGTGGGGGCTGAACGGCCATGGCCTCGAAGGTTATCGGGAAATCAGATCGATGCGGTCGAGAAGTCGACCACCAATCGCGCTGGATTGGAAAGGGTGAAGGTTCGCATGCAGGCAGGATGGGCGAGCCCAAGCCCCCAGGCCACGACGCCTTCGAAGTCTTGGGTCAGCCGCGCCTCTTTAAGGACGAGATACTCGGGATGGGTGAGGTCGGTCGGCCCGCTGTAAGTAGGCGCCTGGGTGGCGGAATGAACCTGAACCAGCGCCCCGGCCGTACCGCTGAGCGTGATCGTCCGGCCGCTGGCGCCCATTGAGAATGTCGGCTTCGCCTGCCGCTTGACCGTGTACGTAGGCACCTTGCCGTCAAACTGAAGCACGAACCGGTCGTAGCCGGCCTGCGGGGCGACTCGCGCGGCCGTGACGCGAGCGGTCCCCGTGCTCCCTCCTCCCGCATCCTTGCACGCGAACGCCGGCAGGTTGGTCCCTGGCGGGGTGGGAGGTGTCACGGGTGGGGGCGCGATGCGGGGCGCGGATGCCACCGACCCGGCCGCGGGCGTCGTGGCGGTATTGGCCGCCGGGTTGGCGGAAGCAGGGCCGGGCTGCGTGCAGCCGGCCAGGATCAAGCAGAAGAGCAGAGCCGCGGCGGGGCGAAACACAGGCGAATGGTATTGTCGAGCCCCGCTGGCACGCCGAGGTGGCGGAACAGGCAGACGCGTCGGTCTCAAAAACCGATGAGGGCAACCTCGTGCGGGTTCGACTCCCGCTCTCGGCACCAAGGCCCCTGCGGCCCTAAACCTCACCAGCTCCCGCCGCCGCCACCCCCGCCGCCGCCACCGGAGAAGCCTCCGCCGCCGAATCCGCTCGAGCTGCCCGAGCTTGGCGGAACGAAGGTGATCGCGCTCGAGATGTTGGTGTTCATCGTCTGGAGGCTGCTTGCGAGCAACGCGGCCTGAAACGGTGTATTGCCGACGTACCAGTTGTTGGTGGCGCTTGTGTCGATGCCCTCGAAGGCCTTCGCCCACTGCGTCACGCAGCCGAAGACGATCGCATACGGAAGCAGCTGGGTGAAGATCTGCGCCTTCTCCGCGAACTGCTGCCGGTACTTCTCAGCGGTGGTCATGTACAGGCGGAAGCCGAGCGTGCGCTGGAGCAGCTGGCGGCCCGAGGCGGTCCTCTGGGGCATGAACCGGAATGTGACAGTGAGCACGAACCCCGTCGCGACGACCGCGAGGCCGACCAGGCCCCAGCCGAACGCCAGGCCGAGTATGGCGGTGGCGGCGACGCCCAACACCAGGACCGCGGTGCCAAGGGTGGCCCAGATGGCGCGGGCGAAGTCAGGCCGGCCCGCGAACAGCTTCAGGGATGACAGCTCGGAATAGAGCTGGCCTTCGGCTTTCTTCAAGGTTGGCGCGAAGGTGCCCTTGAGCGTCGACAGCGCGACCTGCTGGCGGCCGGTGAACAGGCCGTCGATGATGGTCTTCTCATACGGCCTGAGATCCGAGGCGGGTGAGCCCTTCCACGTCAGCAACCAGTCCTTCTTGCCTGGGATCTCCGCGATCGTGAGGTGGCCGCGCACCGCCATGTCGACGATGGTCGCGGTGACGTCCTTTGGATCGGCGACCTCGTCCAGGATCGTTCCCAGCTCGGCGGGGCGCTTCTGATTCGGCACCTCGAACTCGACGACGACGGGATCCCTGTTGAGCAGCGGCTCGGCACGCTCGCTGGGATCGTTCGTGAGGTAGTACTGGGTCAGGTATGCGCGGTCGCGCCCGTGCCTCCACCAGTTCCATGCCACCAGCCCGACTCCTGCGACGAGGACCAGAAAGAACAGGCCGACCGTCAGCGGCGTGATATCGAACGCGTCCTGCGGGAAGCGTCGCTGGCGTGGCTCGAGCAGTGGCGGCGGAATCGCAATCGCGCCCTTGTTGATCGCCACCACGATGGACATCTCTTCGCCGGACGCGAGCTGGCGGGTGGACGCAAACGTTGCGGAGTCGGTTCCATGCGCGTGCTGGCACACCTGGTTGGAGCCAGGCGTGCCCTGAAAGCAGGCCGAGTCCTGAACGGCGGCAGATGGGAGGTCAACGGTGGCGGCGACCTGGCGCTTTGGCACCGGCCAGAGGGCGCCGTCGACGTTCCAGAACAGCTCGTCGTGCTCGGCGAAAGAGTTCATCGCGCCTCGCACCGCGTACGAGATGACGTATCGCTGGCGACCACTGACCGTTGTGTTCGGATCGCCGATCTTGATCACCTGGTTGTCGCTCTCGACATAGTCATCGTGGCGAAGCGGCGTGGTGCCGTTCGTCACCGACTGCACGCTCAGCTCGTAGTAGCGGTCTCGCGTGTCGTCGTATCGGTATCGAAGCGGGATGGTGCGGAAGATCCCGTGCTTCTGCAGTGAGCCGAAATCGACCTGGATGTCCTCTACGACGCTCAGCGTGGAGTCAGGGGAGATCGAGATGCTCGAGCTGAAAGAGTTGATGATCCACCCTTCGCCGCCTCCCGCGACCGCGTCGCGAGGACCCCAGAGGACGGGCCAAAGGAGGACTGTCCACAGCGCCGCAAAGGCGGCAAGAACGAGGCGCGCAATTCGCATAGTGCGCTCGGATCTTACGTATAGTGGCCGCGCTGTGACCCTGACCAACCTGCGTCACGACATACGCAACGTGGCCATCATCGCGCACGTCGATCACGGCAAGACCACGCTGGTC
>DASXTG010000183.1:0-3022 GCA_036505515.1 Candidatus Dormiibacterota bacterium | reverse complement strand
CCACGCAGACCATCGGCCAGGTCAAGGCCGCGCTCCACGAGCAAGACGCCGAGCGCTGGGAGGGGGTGGTCGGGATGTTGGAGCGGGCGGAAGATGCGGCCGTGCGCCGCGAGTTCGACACGTCCCGCAAGCTGCTGACTGAGGCCGCCGAGAATCTAACGCTCAGGTGACGTTCGCGCAGGCGCTTTTCATGGGCCTGCTGCAGGGTGCGACCGAGCTGTTCCCGGTTTCGTCGCTGGGCCACGCGGTGCTGGTCCCGAGCCTCCTGCGCTGGACCTTCAAGCAGTCCGACCCTTCCTTCGTCCCCTTCCTCGTGCTGCTCCACCTTGGCACTGCGGGTGCGCTCCTGTTCATCTACCGCACGCAGTGGGTGGAGATCATTCGCGGGTTTTTCGCCGCCGCGATGCGCGGCCAGATCCGGACCGAGCCTGAGCGCCTGGCGATGCTCCTGCTCGTTGGCACAATCCCGGCCGGGGCGATCGGCGTCTATCTCGAGCGCTTCCTGAAAGCGCTGTTCGCCACGCCGAAACTGGCCGCCGCCTTCCTTGTCGTCAACGGCCTGCTCATGCTCGGCTTCGAGATGTTGAGGCGCCGCGCCGAGAGTCGCGCAGCGCTCGCCGGCAGACCACGACTCGAGCAGGAGCAGGGGTTCGGTGACGCCGAGCACATCAGCTTCAAGGCAGCCGCGCTCGTCGGCGCCTGCCAGGCGCTGGCGCTGATCCCCGGCATCTCCCGTTCCGGGATCACGATTGGCGGCGGGCTGCTGGCGGGCCTCCGCCACCAGGAGGCGGCTCGATTCTCCTTTCTCCTGGCCACGCCGATCATCCTTGCCGCAGGCCTCATAGAGGTGCCGCTGCTGTTCTCAGCCGAAGAGCCGCTGGCCGAGTACTGTGCAGGCGCGGTTCTCGCCGCCGGGGCCGCCTACGTCAGCGCGCGATTTCTGCTCCGCTATTTCAGGTCGGGCCGGCTCGACCCGTACGGCTGGTACTGCATCGCCGCCGGCCTGGTGAGCATGGCTTTGCTAACTTTGCTGACGTGAAGGGGACACCTCTAGCCGTATCGCTGGTCGTGCTCGCAGTAGTTTTCCTGGTCATCGCCGCCCTCTATGCAGTCGGCATGCTCCAGATCCTCGTCAGCGATCCGCACGCCTCACACCACTACACGCACGCGGTGCTGTTCGTCGCGCTTGCTGCCGCAAGCCTGGTTGCAGCCAACTTCGCCCGCCCGAAAAACACGACCTGAAGAGAGTCGCGCTCGTCAGCCGGCCAGCCGCTGCGGCACCTGCCGGCCCGTGAGGTCCTTCTCGCCGACGTGGACGTCTTCGTGATAAACGGCGTCGGCGTTCACCTTCCACGGGTCGTAGTGGGAGCCGGCGGCGATGTTTCGGGCCACCAGCAGCGCGGTCATCATCGAATGGTCCTGGTTGTTGTACTTGTGCATGCCGTTGCGGCCCGCAAGGTGGAGGTTTTTCAGCTGCGTATCCAGATAGTCGCGCACGACGGCGACGTGCGCCTCGTACGCATCGTCGTAAACCGGGTACGCCTTGGCCTGGCGCACCACGACGCCGTCGAAGACCTCCTCAGGACGGCACATCCCGAGCTGTTCCAGCTCGGTCCGCGCACGGTCGATGAGAGTCGCGTCGTCGGACGTCCACAGCCCATCGCCTTCGAAGCAGAAGTACTCCAGCCCCAGGCACGTCTTGGCCGGATCAGGCACCATCGCCGGACTCCAGTTCTTGAAGTTCTGGATGCGACCGACCTTGACGCTCGGGTCGTGGATGTAGATCCAGTTGTCGGGAAAGACCTCAGCCCTGTCGATCATCAGGGCGACGCTGACAAAGTCTCGATACGAAAGCCTCGCCGAGGCTTCACTGACTTTGGCCGGTGGCGCGGGATCGAGCCGCGCGATCAGCTCCCGGATCGGCATGCTGGAGATGAACTCGCTTCCGACGTGCTCCTCGACCTGGCCTGACTGAGTGGTCGCGATCACCGATCGGACGAGACCGTTCTCGTGCTTGATCTTCGTCACCGCGCGTCCGAGCAAGACCGGCCGGCCGTCCTGGCGGTGAAGCTCGGCCACGCGCTCCCACATCTGCCCCGGCCCGAGCCGCGGGTAGCGAAACTTGTCGATCAGGGTCGTGACCACGTCGCCGCGGTGGCTCGGGCGCCGGCGCGGCAGGAGCGCGCTCTTCATCACCAGCCAGAGGTCCAGGCTCTTGATTCGCTGGGCCGCCCAGTCCGCGGACAGCTCCCTGGTGCTGATCCCCCATACCTTTTCTGTGTAGGTCTTGAAAAAGATGCTGTACAGGCGCCAGCCGAACTGGTTTCGCACCCAGTCCTCAAAGCTTCGCGGGCGGCGGATGGGCTGGATGCGAGCGCGGAGGTAGCTGGCCATGCAGCGGACGGTCTCGATGGGGCCGAGGTTCCACAGGGCATTAGCGGCTTTGAGGGGATACGCGAAGTAGCGTCCTCGGTAATAGATGCGCGACAGCCGGTCGCGCGTCAGGATCTCGGGGCCGAGGATCTCGGTCCACAGGTCCTCGATCTCCTGGTTCTTGGAGAAGAAGCGGTGACCGCCGATGTCGAACCGATACCCGTTGTGCTCGACCGTGCGCGCCAGGCCGCCCACGTAAGCCGGATCTTTTTCCAGGACCGTGGTCGCGACCCCGTGCTTCATGAGCTCATAGGAAGCTGTCAGGCCGGCAGGTCCGCCGCCGATGACGACCACGTTCCGACCCGTTTGCTTGGAGCCCAATGCGCGCACAGCCTATCAACGGGCGCGGCGCTCCTTTCTTTCATAGCGAAAGCAGCCCGCCGCGGCGGGCTTCGAGCTAGTTGATCGGCCCCTTGCTGCGCACCTCGTCGACCTTGACCAGGGCCTCCCGCAGGCTCCGGATCCAATCCTCCTGGTGCATGCCCACGAGCCTGACGCACCAGGCGAGGGCGTCGCTCCGGCTCCGGGCGACGCCACCCGCGACGAGCGTGTCCAGGATCGAGCGTTCCGGCATGCGCAGGCGGGTCAT
>DASXTG010000182.1:0-32784 GCA_036505515.1 Candidatus Dormiibacterota bacterium | reverse complement strand
TGCTTGTCCGGCATCTGGTAGACGGTGACGCACCACTTGTTGAGGGTGCGCGAAACCTCGACCTCGAAGTCCTTCTCCGCGGTCTCGTACTTGACAACCTTGTCGTCGTCGAATCTTCTTCTTCCTGAAACAGCCATAGGTAAATCACTCGGGCGGGGATTCGGCTCATAGAGCGTAATCAAAGTATAGCCACCTACCTCGGACCCCAAACTCGGCGCGGCTGGGGCCCGGTGCTACCCCTCGAGCAGCTCGCGGAGAAGCGGCGCCAACTCCTCCCTCAAGCCTTCGCGCTTCATGGCCAGGGTCAGATTTGCGCGCAGGTAACCAGGCACTGTGCCGGTGTCGTAGTAATCACCTTCGAACTCCAGGGCCACCACCGGGTGCTTGCCAACCGTATGCCGGATCGCGTCGGTGAGCTGGATCTCGGAAGCCGCCCCTGGAGCCGCACGCTCGAGCTCGTTGAAGACCGCCGGGGCGAGAACGTAGCGGCCCAGGATGGCGAGGTCAGAGGGCTCTGTTCCCGGCTCCGGCTTCTCCACCATGTCTGTGACGGTGTGCAGCCGGCCCTTGGCGCCATCGGTCACAACGACACCGTAGCGGCGCACCTGGCTGATCGGAAAACGCCGCACTGCGAGCACGGTGGCACCCGACTCTTGATGGGCGTCGATGAGCTGTTTCAGACAGGGGTCCCGTTCGCACAGGATGACGTCGTCCGCGAGCAGCACCGCGCACGCCTCACCCTCGACCAGACGATGGGCGGTCCACACGGCGTGCCCAAGGCCAAGCGGCTGTTTCTGCTGGATGTATGTGATGTCGACCTGGTCGGTCAGGACGTCGACCTCTTTGAGGATTCGGAGCAAGTCTTCTCGGCCACGCAGGCGGAGATAGTGCTCTAGCTCCAAAGAGCGGTCGAAATGGTCGACGATGGCGCGCTTGCCGCCGCCGGTGACCATGATCACCTCTTCGATTCCGCTCGCGATCGCCTCCTCGACCCCGTACTGAATGGTCGGCTTGTCGACCAGCGGCAGCATCTCCTTGGGCATGGCCTTGGTGAGCGGCAGAAAGCGAGTGCCCAGGCCGGCCGCGGGAAAGATCGCCTTCCGAACCCTCCCCCCCGTGCTCGTCATTCCGGACAATCTAAACCGTGAGCACACACGCCGGCATCGAGCCCGGGCTCGAGTGCCGAATCGAGCGCGTCGTGGACGAGCGGCTGACCACCATGCACGTCGGCGGCAAGGGGGTCTTTGCGACCCCGGCCATGATCGGACTGATGGAAGGCGCGAGCCACAAAGCGGTGGAAGACCTGCTGCCGTCGGGCCAGACGACCGTTGGCTACGAGGTGCATGTCCGGCATCTCGCACCGGCCGCGCCGGGAAGCACAGTGGTCGTCACGAGCAAGCTGACCGAGGTCAAAGGCAACAAGCTCTATTTCGAGGTGACCTGCCACCAGGGTGACCGGCTGCTTGGCAGCGGCACCCACAAGCGCGCAATCGTGGCGGCCGATTTCTAGCCGGAGGTCGGCTTTGGTTTCTTCCGGCGTTTCCCGGCGATGTGCAGTGCCAGCTTTTTGAGGCCCGGGTTGACAGACACGACCTGCGGGCCGCGAATCTTCTTGTCACGCGACCTGACGTGTGCACTTTCCCGAGGTTCGATGCGGTCGAGGTCATCAGTCATGCTCCTATCATTGACCGAGCGTTGAGGGAAGTCGATACCGAAACCGCTGGCGTGACGCCAAGCTCGGTCGAAAAGGCCGCACGGGACCTCGCCGGATACCTCTCACCCACCCCCCTCCAGTACTCGCGCGCCTTCACCGACAAGGCGCGCTGCCACGTCCACATCAAAGTGGAGTCGATCCAGCCGATCCGCGCCTTCAAGGTCCGCGGGGCCCTCACCAAGGTCATGCGCCTGCACCCGGAGGAGCGGAGCACCGGGGTCATCACCGCCTCAGCCGGCAACCATGGGCAGGGTGTCGCGTATGCGGCTGCCGCTTTCAAGATCCCGGCCACGGTGTACGTGCCCGAGACGGCGAACCAGCTCAAGGTCGAGGCGATCCAACGGCTGGGCGCACGCGTCATCCAATCGGGACGCAACTACAACGACGCCTACCTGGAGGCGATGCGCCAACGAGAGGAAGGCGGCGAGACCTTCGTGCACGCGTTCGACGATCCGGATGTCGTCGCCGGGCAGGGCTCGATCGGCGTCGAGGTCCTGCGCGACCTGGAGGACGTGAACACGATCATTGTGCCGATAGGCGGTGGCGGGCTGATCGGAGGCATCGCGCTGTATCTCAAGGAGAAGCGGCCGGACGTGCGCGTAATCGGGGTCGAGCCTGCCGGCGCAGATGGTATGTACCGCTCCCTGCGGGCCGGCCGCATCATCACCCTCGAGCGCGTCAACACGATCGCCGACGGTTTGGCCGCTTCAGCGCCAGGCAAGCTCACTTTCGAGCTGGCGAAGCGCTACGTCGACGAGGTCGTGCTGGTGCAGGAGGCGGAGATGCTGCGCGCGATCCGGCTTTTGTTCGAGTGGGAGCACCTGCTGGCGGAGCCGGCCGGGGCGGCAGCCCTGGCGGGGCTCCTCTACCACTACAGCGCCGCTCCCAACGAGAAGGTCGTCGTAGTGCTGTCGGGGGCCAATGTCACCGATGAGGTCATGATCCGGGCCCTCAAGTCGCGCTGATCTCGATCTGGTTGTACGCTGACGCTGTTCTGACCGTTTGGGTTTTGGGGGAAGCTAAATGAAGGCCTACGTCCTGATCAATGCGTCGCCCGGGCGCGCCCTCGAAGTGGCCAAGAAGATGGAGGGCGTCAACGGCATCTCGGCCGCCGACGCGATCACAGGCGAGTACGACGTCATCGCGGTCTGCGAAGCGCCGGACGTCAACTCCATCGGCTCGCTGATCGTGGACAAGATCCAGAAGATCGATGGGGTTTTCAAAACCGTGACCTGTCTCGCGGTTAAATAGCGCGGGTGAGGACAGCGCCTCACTCCCGCGGCTGCGCCGCGGGGACCCCAGCCGACGCTGCGCCAGTCTCAGACAGAGAGCCACGCTGGGAGTGCTAGAACGAACCCGGCCTGAGCACCACGCACTTATTAGTCGCGGTTAAGTAGCCTCCGTCCGAGCGAATCCAGCCACCCCCGGAAGCTCCGTGAGCCAGGCTGCCATCTGAGGCATCGCCTGCTCGAAACTTCCCACCGCCGGCGACCAGGTCAGCTCACGTCGCGAATACGAGTCGTCGTACTGGTGCGGCTTGCCGATCGCATCCACAGCGAAAATGCCGGGCCACACCTGCGCTCCCGTCGCTGTGAGCGCCTCCGTCGCGAGCCCGCGTAGGAACGCAAGATCGTAGGGCACGGGCCAAATCTCAGCTGCGATCCCCACGACCCTGGCGGACGACTCCAGCAGGTCGCGCCACGTGGCATCAAACCCACCGACGAGGTACGAGTGCCCCGGCTGCCCGCGATCGGCAGCGGCCAGGCACGCACGCCCGACGTCGCCAGCCGCGACAAATGTTTGCTTGACCCTGCCGCCTCCCGGCAGCCACAACCGGCCCTTGGCCAGCGTGGTCAGCAAACGGGGCAGCATCCAGTCGTCACCGGCGCCGAAGATCCGGGCCGGTCGCAGGACGACGACGTCGAGGTCCTGGGCGGCGTCGAAGAGCCACTCCTCCTCATGCAGCTTGAGCCGCTCGAACGCGTGCGTCGGCCGAAGCTTCGACCGCTCGGTGATGCGAGTGGGGTGAGCTCCGTAGACATCGGCGGTCGAGATGTGGACGATGCGCTTGGCGCCGGCCCTGCGAGCCGCGTTGACGATTCGAACAAGGAGGCCAGGCGGGTCCCTGCGAAACCGGAGGCGGCGGCCTGGGGTCCACGTCTCGGCGCAGATGTGGACGACTTCGACCGTACGGATCGCGTCAGCCAGCGTTTCGTCGTCGGCATCGGCATTCAACTCGATCACCGGCACCTCGCTCGCGAGCGCATGCGATACGTGGTGGCCAAGGAACTGTTCTGCGCCGACGACCAGATGCAAAGCCCCCGGATTCTACTTACGCCGCCGTTGCAAGCCGGCGGCGATCGCGCGCTGTACGTTCTCCACGACCTGCGACACGCGACGGCTCAGGGACCACCACGTAGGGGGGTCCGGTCGGATGGGAGCCGCGATGCTGACATCGATCCGGCTCCAAGGCCGAAGCGCGTCGGTTCCACGCACCGAGACCGGGCAGATGGGCACCCCCGCCTGTAAAGCGAAATGCCCGATGCCGGCCTTGAGGGGTCGCAGCGCGCGGCCCTGGGAGTAGCGGCCCTCAGGAAAAATGAGAACGACGCCTCCCCGCTCGAGAATCTGATAGACGGTGCGCAGCCCTGCTTCGTCCAGCTCGCCGCGGCTCGGGGAGATAGGGAAAACACCGACCAGGGGCAGCAGCCGGCGTTTCCAGGCGCGATTGAACACTGTCTCCCGCTTTGCCATCGTGTAGACGATCGGGGACTCAGGAAAGAACGGGATGATGAAGGCCGGGTCGAACCACGCCTGATGATTTGCCGCGATGATGTATGGCGGCGCGGGGATGTTCTCGAGCCCGGTCAGCGAGATCCGAAAGAGATGAAGCACCAGCCAGCGCACCAGGCGCCTGATCACGCGGTAGAGCCGTGGCGGTTCCTTGGGGTTGGGGTGGACTAGCGGGTCTAGCGGCCCGCCGACGAGCGCCCGATACTCGGGGCCCGTGTACTGCTTTGGAGACGGCTCGTCAGGCGTCGAGGAAATCGTGCAGGACCCGGTTGAATTCCTCCGGCCGCTCGGCCTGAGGGGTGTGACCGGCTCCCTCGATCACGGCGAGGCGCGAATTTGGGGCCAGCGCGTGCGCGCGCGTCGCATGAGCGACCGGAAACAGCGGGTCGTCGGCGCCCCAGATGAGCTGCAGCGGAACGTTGATTTCGGGCAGGCGGCCGGACAGGTCGTACTGTGCGCTGACCAGAGCGCGCGGAGTCACCAGCGAGCGAACCGTGGCGAGATACGCGTCGTGGTATCCGTCCGCGGCATAGAGCTCTCGCAAGTTGTCGAGGTAGCTGTCGTCCATGGTCCGATTCAGGTCGCCGGTTGCACCGACGTACCTGCCGGCGACGCGGCGGATCATCGGTGGGGGCACCCAGTTGAGCGCGTTTCTCGCCACTCTCATGACGGTCTCGCCCACACGCGGAATGGTGATCAAACCGTAGGTCAGTCGCATCGCCGGCCGGCCCAGGCCGAGGGAGTTCACGAGCACCAGCCGGGTCACACGGCGGGGCTGCTTGAGCGCGAGCTCGAGCGCGATGCGCCCGCCTAGCGACGCGCCGACCACCGCCGCCGAGCGGAGGCCGCGCTCGTCCATGTAGCGCTCGATGAAACGCGTGAAATATGGGATCCCATAACGCGCCCGTGGTTTCTCGCTGCGGCCGAAGCCGGGGAGGTCGGGTGCGAAAACACGATGGCGGACAGCTGTGGGCTCGAGGTTGAATCGCCACTCGAGGTAGCCGGACGAGCCCAGACCGTGGATGAAAAGCACCGGCGTCCCTCGCCCGCCCAGCATGTGGTGGACTCGCAAGGAGCCCATGTGCAGCATGGCCGACTGGAGCGATTTGGGCTGACGGCGGAACATCGTCTGTGTCACGTCTGCAGCAACGATACCGGCGCGTTCAGGCCCTTCACCTCATCACCGGACAAAAACCGGCTGGTCCGTTTGCCTTTGATCACGGTCACGGCCCCTGGGCCGGCCGCCCGCCACTTGCCTGCATCCCAGATCGCCGCGCTTCGCTCGTCGATCCCGAGCAGCGTCAGCCGCGGCGCCGCCTCTTGGGCCGACTCGATCCAGCGCTCGCCAAACGTATCGAAATGGGGCAGCACAGCAGTTTTGGGCACCACGTCGAGCGCGTCGGCAGGCCTCCGGTGGAATCGATTCGGCCACGTGGCCCGCACAAGCGTGTGGCTGCAGAGCGCCATCGCTCCTGCCGAGGAGCCCGCGAGCGACGCACCGCCCTGCCACGCCGCGAACACGGAATGCCACGCCGACGATCCGCGGAGCACGTTCGCCACCAGCCCTGGGTCACCGCCGACCATGTAGAAGAAGCCACCTGTGCGGGCCTGCTCGGCCAGGAGCGGCGACATGGCGTCGCGCCGCTTCAGGATGGGCAGCTCGATCAGCTCGATGTCGAACTGTCGAAACCACTTCGTCGCTGTACCCACCGCGCGTTCCGGGCCCTGGCGGGCGGCGGCGGTGGGGATGACGAACGCGGGCCCCTGGCGCGCACGGCGCGCAAGGATGCGGTCCTGCTCCTCGTTGCCCGGATGGAACTCGTCGCCTCCGACCAGGGCGAGCACTCCAGGCGTTCCCCGCACGCACCTAGCATATGGAGGTGACTGACGCCCCGGGAGTAAGGGTGCGGATTGCGCCGAGCCCAACGGGGTTTGCGCATCTGGGCACCGCGAGCACGGCCCTCTACAACGTGCTGTTCGCGCGGGCGCATAGCGGGACCTTCGTGCTCCGGATCGATGACACCGACGTCGAGCGCAACCGCCCTGAGTACGAGCAGGTCATTTACGAAGGGCTGGGCTGGCTCGGGCTGGACTGGGATGAAGGGCCCGACAAGGGCGGACCACATGGGCCGTATCGTCAAGCGGAGCGGCTCGATCTGTACCGAGAGCATGCGGCGCGGCTTCTGGCGGGTGGCAAGGCATACCGCTGCTACTGCACGGCAGAGGAGCTCGAGGTAGAGCGCAAGCAGGCGCAGATGGAGAAGCGTCCCTACAAATACTCGCGGCGCTGCCTGAACAACCCGCCCGAAGGGCGGAGCGAATTCGCGGTTCGCTTCAAAGTCCCTGGTGGCGAGATCAAGTTCGCGGACATGGTCCGGGGCGAGATGAGATTCGACGCTGACCTGATCGGGGATTTCATCATCATCAAGTCGGACAGCTATCCCACCTACCAGTTCGCGAGCCCGGTCGATGACGCGCTCATGAACATCAGCCACGTCATTCGCGGCGAGGAGCACCTGTCCAACACGCCTTACCAGCTCATGCTGATCGACGCCCTCGGCTATGACCGGCCTACGGCCTACGCGCACATGCCGCTGATCCTGGCCAAGGACGGATCCAAGCTCTCGAAGCGCAAGCATCCAGAAGCGAACTTGATGCTCTTCAAAGAGCAGGGCTACCTACCTGAGGCGCTGCTCAACTACCTCGCGCTCCTGGGCTGGAACCCGGGAACGTCGCAAGAGATCTTCTCGTTGAAGGAGTTGATCAGGGTGTTCTCCTTCGAGCGCGTTCAGCACGCAGGCGCGCGATTCGACTGGGAGAAGCTCAACTGGATCAACGGCGAATACATCCGTGCGATGGACGACGACGAGCTGGCGCAAAGGCTCAAGCCGTTCCTGCCCGCACTCGACGACGCGACCATCCTGCGCGCGGCGCCGGCCCTGAAAACGCGCATGAGCAAGCTGGCCGACGCTGCTTCCCTTCTCGAGTACCTGTGGACCGACCCGCAGCCTCCCGCACTCGACCAGGAGTCCATCGAACGCGCGCGCGCCGCCGCGCAGGCGCTGCGGGACGTGAGCTGGGAGCCGGCGGCGATCCATGACGCGCTCATGCGAGTCGTCGAGGGCTCGGGGCAGGGCCCAAACAAGACGTTCATGCCCCTGCGGCTGGCGGTCACGGGCAAGAAGATCTCGCCGCCGATCGACTACACGCTGGCGCTGCTGCCGAAAGACGTCGCCATGTCGCGCCTGGCGAGGGTGCTGACGTGATCCCACTCAGCATCGTCATCGACCTCGAGCCGAACCTGTTCAGGATCGGTTCCTTTCTCATCACGTGGCACGGCGTGTTCTCAGTGCTCGGAATTCTCGCCGCAGCTCGGCTGGGGCTGTGGCTCCTGGGCAAGGACGGCGCGGATGTGAGGCACGGCTTCGATGGCGTGACCTGGATGGTCGTGGTCGGACTGATCGGCGCTCGTCTCCTCTATGTGTGGGAGAACTTCAGGCTCTTCTCGGGCCAGCTGCTTCGCATCTTCGCCCTCAACGAGGGCGGGATCAGCCAGTGGGGCGGCCTTTTCGGGGCGGCTGCCGGCGCGTATATCTGGGGCCGGCGGGCCGGGATCTCGTACCTGAAGATGGTCGATGCGGGAGGACCGGCGGCCATGATCGGGCTCGCGATAGGCCGCATCGGCGATGTCATCAACGGCGAGCATCACGGCACGCCCACCAACCTCCCTTGGGGCGTCGAGTATGTGAACCCCGACACTCTGGGCGAGCCAGGCAAGGTCGTCCACCCCGAGGTCGCCTACGAGATGATCCTCACGCTCGCGCTGCTTGGCGTCCTGCTCCCATTTCATCAGCGCTTGAAAGCCCGGCTGCCGAACGGCGTATTGGGTCTGGTCTACTTTGGGCTGTACGCGGCCGGCCGATTCTTCCTCAGCTACTTCCGCACCGACCCTACGATCTTGTTCGGTCTGAGACAGGCGCAGCTGGCGTCTTTGGCCATGGTGGTGATCGCGGTGGTCGCGATCCCGATACTGCTGAGGCGCGCACGCGCCCCCAGGACTGAGGAGCCGGCCAAAGCGGCCTAGCTCGACTTAGCGGCTGCGGCCTGCAGGCGCAGAGCCAGTCGCGGTGCCTGCGGATCGTGCTTGAAATAGACGTGGACCTGCTCATGCGCGGCCAGCGCTGCCCGCACCGCGTCGATCCAGGGCACCAGGGTTCGTGCCGTGTAGGCGCGGCGGAGCCGAAAGTAGGCCATAGGGCCGGCGTCGATCACCGGAGCTCGCGGCCACTTCTCCTCGTCCGTCACCACCAGCGCGGCGCGATGCGCTCTCAGGACGGCATACGCCTCGTCGTGGAACCACGACTCGTGGCGAAACTCGGCCGCGACAGGGCGCGCGAGGGCACCGAGCAGCGAGTCGAGAAGGGCTACATTGCGCTCCCGGACCGGCGGGAACTGCAGGAGGATCGGACCGAGGCCGTCACCCAGCGCGTCGATACGGCGGCTGAACGACCGGGCCAATCCGACACGGTCGAATCCTTCGGCCGAGTAGGTCAAGCCGCGGTTGGCTTTCATGCAGAACAGGAACCCGGCGGGCGCGCTGGCGCGCCAATTCACCAGCGTCGATTCAGGCGTCATGCGATAGAAGCTCCCGTTGAGCTCGACCCCCTTCAGGCGGCTGGCGTAGAACTCGAGCATCCGTGAGCCGGGAAGGCTCGCGGGATAGAAGGTGCCTTTCCAGCTCGCGTAGCTGAAACCGGATGTGCCGGCAAAGAGCACGCCTATGTCGCCGGCACCGCGGCCTGTTCGCGCAACACGCGCTCGTGCAGCTGGCCGCACGCGGCATCGGCCTCGCGGCCACGCGTGTCGCGAACCGTGACGGCCAAGCCCTGCGCCTCAACGAGCTCCTTGAAACGGCGCACTGCCTTTCGATCGGGCGACTTATACGGAGTGTCCTCTACGGGATTGAAGGGAATCAGGTTGACGTGCGCGAGCCTTCGCCGCAGGAGCCGGCCCAGCTCTTTGGCATCCCTCTCCGTGTCATTGACTCCCGCGAGCATGACCCACTCGTAGCTCACTCGACGACGAGTCTTGTCGGCGTAAGCCTGAGCTGACGCGACCAGCTCACCGACCGGATACTTGCGGTTGATCGGGACCAGCACGTCGCGCAGCTCGTCGCGCGCGGCGTGAAGCGATATGGCGAGAGTCACCGGCAGCTTCTCCTCACCAAGCTGGGTGATGCGTGGAATGAGCCCGCTCGTCGAGACGACGATGCGGCGCGGGCTGATGCCGAGCAGCTCAGGATCCGCGAGCGCCCGGACCGACTCGACGACCGCGTGATAGTTCGCCATCGGCTCACCCATGCCCATGAAGACGATGTGGGAAAGGCGCCTCCCCTCGGCAGTGAGCACGCGCACTGCATCGAAGGCCTGCTCGACGATCTCGTGAGCCCTGAGGTTGCGACCGAATGGAAACTTCCCAGTGGCGCAGAAGGGGCAGCCGATGGGGCAGCCGGCTTGCGACGAGATGCACAGGGTCGAGCGCTCGGCGTACCTCATGACCACGGCCTCCACCGAATGGCCGCCGTCGAGCTCGTAGAGGGTCTTGGTGGTGAGGCCGCGGTCGGCTTCCACAACCGCCACCGGGCGCAACGAGCTGGCGCGAAATTCACGGCCAAGTTCTCGACGCAGCGCTGCGGGAACGCCGTCCATGTCGTCGAACGACGCGGCGCCACGTGCGAGCCAGCTCCACACCTGGCGCCGCCGGAATGGCGCCGCACCGTGCGCCGCCAGCCACGCCTCCAGCTCTTTTGACGGCACCCCGACGATCGACCGGCGCTCTTCTGTCACGCGCCTACGATACCGGCCGCCTCGAAAACCTCTTCATCGCCGGCGCGCGCCCGAACCGCGCCGTCATCGACAAGCTTCTTGAGGTGCGCGCGCAGTGTCATCTGCGCGGCAGAGACCAGGTCCTCTGCCAGCTCGTTTCCGTACACGCGGCGGGTGAGATCGCGGGCTGTGCCTGGGCCGCGCATGACCTGGGCCAGGATCTGCGCTTCGCGTTCGAGGCGGTGGGTACGGTACTCGGCGAGCTTTCCCATCGCATCCTTCACGGGATCCCAGTGGCCGGGGAACAGCACGGTCGGCTTGAGCGCAGACAGCCGGTCCAGCGAGCGAATGTAGGCGGCGACGTCGCCCTCCGGGTAGGTGACCATCGAGCTCCCCCGACCGAGCACGAGGTCGCCGGTGAACAGCGCTCCGTCTGAAGCGAGCCAGAAGCACAGGTGGTCTGAGCTGTGCCCCGGCGTGTGCAGCGCGGTCACGTTCAGGTTGCCGGCCCGAACGACGTCCTCGTCTCCAAGCTCGGGAAAGCGACGAACGGTGGCGTGGTGCTCGCGCGCAAGGCGGTCGGCAAGCGGCAGGTGGTCAGGGTGGGAATGCGTCACCAGCACGACTGCAACCGTGGCGCCACGCAGCCTTCGGTTCAAAGCAGCCAGATGGCGGTCGTCGTCGGGCCCGGGGTCGATGACCACCACCACCGGGCCCGCGTCGAGGATCCAGGTGTTGGTGCCCGGGCCGGTGTACGGGCCCGGGTTGGGGGCGACGACTCGACGGACTAGAGGCACGGGCGGAGCCTTCGAGCCTCTTTCGTCAACGAGGCTGGTGCGCCGGCAGGTAGAGGTCAATGTGGTCGACCGGAGATGCGTCGAGCCAGCCGTCCAGGTGCGAGTCGACGATGAGGCGCAGCAGCGGCTCACCCATCTCGGGGACCTGCAGCGGCTGTCTCTCGCCGGTCGCCGTGATGCTGACCTTCCACCACGAGCCCATCGGCTCGGCATTCATGCTCACCTGCCCGCCCATCCATTCCTTGGCGCGCGAAAAGGCGTCGACCAGCGCTGTCTCCGACCCGAGCACCGCGGCGTCGCCGGGCAGATCACGGCCCGCGTTCGGCATGGCAAGGTTGACCGCCGCCCCCAGCACGACGCCGCGGGCGCCGTCCTTCGGTTGGATGGCGGCCGCCTCGAGTGCAGCAGCCCTCCGGGCCACCTCTTGGGCCTGCTCGAAAATGCCTTCCAGCATCTCGGGACGGCTGAAGGCGGCCTGACGCGCGGACTCCTGGAGCGCGAGAACGGCAGACCGCAGCTTGTGGCCAAGACGACCGAGCAGGTAGGCGCGATGCTCGTCCTCGAGCTGCTGGCCGATCTCGGCGCTGCGACGGGCCTGCGCCAACCCGCCGTGCTCGGCCCACCCGACGAGCCGGCCGTTGAGAGTCAGGGGCACCCACGGGCCGCCCGGCGGTGGAAAGTCTGCATCGGCGGGCCCGTGACGAGCGTGCTCGGGAATCGACTCCATGCCCCCACCGACCCTGACCCACCGCGGCTCGCCAGTATCGCGGCGCCCGCGCCTGGCTTCCGAATGCGCACCGTGAGCGTTGGGGCGCGCGCCTAGCAACAACGCCCTGAGCGCAAAACCCGA
This sequence comes from Candidatus Dormiibacterota bacterium, assembly GCA_036505515.1. Classification (GTDB taxonomy): domain Bacteria; phylum Chloroflexota; class Dormibacteria; order Dormibacterales; family Dormibacteraceae; genus DASXTG01. The sequence continues at coordinate 20,805 of DASXTG010000182.1, read as the reverse complement.
TGCTGGAGATCGGGATTGTTACGGGCCACTGACCCTTCTAACGGCGAGTTCCGGCTCTACTGGCGGTCGACGATTCTCCTGATCGGCTTTTGGCCGCCGGGGTAATAGCCGGCACGGTGAACCTGAAGGTCGTCCCCTTGCGGTCGCTGGACGCGACCCAGATCCGGCCGCCAAAGCTTCTCTCGACGACAAGACGGCACAGGTAAAGACCGAGCCCGAGCCCACCTTGCGATCGGTTGCGACCCGCCGGACCGGTCTTCTCGAACAATCCCTCCAGGCTGCCAGTCGGCAATCCCGGCCCATGGTCGATGACGGTCACCTCGAGCCATCCGCGCGACGCCGCCCGAGCGTGTACGACGACCGACCCACTGGTGTATTCGAGCGCGTTGCCGATCAGGTTGGTGAGCACCTGAGCGAGGTGGGCCGGTTCGCAGTGCGCGGGGGGCAGGCCGTCGGGCAGGTTGATCTCGACTGCGGCCGCCCGCTCCGCGTAGCGGTGGATGACCACGCTCATGACTCCCTCCAGCGCCGACCCGAGATCTACGGGTTCGGGGGTCGGCTCGAAGTGCCTGGTCTCCAGCTTGGCGATGATGAGCTGGCTTTCGACCAGGCTGAGCAGCCTGTCGGACGACTCGTACGCCTCCTGGAGGAGCTCACGCCGCCCGATGGAGTCGATGGTGCTGTCCCACTGCATGATGCCCGCGAGCGTGTTCTTCATCGCCGCTGCGGGGCTGCGGACCTCGTGGCCGATCGCGCGCAGCATGAGGTCTTTGGCCTCGAGCGCGAGGCGCTGAGCGGTCACGTCTTCGTGCAGTGTCAGGATGCCGGCGGGCTCGCCTTCGAGACCGGGGATCACCACTCGACGCACGTGGACGATGCGGTCGGGATCCTTCATCTGCAGCTCGAGCGGCGCGTCCGGCTGGTCGTCGTCGCCGCGCACGGCGCCGGCGGCGGCGTAGATGTCAGCCGCCTTCTGACCGGGCATGTCGGAGGCCTGGAGGCGGTAGATCGCCTCGACCTCAGGGTTCGCGTACACGATCCGACCCGAGGCATCCTCGAGCATGACGCCCACGGGCGAGTGCCGCAGGATGGCGTTCATCATCTGCCGCTCGCGCTCGAGGGCATCCATCAGCTCGAGCTGACCGATCAGGACGGCAGCCTGGCCGGCCAGGACGCCGGACAGACGTCTTGTCTCCGATGCTCCAGCGGTCATTCGGGCGACCAGGAGTCCCGCCAGCCGACCTTCGACCTGGATCGGGATCGCAAATGCATCCGGAGAGGCGCCGAGAAGGTCGAGCAGCGCCCTCATGCGGCGCCCGCCGGTTGGCGACAGGAGCGCGCGCAGCAGCTGCGTCGGCTCGTCCACCGGCACCCTCGGGGTCATCTCCCCGTCCGGCGACCGCCTGACAAGGGCTCCCTCCTCGAGCAGCCACAGCTCGCCGTGTGAGCTCGCAAGTGCGCGGCCGACGAGGCGCCCCATCTCCGAGCGGGCTCGGTCGGGATCAGTCGGCGTCAGCTCGGTGAAGGCGGCGACCGCCTCCAGGGTGCGGATGCGGCCGCGGGTTTCTGCGACCAGACGAGAGTTCTCGATCGCAACCGCCGCATGGCGGGCGAAGTCGAGCGCGGGTGGAGTCTCGGCCATGTGCGTCGAGGCATGCACAGAGCCGATGGCCCCGACGAGGCGGTCTCCGTACCAGAGCGGGATCAGGCTCCACGCCTGGCCGCTGGACGTGCCGGCCAGCATCCCTGTGGGGGCCTCGCGCCACGTGTCCTCCGAGTTGAGCCCGGCCCATGCCAGGACCGCCTCGGCCGCGGGGTCGCCGTTGCCGCGGGTGGCGCTGATCCGGCCCTCGGTGTCGAACGCCCAACAAACGACCCCCGCGGACTCCAGCATGGTGCGCGCGTGGTCGGCGATGTTGGCGACCACGCTCATCAGCTCGTGCCCGGCGAGCGCGGCCAGCTCCTGGATGCGGGCCGACTGCGCCAGCGCCAGCTCGTTCGCATGATGCAGGCGCATGGTCCGCAGCGCGATGCCGACTACGGGCGCGGCGGCCTCGAGAAGCTTCAGGTGCGCCGGCTGAAATCGGCGGCCGTCAAGGTGCACGGCGGAGATGCCTGCGACCACCCTCTCGCCCTGCCTGATCGGAACCCAGACGATGTGGCTTGGCGGGCTCGGCGTTCGTCGCACCATAAGGTCGGCGCGATCCTCGTTCTTTTCCGAACCGTCGGTATCGATGAGCGCGCCCTCACTTTCGATAAGCCGCCTGAAGAAACCGGCTTCTTCGATCGGCATCGGACCGAAGGCCACCGCCGGCCGTCCGTGCTCACCGGTGAAACCGACAACGTTGCCGGCCTGGTCGAAGTAGGCGAGGACGGTCTGCCCGGCATCGGCATAGTCGCTGACGGCCGCGAACACGGCTTCCGCGATCTGGCTTTCGTCCGATGCACCGGCAACACCCATCTCCAGGACGTGCAGCGCTTCGAGGCGCGCGCGCTCGGCCTGCGCCTGTGCGAAGTGGTCGGCGTTGGCGAGGGCTAGGCTCACGTGGGCGGCCACGTCCTGCAGCAACTTCACGTGCCACTCGTCGAAAGCGCCCTGGTGATACGACTGGAGCGAAAGCATGGCGGCGATGCGCTCTCCGCTCACAACCGGCACCCACACGAAAGATCGCGATATCAGCCGCCGGTCATCGGGGGGCCCCGAAGGAAACACGGCCGCGCCCTTGCCTACATTCCAGCGCTCGCGCTCCAGGCCTTTGCGCTCGAAGGTGCGCGCCCACGGCGAATTGCGCACCAACACCGGCCGGCCGGTCTCGTAGGCCTCGCGCGACGGGCCGGTGACGGCAAGGGCCACTGGCGGCACCACCTCTTCAACGCCGGCGACGTACTGATATCCCTCCGCGACCGGTCCCCCGGCGGATTGCGTGATCGTGGCGAGGATGAACCCGTCGAAGTCGAGGAAGTTCGCAAGCTCCTCGCGCAGCGTGCGCATGATCGACCACCGGTCGAGGCTGGACGCGAGCCGCCGACCGATGGCGTTGACGACCTCGAGACGCCGGCGCTGGCCCTCGATCGCCTCATAGCTGCGCGCATTGCGAAGTGCGAGCGTGACCTCATCCGATACCAGCTCCAGGAAGGCTGCAGTCGACGCCTCGTATGCGTACGAGCGGGAACATGTGATGCCGAGGCCGCCGCGGACCATTCCGCCCTCTTTGATGGCGACCCACAACGAAGACGACGGCTCGTGGATCAAGAGCGGCTTGGGGTCACGCAGGAGATGGCGGACGGGGGCAACCTGCGAGGAGCGCATCGAAACCCAGCGCGAGGTCGGCGCCGAATCCGCCTCGACGTGAAGCAAGCGAGCCCGATCCACCTGGTCGTGCTGAAGCGACACCATCTGCAGGGCATCGACCGGCAGCAGCTCATTGAGCGTCGCGTGCAGGCCCATCAGCACACTCGCTTCATCGAGCGTGGATGCCATCGCCCGGGCGATGCTGTTCAGCGCCTCGAGCCGACGCGCCTGGTTGCGCGTCAGCTCATTGAGAGACGCGTTGGCGATCAGGACGCCCAGCCGGCGATGCACGTCGTCGAGGAACGCGATCTCCTCAGGCGGCACCCGCCGGGTGCGATGCGACTGGTAGATGACGCTGCCAATCAACTCCCCCTGGTGCTCGACCGGCACCCAGATCGACAGCTTGGTCATGCGGCGGGCGCCAGGTCCTCGGCCCACCTCCTTCTTCTTGGGGTCGTTCAGCACGACGGCGGTGCGCGGGTTCTTGTAGAGGTGGGCGAAGACGGACGAGCTCACGGGCCGGCGGCGAAGGTCCTGCAGCACGCCCGTGTCGATCGCGAGCGAGTGGTACCAGCCTTCGCGCTCCAGCACCTGGAGCAGCACCACGCCGTAACCGAACAATGGCTGCAGGGCTCGATACAGGACCTGCACGATGTCAGCCTCGGTGACGCAGCTCCCAAGCTCGTGGAGCAGCGCGGCCGGAGTTGCCGCCGGGACTCCGTTCTGTGGCCGGCGAACGGCGGCCGCTCTGGCGCGTGCGGTGGGGCCGGCGGGCTTCCCGGCCGGCCGAGACCGAACATGACGTACCAAGCCTCGCCTGGGGGAACCGGCCATATGCACCGATATACTGCGCCAAGATCCGGTGCCGTTTACTCCGCCTAAGCCGATTGCTCCAACTCCATCTGACCTGCGCGGCTCGACGGTCATGGTGGTCGACGACGAACGCGCCTGGCGGGTGATCCTGGAAACCGACCTGCGGATGCTGGGCTACAAGGTCTCGATGGCTGAAGACGCAGACGAGGCGCTGGAGAAGGCGCAGTCCGACCAGCCGGAGGTAGCGATCATCGACTTGATGCTGCCCGAACCCATGGACGGATGGGGCTTGCTGAACGCCCTCCGGGAACGCGGGCAGAATCTGCCTGTGATCTTCTACACCGCATACCCCGTCTTTCCTTCAGGGACAGACGACCCGGACGTCGTGGGCTACATGAGCAAAGCGGTCGACAGAGCCGACCTCTATGCCCTCCTTCCTCCCGCGATCAGGCGCTCACGGGAGCGCCGGAACGATGCCTAGATGAGGTCGAGCAGTAAGTCGGCCAGGCCTTCCGCCCAGGCGGCGCCCGACGTCAGTGCGAGAGCGGAAACGACCAGCAGGACAAATCCCACACGTCCCAACTTCAGCTTCCAAGTCATCCCCATATTACCCCTTGGTTTTACCAACTATTACCAGGCCCGAGCGAGAGTATGCGCCGGGTCAGTTGAATCTAGTTCTTCAGGTTCTGAGAATAATAGTTAAGACTGATGTAGGTCAGACCTTGGAAAATCCGAGCTTATTACGCGAACGCAACAAAAACCGCGAAGTTCGGCTTCCGCCCCTACCTCCGGGGCTGGAGGTTTATCGTCCCCGCGAGGTGCTGGGTTCGGCCGTCCTGGTGGTGGAAGACGAGGCGGCCATGCAACAGCAGCTGAGAATCGACCTTCACGACCTGGGGTACCGACCCGCGGTCTCCTCCTCAGCCCCCGAAGCCATGGAGCTCCTCGCCCGCGAACGGATGGCGGCTGTCCTGCTCGACCTCGTCCTGGACGAGGGGGAGGACTCCGGCTTCGACCTCCTGAAGTGGATCCGGAACCATCATCCCGGCTTGCCCGTGATCGTGCTGTCCGCGGCGCAGGTCAACTCGGCCGCCATTCGCAAGGCTTACGAGCTGGGTGCAAGCTCGTATTTCGTGAAGGGGAACGTGCCCATGGCCCACATCTACTCCGACCTCGCCGCACGGCTGGTGGAGCGCGGCACAGGCCGGCCGGGGAGCTACCTGTTCGGACGACTCGAGTTCGACCCTACGCGCCGGACGGTCAAGCTCGGCGAGGGTGAGATCCGGCTCACGCCGCAGCAGACGGCGCTCGTGCTGCACCTGGCCCAGGGTTCAAAGCCGGCGACTGCGCGCGATCTGATCGAGGCGGGCCTGTTCCGGAGTGATGCGGCCCATTCAACGGTCCATTCAGCACTGCTCACGCTCCGGCGGCGGCTCGATGAGCTGGAAAGCGGACTCGGCGCCAGCTTCGTGCAGGCGACCGCGCGCGGGTACAACCTGGTCGCCGTGACGTGAGCGATCATCCGGCGACGACGCCGCTGCCGAGTCGCTCCGTGATCGACGAGGTGATCGAGCTTCGGCGCCACTTTCACCGCCATCCCGAGATCAGCTTCAGCGAGCACGAGACGAGCACGCGCCTCGGCGAGCGCCTTCGGGAGCTGGGCCTGGAGCTCCAGCGGTGCCCCACTGAAACGGGAGCAGTGGCTCTTCTTGACACAGGGCGGCCCGGCAAGACCGTGATGCTGCGGGCCGACATCGACGCGCTGCCGATTCACGAGGAATCGGGGGTCAAGTTCTCCTCCAAGACCGATGGCCGTATGCACGCCTGTGGCCACGACGCGCACATGGGGATCATGGTCGGCGTCGCGCGGACGCTGGTCGACCGCATCTGGGACGTGAGCGGCCGCTACCTGTTCGTGTTTCAGCCTGCTGAGGAGATCGTCAGCGGGGCCAAAGCGATGATCGCGCGGGGCCTGCTTGACGACCACCATCCCGACTCGGTCATCGGCCTGCACGTGACGAGCTTCACCGAGTCAGGCACGGTGGTCACGCGCCCCGGCCTGATGTGGGCGGGATCCGACGCCTTCGAGATCAAGTTCGCCGGTCCCGGCGGGCACGGCGGCATGATGGGCCGGCGCGGCAACGTGCTCTCGGCGCAGGCGTTCGTGATCGAGCGCCTGCACACCGTCGTCGAGGGCCTCCAGCACGAAGGCGTTCAATGCCACACCACGGTCGGCAACATCTACAGCGACGGCGCGTGGAACATCGTGCCCCGGGGGGTGACGGTCAAGGGCAGCGTGCGGACGTTCACGCACGACCTTCGCGAGCAAGCGCTCGAGCGATTGCGTGATCTCTTGAAAGAGGCCGAAAGCGAGTTCGAGGTGCAGACGACGCTCGAGCTGGTGCATGGGACGGTGCCGCTGATGAATGAGCCCAACGTCACGCGAACCGTGCTCGACGTCGCCGAATCGCTGATCGGCGACAGGGCCAGCGTGCTGGGCCGTCCGCTCACCGTGAGCGACGACTTTGCGGAGTTCTTGACTCGCATCCCCGGCTGCTACTTCATGCTCGGGGTGATGCCGCCCGGTGAGACGCCGCCGGCGCATCACTCGCCAGGGTTCAAGATCGACGAGTCGGCCCTTGAGGTCGGCGTCAAGGTGCTTGCGGGCGCAGCCTCACGTCTCGCGGCCACCTAACTAAATCCCGTGCTGCTGCTGTTGGGCCTGGTCGTCGGCATTGCCGTTGGCGTCGCCACCGGGGGCAAGCTCGGCAACCTCGCCCACATCAGGTTTCGATGGCCATGGCTGGTGCTGGCAGCGCTGGTCATTCGGGAAGCGACCGTGGTCACGCCTCTGAGCCGCGTGGAGGGTGTGCAATACGTCTACGCTGCGGCGCTCGCGGCGCTGGTGATCTGGACGATCTGGCACGTCGACCGGCTGCGCGGCGTGTGGGTGGTGGCGATTGGAGCCGCAATGAACCTGCTCGTCGTGCTTGCCAACGGCGCCCGGATGCCGGTGGCGCCGTCGCTCGCCGGCAGCCTGGTCCAGCGCGGCCATATCGGCCAGTACGTCTTGATGGGACCTGACACGCGCCTCAACTGGCTGGCCGACTGGATCGGAGTCCCCGGCCCGCTCGGCGGGGCCTACAGCCCAGGCGACGTGGTGGTCGGACTGGGCATCGGGATAGTCGCCTACTTCGCTACGCGACAGCGTGCGGCTGCACCTACTAAGCTGAACGAAACCTCAGGTCAATTAGGGAGTTTTCCGCCGTGATCATCTTCTGGATTCTCACGTTTTTCGTCGGCGCCTCGGCCTTCTCGTTCGCGTTCATCTACCTGCAGCTCGGGCTTGGTTGGTCGTTGGCTTATTCGCTGCTTGCGATGCTGCTGTGCCGCGGCCTGCTCAGCATGATGAGGCGTTGGCTCATCGTCCGCGAGCGCATGGTCCCGGAGACCGACGTGCTCCAGCGGACCGTAGAGACCAACCGCGCAGTCTTCTGGAAGCGCGCGATCTTCCTGTCTCTGGTACCGGCTATCTATTTCCTCGCCGCTTATCTGGTGTTCGGCCTCGAACCCGCCGACGCACTGGATGCCCTCCCGTCATTCCTTGCGCTGGCGTTGACCCAGCTTATCTATCTGCTGTTCCTGCTGGGCGCCAACTTCATGCTGTTCTTCGGCCCGTTCTACCTCTACACGCGCATCGGCAAGACGATGATCAACCCGGACGACGCCAACTTCGGCGTGAGCATGGACGACGTCCGTGGGCAGAAGCCCGCAGTGGGCGAGATGCGCCGCATCCTGAAGCTGATCGAGCACGGGCGGCTGTTCGTCAAGGCCGGCGGCAAGCGCGAGCGCGGTGTGCTCATGGTCGGCCCTCCGGGGACTGGCAAGACTATGCTCGCCAAGGCGATCGCATCGTCGCTTCACGTTCCCATCTACATCGCCAGCGGCGGCTCGTTCGCCGGGATGTTTCTCGGCATCGATGCGCTGAGCGTCTACCTGATGGTTCGCGCCGCGCGAAAGCGGGCCAAGGTGTGGGGCGGCTGCATCGTCTTCATCGACGAGATCGACGCCCTCGCACAGAGGCGAGGCGGAATGGGCGGCGGTGGAGGGATGATGGGCGGCCTCGGCGGCATGATGGGCGGTGGACAGCTCGGGCTGAACATGCTCCTGGTCCTGATGGACGGCATCGACAACCCCGCCTTTTTCGTCAGGCAGGGGCGCGCGCTCGTCAACCTGACCCTGGACGGTTTCTTCATTCCCCGCGTCATCGGATTCAACGGCACCAGAATCCCGCTGCGGATCGCGCCGCTGAAGTCACCGGCCTGGAACATCATGTTCATCGGCGCCACGAACCGGCCGTCCGTTTTGGATGAGGCGGTGACGAGGCCCGGACGTTTCGGGCGGCAGATTGTTTTCCTGATGCCCAATCGCGACGCACGCAAGGACATCGCGGCGCTCTACTTCGACAAGAAGTATCACGACCCCGCGCTCGACACGCCCAGTCGCCGTGAGGAGTTCTCCCGAATCACCGAGGGATACTCACCAGCGGACATCGAGCAGGTGCTGTCGCTCGCCCTCCTGTACGCGTTCGAGAACGGACGCGAGGCCTTCAACTGGCAGGACATTCGCGAAGCGATGGGCAATGTCGAGGCCGGCCTCGCGATACCCGTCGAATACACAGAGCGCGACAAGATCGCCGTGGCACGTCACGAGCTCGGGCACGCGATCGCCTCCCATTTCTTCCAGAAGGATCACTCACATGTTCGGCTGTCCATTCGGCGACGTGCCGATCCACAAATTGGTGAGATCGGCGGCTACCACAAGTCGCTGCCGGCCGAGGAGGAGTGGCTGGAGTTCCGCTCCCAGCTCGCCGCCCAGATCCGCGCGTGCCTGGGCTCGCTGGCCTGCGAGCACGTCTTTTATGGAGAGAACACGACCGGCGTCACGATGGACCTGATCCAGGCGACCAGCATCGCCACCCGGATGGTGGGCATCGTCGGCATGGGAGCCGACAAGCTCGACCCGGAGCTGTCGATGAAGGCAGCGAACATCGGCGAGCAGCTGATCTCCGTGGTGCAGGTCACCCAGGGTGCCCACGAGCAAGGCACGGCGCCCGGCGCGGTTCTCAACAGTCCGCGGGCTCGCCGCACTGTTGCGCAGCTACTGGGCTCCGCCTACATCGACGACTGGCGCCTCATGTACGTGAACAAGGAGGCGATCGACCTCGCAGCCGAGGCGCTCATCGCGCAGGGCGAGCTGGTCGGCGACGAGATCAGTGGAGTGCTCGACTCGGTCGGCCTGCGTGAGGTCACGGCGTCCGATCCCTACCCGCAGGACCTGCCCATGGTGCCTGAGCCCGCGCGCCCGTCCGTGGTCGCAGCCGAGGGTTTGGCCTGATTCGATTCAGGACAGCGGCGCTGGTGGCGCTGTCGTTGGCGCTGCCGGCGCAGCCCGTATACGCGCGGGATCCCGGGTCGCTGCCCAGCGCGCATCACCAGGCGTCGCGAATCATCGGCGCCGAAATGCAGATGACGGAGGCGCTGACTCAGCTCCAGGCGTTGACCGCGCAATCTGCGCCGACGGATCCTCTTGACCACGTGCGATGGGACCTCTCGGTCGAAGCGGCTCGTTACGCGTACCGGCATGCGGCGCGCCAGGAAGAGCTGAGGCTTTACGAGGTCGCGAGCTACGCCAGCGTCCGGGCGTCGGTGATGCCGCTGCTGTCACCGGGGCTCGCGTCGCCTTTCGATGACACGATCTCGGGCCTGCATTCCCTGTATGCGCTCGCTGGCATCGACGAGTATTACCTGGTCAACGTCCACTTCAACCATCCGTACACCGACGCCAAGCCTGTCGACTCGCTGCGGTCCTACTACCTCGAGGCCCAGCGCCTGTACGGGGTGGACGCCAGCTACCTGGCCTCCATCAACTTCATCGAAAGCAATTTCGGCCGCGTCAACGGGCCATCATCGGCGGGCGCGCTGGGACCGATGCAGTTCCTGCCCGGAACGTGGCAGAACTACGGGCAGGGTGGGAACGTCATGGATCCCCACGACGCGATCCTGGCCGCCGCGCGTTACCTGGTCCATTGGGGCGCGCCGTATGACATGCGGACGGCGATCTGGCACTACAACCTCGACTACGACTACGTCGACGCCGTCGAGTACTTTGCGCGTGCCTACCGCTCCGACCCTCGCTGGCTCGACCGGATGTACTACTGGAACACCACGGGCTAGAACCGATTCGGCGCGTGTGCATGCACTCGCGGGTAATGCGGCTCAGTGAACCCCGCGAGTGCCGGCACTGGCGGTTAATGGGGCCCCCGCCGCCGCTTCCGGGCGATTGTTAGAGTAAGTACTCGTGGAGTACCGGATCGAACAGTTGGCACGGACCGCCGGCGTGGCCGTGGACACCATCCGCTTCTACCAAGGCAAAGGCCTGCTCGACGCCCCACGCCGCGAGGGCCGCGTCACCTGGTATGGCGAGGGACACCTGGAGAGGCTGCGTCGAATCCGGGACCTCCAACAGCGCGGGTTCACGCTGACGGTGATCCAGCGCTTCCTCTCGGGTGAGCTCGAGGCATCGGACGAGGAGCTGGTGGCGGCGGTCACGCGGCCGTCGGCGCCGCAGACGCTGACCCTGGCCGAGCTGGCGGAACGAAGCGGCGTCGCCGAGCCCCTGCTTGCGAGCCTGGAGCAGGCGGGTCTCCTGGTTCCGGTCGATGGGGCAGACATGCCCCTCTACCCCGCCGCCGACCTGGAGGCGATCGCGGCAGGCATGAAGCTGATCGCCGCGGGCATCCCGCTCGGCTCCCTGATGGAGCTCGGCAAGGAACATGCCGCGAGCATCGAGCGCACCTCCCGTCAGGCCGTCGAGCTTTTCGACCGCCACGTCCGCGAGCGCATCCAGGCCGAAGGAGGCGAGACGGAGGTCGCCGAGCGAAGGCTCCTCGAGCTGTTCAACGAGCTCCTCGACGCCAGCAGCACACTGGTTCGCCACCACTTCGAGCGCACCGTCCTCCGCGCCGCCCGCGACCACATCGAACGGCGCACGTGATCGCGGCGACCTCCGTGCGCACGTGGGAGCTGGAGCGCACTCCCGACTTGATCGAGCTCGTCAGCGGGGCTCGCGACGCCGGACACGAGGTGCTGCTGATCGAGCGCCCGATGCCCGAGGCGGTCAGCGTGGCCGCGCTCGGACGCGCGTTCGACATCGTCGCCGCTCCGCAAGGGGTGGCGGTCGAAGACGCGAACAGCACGATCATTGACTTCGAAGCCGGCGACGACCGGCTCCTTGCGGCCGCGCGCATGTGGCAGCGGCTGTGCGGATCGTTGGCCAGCTCCAACGACGCGGCCGGCAACGCGATCGCGGCGCCGATCGCGATCGGCGGTTTTGCGTACCGCCCGCAACGTGACCCGGGCGGGCCCTGGTCTGGATTTCCGGCGCTGCTGCTTCGCGTACCCGCGCTGGCGGTGATTCGCAAGCGGGGACGCACGTTTGCCGTCGCCGCCGCCTCTGGAGCCGAGGAGCTTCTCGAGCTGGGAAGAGCGACGGTCCTGGCGCCGCCGGCTCGGCGCCTCGACGTCACACCCGTGCGAAATCCGCTGGCCTGGACGGCAGCAGTCGACAACGCGGCTGCGCGCCTGCGCGCGGGTGAGGCCGCCAAGGTCGTCCTTGCCCGTGAGGTGCTGGCGCGCGGCGATGGAGTCGTCGCAGCGGGCACGGTGGCTCGCGCGCTGCGTGCTTCTTATCCGTCCTGCTTCATCTATCTGGTGACAGGGGCAGACGGGACCGCGTTCGTCGGTGCATCGCCTGAGCTGCTGGTCCGCCGGTCGGGAGACAGGGCGTACGCGGAGCCGATGGCAGGCTCTGTGGCTCGGGGCGCGACCGAAGAGGAGGACGACCGGCTGGCGCGACGGCTCGAGGCCAGCGCCAAGGATGCGGACGAGCACCGCCTGGCTTCCAGCTTTGTCGTCGAAGCGCTGCGGCCGTTCGCGAAGTCTGTCGCCGCGCGACCACCGGAGGTGGTGCGCTTCACCAACATCCAGCACCTGGCGACGGCAGTTTCCGCCGTCCTCCGATCGCCGGCCCCCAGCGCACTGAAACTCGCCGCTGCCCTCCACCCCACGCCTGCTGTAGGCGGGTGGCCGCGCGAAGCAGCGGAGACGCTCATCGACGAGCTGGAAGCCATGGAGCGCGGTTGGTACGCAGGCGGCGTGGGCTGGATCGACGCGCGCGGCGACGGTGAGTTCGCGGTGGCACTCCGCTGCGGTCTGCTGTGGGAGGACGGCGCTCGCCTCTACGCAGGCGTAGGCGTGATGCCCGACTCCGATCCGGCACATGAGCTCGAGGAGACTGAGCTGAAGTTCAAGGCGCTCCTGTCAGCGCTGACCTGATGGAAGCCATGGACTTCTTCCCGGCCTAGCTCCGCAGCGCGGCGGCGGCAGCCTCCCAGCACACCCGGTGCCCGCTCACGCTGTCATCGCGCTTGTAGCGCACGACGACCATCGTCGGCGCCGACGCCGCAATCGCGTCGGCGATTGCAGGTTCGAGGCCGGAGCGATCCGTCACCGGGCTGTACACAAGGCCATAGAGCCGCGCCACCTGCGCGAAATCAAGCCCGAGCGGGGTCGCGAAGATCTCCTCGAAAACGTCCTGGTGCTGGGCCTGCGGCAGAAAGTTGAAAACCCCGCCGCCGTTGTTGTCGCAGACGATGACCGTGGCCTTGATGCCGTGACGGCCGATGGCCCACAGGCCGTTCATGTCGTGATAGACGGACAGGTCGCCGAGCAGCAGCACGGTCGGCAGCGAAGTGCGTCCGGCCGCGAGCCCCAGGCCGGTTGACACGAGTCCGTCGATCCCGCTGGCGCCGCGGTTTCCGTAGAACCGCTGCTGGGGCTTGACCTGGGGCCAGAAGCTGTCGGCAGCCCTGATCGGCATGCTCGAGCCGATGAAAACCTGCGCCGCCTCCGGCAGGCGTGCAGCGAGCGCCCTGACGATGTGGCCCTCGTGCATCGCCGTCGACACCAGTGAGGCCGAGATCGCGGCCGCGGCTTTCTTCCCCGCCGCGATCCACTCGTCGCGCCATCCGGTCCTGCTCACCGGCTGCAGCGCTTCGAGCAGGGGCTGCGGGTCGCACGCGAGAACGTGGCGCGCCACCTGGTCCTGGTCCTGCCAGGCGTGGTCGGGGTCGAGGAGGAACGTGGGGGCGGAGGCGGCCGCAAGCCACGAGTTGAGCGCACGCGAGGTCGGCGTGGAGCCGAAGCGGATCACCAGGTCTGGGCCGTGAAGCAGAGACCAGCCGGCGCGAAGCAGCGCCTCGTATGCATCGACGGCTGATCCAGTTTCCGCGCGGCGAAGCTGTGATGAGGGCTCGGCCAGGACCGGCAGCCCCAGCCGGAGCAGCGCGGGCGCGAGTCGCTCGCCGTCTCGCATCTCGCCCGCCACAACCAGCGGCCTCTGCGCGCGCTGGAGGGCCGCCGCCAGCGTGGCGACCTGCGCATGAGTGGGCAGGCTCCGGCCGCTGGTGGCGGTCTGGCCTGGTTCGCCGCGCGCGCTTGGGACCTGGCCCGCCGGCGGCACCAACGGTTCGCGGAACGGCAGATTGATGTGCACAGGCCCGGCCGCCGCCTCGGCGCAGGCCCTCGCCGCGAGCCGGCGCCAGATCCGCGCCACGTTGGGGGCCTCCACTGGCGGCCCCGGGTCGAAGAACCATCGCACCGCCCCGCCGTAGAGGCGCAGCTGGTCGATCGCCTGGTTCGCGCCCACGTCCCGCAGCTCAGGCGGTCGGTCGGCGGTGATGACCACGAGCGGAGTCCGCGAGTGGAATGCCTCCACCACCGCTGGATGGAACTCGGCCGCGGCTGTCCCCGATGTGCAGAGCAGCGCCACCGGCTTGCCGGTCGCTTTGGCGAGCCCGACACCGAAGAACGACCCGCTGCGCTCGTCGATGTGAACGAAGACCCGGATCTTTGGATGCCGCTGCATTGCCATCGCGATCGGCGCCGACCGCGAACCGGGAGAGATGCACGCGTACTCGACGCCCTGTGCGGCCAGCTCGTCGACGAATGTCGCGGCGAACGACTGCGCTACATCCATAGCATTTGCAGGGAGGCGTTGAAGATCATCGCCGAGATATCCGGTGTCCAGGTGGTCCAGATCGGGGAGAAGCGCCGAGCGACGCAGCGCGCGCATCGCGTAGATGCGTAAGCGAGTAGCGCAGAAGCTGAACCCCGAGATGGGCCGCATGGGCGCCGCAGATCCGGCGATGGCTTCTTCAACGGCTTCCTAGGGTGACGATTGTCGAGGGTGGGGACGTGCGCCTGAACTATTTCGAGATCGGTGAAGGCACCCCGGTTACCCTGCTGCACGGTTTCACGCAGAGCGGCCGCAGCTGGCAGGAGGTCATCTCCAAGATGCCGCCCGGCTGGCGATGGGTCGTACCCGACCTGCGCGGTCACGGCGACACGAAGATCAAGCCCGGTGCTCTCTGCACCATGGATGCTTGCACCCAGGACCTCGAGATGTTGTGGGATCACCTGGGCATCACCCGCACCCACCTCGTCGGTTACTCGATGGGCGGCCGGCTCGCGCTTCATGTGGCGGTGAATCACCCAGAACGCCTGCTCTCGCTCCTGACAATCGGCGCGCACGCCGGCCTGGAAGAGGAGGCGCGCGAGGGCCGGCGCCGTGGAGACGAGGCGCTCGCGAAGCGAATCGAAGCCGATGGCCTGGAGGCTTTCGTCAGCTACTGGAGCAGGCAGCCCCTGTTCGCGGGACTCGAGCGACGCGGCCCGTCGTTTGTCGCCCAGCTCCGAGCCGAGCGCATGGGCAACACGGTCGCGGGCCTCGCGGCTTCGCTGCGCGGCATGGGCGCCGGAGGGATGGCGCCGCTGTGGGACCAGCTCGTGAAAGTCACCGTCCCATGCACATTCGTCGCCGGCCAGCTCGACCATGGGTACGTGGCCTCTGCGCGCCGGCTGGCGGCGGCGGTTCCCAAGGGCAGGGTGGAGGTGGTGCTGCGCGCGGGCCACACGGTGCACCAGGAGCGGCCCGACGCTTTCGCTCATGTGCTTGCCAATCATCTCCGACCGGAGGCGACGAATGACGTCGCAGCGACCGCAGAGGAAGATTCATCGAGCACGACCTGGGCGTGAATCCCGGCGGCGTAGCGAGCTGCGCCCAGCCGCTCGCGATCAAGCATCCCGCCTCCCGCGACAGCCCGAACCACGAATGACCGGCATCCATTGAGCAGCTCGCGCTCCACCTCGCGTGCAACCTCCGATGGATACCGCGCGGTGATGTAAGCGGTCATCTGAGAAGCAGCCCTGCGGTCAGCAGCAGCGCGTACGCGAGCTCGGTCGCCGCCATACGCCTGAGCGCGCCAACAAGGGGTGGGCCGCTCTTGGTCGCGAACGCCGTGCGCACCGGCACGGAGGCGATGGGGATCCCGAAGTGCACCGCCATCACGGTCACCGCTGCCTGATGCGTGACCAGGATGACGATCGGCACGGCGAACGCCCCGCACACGAGCACGACCAGCAGGACCAATGTCCGCTCGCGGCCGATGAGCGTGGCGAGGGTTCGCTTACCGGTGGCGGCGTCGGTCTCGATGTCGCGAAGGTTGTTGAGCACCAGGACGGCGCTGGCGAGAAAGCCCATCCCGCATCCGGCCAGGATCGCGAGCGGCGTGACGCGCAGCTCATTCACATACGCCGTGCCGCACGTGGCCACCAGGCCGAAGAAAACGAAGACGAACACCTCACCCAGGCCGAGATAGCCGTACGGCCGAGGCCCGCCTGTGTACAGCCAGCCCGCCAGCAGACACGCAGCCCCGACGATGAGCAGCCGCCAATCGGTGGCCAGGCTGACGAACAAACCGACGGCACCCGCAAGCGCAAATGCCGCGATCGCGGCCCGCCTGACGTTTCCAGGCATGACGACACCGGACGCCGAGGCTCGCAAGGGTCCTGTGCGCTGTGGCGTGTCAACGCCACGAACGAAGTCGGAATAGTCGTTGGCGAAGTTGACTCCGACCTGCAGCGAGATAGCGACCACGAGCGCGCCCAGCCCTGCCGCCGGGCGTACGCCGCCGTCGTGAAGCGCGACCGCGGTGCCGGCGAGGACGGGTGCGACCGAGGCCGCCAGCGTCGCCGGCCGCACGGCGGACCACCAAACCCTGGCGGGACTCAAGGCAGGCGTGGACGCGGCCATCAGGGTCGTCTGGGAAATTTCGAGAAGTCGGCCTTCCGTTTCTGCACATACGCGTCGCGGCCTTCCTGGGCCTCATCACTCATGTAGTAGAGAAGGGTCGCGTCGCCCGCGAGCTGCTGGATGCCGGCGAGTCCATCGTCCGCGGCGTTGAGGCCGGCCTTCAGCATGCGCAGCGCGAGCGGGCTCAGCTCGAGCATCCGCCGGCACCACGCCACCGTCTCCGCCTCCAGCCTGTCGAGCGGAACGACCTTGTTCACCAGCCCCATGTCCAGCGCCTGCTGGGCGTCGTACTGCTCGCAGAGAAACCAGATCTCTCGCGCCTTCTTCTGGCCGACGATTCGGGCCAGCAGCCCCGCGCCGTATCCACCGTCGAAGCTGCCCACCCGCGGCCCGGTCTGACCGAATCGGGCGTTGTCGGCGGCGATGGTCAGGTCGCATACGACGTGCAGCACGTGACCGCCGCCGATCGCATATCCGGCGACCATGGCGATGACCGGCTTCGGCAGGCGCCGGATCTGCACCTGCAGGTCGAGCACGTTGAGGCGCCCGACGCCTTTGGGATCGATGTAACCGTCGTCGCCGCGAATCCGCTGATCGCCGCCGGAGCAGAAAGCTTCGGTGCCGGCGCCGGTCAGGATCACGACCCCGATCTTCGGATCGTCCCGCGCCACCTCGAATGCCTTCGCCATCTCGAAGACGGTGGTGGGCCGAAAGGCGTTCCTGACCTCGGGCCGGTTGATCGTGATCTTGGCGATGCCTTCCCAGGTCTGGTAGATGACGTCTTGGTAGCGACCCTGTCGCTTCCAGCCGGTGCGCGGCGGCTTCGCCCTGCTTTTGGCCGGTGAGCGCCGACCCTTCAAGTTCGCACTCCTAGAGCGATCACTAGCACCATTGGAGATCGTACGCGTTCCGCGGCAGCCGCCAGGGCACTAACGTCGTTCGAAGGCGAGCCTGGCGCCCAACCCGATCAACACGACGCCGGTCAGGCGCGTCATGCCATGGCGCACCCGCGCCCCCAGGCCGCTGCGACCGAGCCGGCTGACCACATGGCCGTACGTGATCAGCCATACGAGCAGCATCACCTCGAACGCGGCCACCATCAGCACAAGCCGCATCGACGGATCGCCAGGCACGACGAATTGAGGCATGACGGTAACGAAAAACGCGCCGGTCTTGGGGTTGAGGAGGTTGCTCAAAAGACCCTGACCGAACGCCCCGCGATCACCAAGCCGCGTGCGCTGCGGCTGGTGCGCAATATCTGCGTCGGGCGGTGCGGCGAGCAGGCTGCGGAGGCCGAGGTAACAGAGGTACGCCGCGCCGGCCAGCTTGAGGACGGTGAACGCGGTCGATGAACGTTCGAGCAGCACGCCCACGCCCAGCGTCGCAGCCGTGGCCCATGCGAGGATGCCAACCGCGACCCCAATGGCTGTGAAGGTCGACGCGCGAGGACCGGCTGCAAGCGCGTTGCGGATGATCAGTGCCGTGTCGGGACCAGGCGTGACGATGAGGAGCGCCGACAACAGCACGAACGCGGCAAAACGAATGTCGATTTCCAATCAGGTGCGCGTGGTCGGCTTGGGGCGAGGGAACAGTCGCACGATCTTTGTGTAGTCCTCCGGCGTGTCGATGTCGTCCAGGCGATCGGGCGCAGGCACGATGTCAAGAAGCTCCGGTCGGTTTTCAATGATCTGACGCGCACCTGCATCGCCTTTCAGCTTGAACAGCTCATCCCACAGCTCGCGGGCCAGCACCACGGGCGGTGTCCACTCCCTTGCCACGCCGCGAGCCAGGGCGACCGCGGGGCGTGCCCCTTCGCGGCGCCACGCACGGAGCAGCGCGGCGACCGACCGCGATCCGACAAGAGGCTGGTCCCCAAGCATCACCAATGCCGCTTCCATCTCGGGCCGCAGCCCGCGCAGACCTGCCTGCAGCGAGGACGCCATGCCCGTATGGGCATGTGGGTTGAAAACCAACTCGGCATCACCTCCGATCGCCTTCTTGACATCGTCGGAGGCGTAGACGACGAGGATCTGGTGGCAGCCACCATCCGACGCCGCCTGGATCGCGCCCCGGACCATCGGCTGCCCGTCGAACTCGAGCAGCACCTTCGGCGGCCCTGGCATGCGGGTGCTCGACCCAGCGGCCAGGACGACGGCGCCAACTGGGAGGAGCGCATCGGCCAGCCGATCGATCGGTGGCCGCGTGGCGCGGATCCACTCCACCTCGGCGCCGGCCTCGAGGGCGGCCGCGGCCACGTCTCGCAGGCGGGTGCTGTCGGAGTCGACGAGAAAGACCCGGCGCCCCTTCATCGTCGAGAAGTCGGGCCCCGAGGCTGGAAGGCCGACGATGGCGAGCGCCCGGCAATCCTTGCGCGCGGCCACGTGCTGCAGCGCTTGCTCGACGTCACGGCCGCGAACGACGACGCTGTGAGGTCCCTCGGGCTCACGATACGTGCGCCCTCGAATCGGGATCTCGAGGTCGCTCATGACGAAGACAGCCATCGTCAGTGGCTCGCTCTGGAGGTCCGCCGCATATTCGCGGCACCGGCGGCCGGAGCCAAGGAAAGGGTGGCGCGAGAAGGAGCGCATCGCGTAGGTGCGTGACTGCGCAGCGCCGGGCCCCTTGACGCAGGCTTCAGCGCCGCCCGGGGTCCCCGCGAAATCGCAGATTTCGTGAGGTGGGCAGGCGCCCGGCCGTCTGGGACGCGAAGATGCAAGGAACTTCCGGTGCGGGCCACTGTACCCAATATGGCAGACGGGACCTGCGATCCGGGCACCCCTTAATCTCATTGGGTGCCACTGCTCGGCGCCCACGTCGACTCTTCAGGCGGGCTCCACCTCGCCTACGAGCGTGCCAAGGCGATGGGGGCGGAAGCGATTCAGGTCCACCCCACTCCGCCTGGCTTTTGGGGCTCGCCCAAGCTCGATGAAGGCCGGATCTCCATGTTCAAGGAGGCTGCGGCCAAGCACGGAAAGCCGCCATTTTATTTCCATGCCGTCTACCTGATCAACCTGGCGGGCGACGACCCGACCATGCGGTCGCGCTCCGAGAGCACGCTGGCCGGCTACCTCAAAGCGGCCGACGAGCTCGGAGTGGATGGCGTGATCTTCCACACCGGTTCGCACAAGGGCGCAGGCTTCGACGCTCGGCTCCCATCCATCCTCGAGCACCTCCGGCACGTGCTCGAGCGCGCTGACCCGAAGAGCGCGCGGCTGTTGATCGAGAACAACGCGGGCCTCGGCGGTTGCGTGGGCGCGCGGTTCGAGGAGATCGCGCGGATGCTGGCCGGCCTCAACGATCCGCGGGTCGGCGTGTGCTTCGACACCTGTCACGCGTTCGCATCGGGTTACGACGTGCGCACGGCGGGCGACATATCACGCACGCTCGATGAGCTGGACAAGGTCGTCGGCCTCAAGCATGTCGACGTCATCCACTGCAACGATTCGGTGACGGGCCTTGGCTCCAATCGCGACCGTCATGCCAACATCGGCGAGGGCCAGATCGGCGAGGAGGGCTTTCGCGCCATCCTGCATGAGCCTCGATTCTCGAAGCTCCCCTTCATCCTCGAGGTTCCAGGGGCCGGCGACGGCCCCGACGCCCAACAGGTGGCGGTCCTCAAGCGGCTGGCCAAAAACTAAGCCGAGCGTGGCTTGTGTCGCGGCGCCCTCCGCATCGCCAGACCAGCCAGAAACCAGGCTCTTTCGGCCCAGCCTCGCAGGCCGCCCCTCGATGACCCACTCTCATTTGCCATTGCGGCAAGGCGATGGTTCTCCGCCTCCAGCTGCAGGTCCTTCAGCCGCAGCCAGGCCGCGTCCTCGTTCATGTACGGTTGCATTGCGCTCCTCCTCTAACCTCCTGTGTCATTACACCGGTTATTATAACCGATGTTATGGTTCGATCGGTTATGGCTAGACTAAGATCTGGATATGGCTGATCGACAGACTGCCGCCGGCGTGCTGGGCCTGATCCAGGGCTTCGTGAACACAGTTGACCTGCAGGAAGGCCCGGAAGAGCTCTCCGATCCCGATGCGCTGGGCGCATGGCTGGTTGCTCAGCGATTGATGGCGCCTGGCAATCCTGTAGGTCCGGCCGACCTGCAGCATGCGATCGGGGTGCGGGAGGCGATCCGCAACATCATCGGGGCCAACTCGGGCGGAACGATCTATCCCGTGGCCCTGGCCACGCTCAACCAGGCGGCCTCAGCCAGCCGGCTGCGCGCACGATTCGCGGCCGACGGCAGGCCAAGGCTGGAGCCCGAGGCGGGAGGAGTCGACGGAGCGATGGGACGAATCGTGGCCGCGGTGTTCGCAGCCATGGCCGACGATGGCTGGACACAGCTCAAGCTGTGCGCTTCGCCGACATGCCGATGGGCCTTCTTCGACAAGTCACGCAATCATTCGAGCCGGTGGTGCGACATGTCTTCGTGCGGCAATCGCCAGAAGGCCAAGCGCTTCCGCCAGCGTTCGAAGGCCGCCGACCGCCACTAG
>DASXTG010000181.1:0-4559 GCA_036505515.1 Candidatus Dormiibacterota bacterium | reverse complement strand
TCGATCATCCGCCCACTCCCGTCGCTGTCCTGGATTCCGCTCACCATCCTGTGGTTCGGGATCGACGAGGGGCAGAAGTACGCGATCGTCTTCATGGGCACGTTCGCCTCCGCGCTCCTCTACGTCATGGAGAGCACGCGGCGCGTCGACCCGCTCCTGATCAAGGCGGCGCAAAATCTCGGCGCGACGCGCCTGGACGTCCTGCGCGAGGTCATCCTGCCGGGATCCCTGCCTGGCATCATCAGCGGGCTGAAGGTTTGCCTCGCTCTGGCGTGGACGTGCGTGCTGAGCGCTGAGATGGTGGCCGCGACCCACGGACTCGGCGCGCTGATCTGGTTCGCCAAGGATTGGAACAACATGGCGCTGGTCATGGTCGGGATGGTCTCGATCAGCATCACGGTGCTCGTGATCGACTCCGCATTCCGGGCCATCGAGGATCGGATCCTTCCGTGGGAGCGCCACCAGCGGCGCCGAGACACCTGAGGCGTGGCTGCGAGCATCATCGTCGCCGACAGGGTGACCAAGGTCTTCGAAGTGGGCCGCCGGGACCAGGTGGTCGCCCTGAAGGACCTGAGCCTCGAGGTGACCGAAGGCGAGTTCCTCTGCCTCGTCGGCGGCTCGGGGTGCGGCAAGACGACGTTCCTCAACCTGGTCGCGGGCTTCCTCCCGCCGACGGAGGGCGTGATCTATCTCCGGGGCCGGGCGATCGCCGGCATCGAGCCGCGCGCAGGCATGATCTTCCAGAGCTACGCGCTCCTGCCCTGGAAGACGGTGGCCGGCAACGTGGAGTTCGGACCGAAGATGAAGCGCCTTCCGCGGGCCGAGCGCCGCGCCATCGCCGAGCGCTTCATCCGGATGGTTGGCCTGACCGGCTTCGAGCACTTCTATCCCGGCCAGCTGTCGGGCGGGATGCAGCAGCGCGTGACGCTGGCGCGGCTCCTCGCCGCCGACCGCGAGGTCTTCCTGATGGATGAGCCGTTCGCGGCGCTGGACGCGATGACACGGCAGGTGATGCAGGAGGAGCTGATCCGCATCCACGAGCAGAGCGGGAAGACGACGGTCTTCGTCACGCACAACATCGACGAGGCCCTGATCCTCGCCGATCGGATTGTCGTCATGTCCTCCCGCCCGGGCCGCGTGAAGGCCTCGATCAGGAACGACCTCCCGCGCCCGCGCCAGGTCGACATCCAGCTCTCGCCCCGCTACCTGGAACTGAAGACGCAGATCTGGGGCCATGTCGAAGAGGAGGTCCGGCGTCAGATCGAGGCGACCTCGGGCTCCGCGCGAGCGCGGTGACCAGCCGCTCGAGGCCATTGAACAGAGGTTCGCGCCCCCGCCAGGCTCGCCTTCTCGTCAGACTTCGGTCACTGTTCGCCGCGTGAATGTTCGAGGATGAGCAGGCGCATGTCTCATGGCTATTTCGCTGAGCGATCTCTTTTGAGGGGGACGAACCTAACCGGCAGCGTCCGCTTCATCGTGACGGTACCATCCGGCTGCTTTTCGACAAGCAGCAGGTACTGCCAGTCGGAGGATCCGCTCGCCGGGATCACCATTCGGCCGCCGGGCTTGAGCTGGTAGACCAGCTGCTTCGGAATGTCGACCGGCGCCGCGGTGACGACGATCGAATCGAAGGGCGCCGCCTCAGGCCAGCCGTTGTAGCCGTCACCAATGCGCACCTCGACGTTGCGGTAGCCAAGCTCCTCGAGGAGATGCATCGCCCGCGTTCCGAGCGGCTCGACAATCTCGATCGTATAGACTTTGGCCACGAGTGAGGCCAGAACCGCTGCCTGATAACCCGAGCCCGTGCCGACTTCCAGGACCGTGTCTCCCGGCTTGGGATCGAGTAGATCGGTCATCAACGCGACAAGGAAGGGCTGCGAGATCGTCTGGCCTTCACCGATCGGGAGTGGCTGATTCTTGTAGGCGAAGACCTCTAGCGGGGCAGGCACGAACCGATGGCGCGGGACTGTTCCCATCGCTGTCATCACTGCCTCGCTGAGGGTCGGCCTTCCCGTGGCGCCGCTGGTCTCCCGCGCCAGCGACGCGATCTCCGCCACCATGCGCGCGCGCTGCGCCGAATGCCAGTCCTGTGCGGCCGAGGGCCCGGCGTGCGTGACAGCTAGCAAGTAAAATGCAGAGAGCAAGATCACCGAACCCCTGCTCATTTCTCAGTCCCCTCAGACGCGGCTGTTGAGCACGTAGAAGGGCTGCGCCTCATCGCCCAGCCAGTCCTGGTACCAGCGCTGGTAGTACGGCTTTAGACGCTGCAGCATCTCGGCCCGGCAGCGCTGCTCGTCGCCGATGGCCTTGGCGGCGGTGCGGATCTCCCGGTAGAGGGCAGGGACGTCCACGGTCAGGAACGTGCGGTCCTCCATGACCACCCGGCCACCGATGACCGCAGTGGCCACGTCGGCGCCCATGGCACGGTGCATGAATGCCTCCACGATGTCGAGGTCGCCGGTGAGCCACGGATCGTCCAGCACGCGATCGAGATCGACCAGGATAGCATCGGCCTTGAGACCCGGCGTCAGCGCGCCAAGGCGGCCGGCAAAGCCGAGGGCGCGTGCGCCGTTCAGTGTGCCCATAGCGAGAACCTCGCGCGCGGCAAGGGGCGGCGTCGAGAGGTCGTAGCTGGGCACGCGGTGCAGCTTGTGGAGCATGCGCAACTCCATCACCGCGTCCTCGTCGTCGTTGATGGTCTTGTCGTCCAGGCCCATGGCCACGTTGACGCCACGCCGGGCCATCTCGTACACGGGCGCCAGGCCGTTACGCATGCCGAGGTTGCAGCTCGGGTGGCTGGTGATGGAGGCGCGCCGCGCGGCCAGGATGTCGATGTCCCGGTCGGTCACCCAGATGGCGTGACCAAGCGCCACGTGCTCGTCGATCAGGCCGCGATCGTCGAGCCAAGCCACCGCCGTCTGGCCGTACCGTCGCAGCGAAAAGGCCTTCTGGATGGGCGTCTGCAGGCAGTGCATGTGGATGGGAACCTTGCCGAGGCGATCGGCCGTCTCCTTGGTACGGGCCAGGAATGATTCCGTGACCGCCTGGGCCCAGCTCGGGCTAAGCAGGATGCGCGTGTTGTCGGAGTTGAACTTCCTGTAGAGATGATTGAAGAGGTCGAAGTAGTCGCGCTCCATGCCCGCGCTGTCCAGGTTCACCAGCGGCTCCGTGAAGGCGCGCAGGTCGGCGGGCAGGGTGGCCAGGAAAGCCTGCGAGTCGAGCACCAGCTTGTCGACATTGCGCACCCCTGGCGAGAAGGCCAGCCGGATGCCGCCGTCGAGATAGGTGCCGATCGCGCGCTCGCAGAGCTCGAGGGCCCGCGGCCCTTCGGTGTCGAATCCCATGTGGTGGATGGTCGTGCAGCCGCTTCGCACGTGGCGCACCACGCCGAGGGCAGCCGTCAGCTCAGGGTCGAAAGGCGGCATGATCGCCCAGTCGAGCAGGTTGTTCTCGAGGTAATCGTTAAGCACGCCCTTCTGGATCGGCGAGATCGCCCGGCCGTGGCTGTGAGCATCGATGAGGCCGGGCAGAAGTAGCTGTTTGCCGTTGCCGACCACACGGGCATAGGGATGTGCCTGCCTCAGAACGGGCCAGTCACCGACCTCGGCCACGGTATCACCCGAGACCCGCACCGCCGCATCGGTGAGCACTCCCGGCTCCGCCGCACTCGCGAGCACATACTTGCCGCGCAGCAATAGCTCCATGGGCAGAACCTCCGGCGCGCCTATGCCGATTGCGGCGCGTGCTGGCACTCTACAGTGATGGGCCGGCTTGTCAACGCCGGAGGATCGTGTCGCGATCAGCCGCGGCCCACGGTGGATGTGCTTATGCCAAGGCCGGTTGCCACTAATTGGTGCGGCCACAGTCGGGAGTAACCAGCTGGGGCTTCAACCGGCCGGCTACTGGCCACTGCCGTCTCGCGGAGGCCGGGCTGTCTTGACGCTAGATTTCTAGTAGGGCACTCTGGGGGCCGGCCGGTCCCTGGACTGAGGGCGAGAGTGTTTGCACATAATTTTCGGTTTCGCCAAGCCTAGATGATCCGTGTCCTGACGGGCGCCACCTTGATCGACGGCACCGGGGCCGCTCCCGTGCCGGATGCCGCCGTGGTCATCGACGGCGACCGTATCATCGCCGCCGGACCGCGGGCGGCCACCGCCTGGCCCGCGAATGCCGAGATCGTCGACGTGACGGGCCGGACCTTGATGCCCGGGCTGATCGATGCGCACGACCACATGGCCTCGCACGGCTACGGCCTCGCCACGGGTTGGGGCCTGGATGCTCCCGCCAGCACGGCGCACCTGCGCACGGGGCACGTGCTCGCGAAAATGCTGGCCATGGGCTACACCACCGTCCGCGACGCCGGAGGGCTCGACGCGGGCTTCAAGCTCGCCATCGAGCAGGGCCTGATCCAGGGACCCCGTCTCGTGCTGGGCATCCAGATCATCTCGCCCACCGGGGGCATTGGCGATCGCGTCAGTCCCTCGGGTCACACCTGCTGTGCCGTCTACGATCCACTCCTGCCAAAGAGCGTGGCCAATGGCCCCGACGAGGTGCGCGAC
>DASXTG010000180.1:0-3044 GCA_036505515.1 Candidatus Dormiibacterota bacterium | reverse complement strand
CCCGTCGATCAGGCTGTGCTCGAGGGACTCGCTCGCCTGCGCACTCCCGCTCTCACCAGGGTCATGGTCGCGGTGGCCGAGGTCGCCCAAGGCTTGGTGTTCGTGCTGGGCTGGGCGGCCGTATTGGTCTTGCTGGCGTTCCGCAGGTTCCGGCGCCTGTTCGTGTTCCTCGGCACGTTCTGGCTCGTCCAGGCGCTGGCCACCTACCTCGCCCAGGGCATCCTCGATCAGGCTTCGCCGCTGCGACCGGCCGGGATCGCGATGCTCGGCCCGGCCGGCCGGTCGGCGTACCCGTTGGCGCCGGTCGCGATGCTGACGGCCCGGCTCGTCGGCGTGCTGTACGCCCTCATCCCGCAGGGCCCGATGCGGCAGGTGGGCAAGGCCGTGGCGGCCGTGATCATCGCGGTGGTCGCCCTGGCCCGCATGTACCTGGCCATCGACACCCCGACCGGGGTCCTGGTGGCCGTGATCATCGGCGTCACGATTCCGCTGGTCGCCTTCAGGTTGCTGTGCGCAGACGAGGTGTTCCCGGTGACCTACCGCCGGGGCCGCACCGCCCATCTGGACGTTGGAGGACGCCGTGGTGAGGCGATCCGCCGGGCCCTCGACGATCAGCTCGGCGTGATCGTGGACGACGTCCAGCCCTTCGGGTTGGAGGGCTCGGCCGGGTCGACCCCCCTGCGCATCAGGGTCAATGGCGACCCGGACGGGTGGCTGTTCGCCAAGCTGTACGCACGAAGCCATCTGCGGGCCGACCGCTCCTACAAGCTCGGCCGCGCGCTGCTGTACGGCCGGCTGGAGGACGAGAAGCCGTTCAACACCGTGCGGCGGTTCGTGCAGCAGGAGGACTATGCGCTGGCGCTGATGCAGCGCGCCGGCCTGCCCAGCCCCCAACCCTACGGCGTCGTAGAGCTCACCCCGGAGCGTGAGTACCTGGTGGTCACCGAGTTCCTCGACGGCGCCACCGAGCTCAGCGAGGCCCAGGTGGACGACGCGATCATCGACCAGGGCCTGGTGATCATCCGCCGGCTCTGGGAGGCGGGTCTCGCCCACCGCGACATCAAGCCGGCCAACCTGCTGGTGCGCGACGGCAAGCTCTATCTCATCGACGTGTTCTTCACCGAGGTGCGCCCAAGCCCCTGGCGCCAGGGAGTCGACCTGGCCAACATGCTGCTGGTGTTCGCCCTGCGAAGCGAGCCCAGGCACGTCTATGAGCGGGCGCTGCGCCAGTTCACCGTGGAGGAGATCAGCGAGGCGCTCGCTGCCACCCGCGGCCTCACCATGCCTTCGCAGCTGCGCGGGATGATGCGAGCGCACGGCCGGGACCTGCACGCCGAGTTCCTGAAGCTCCTGCCCGAGCCACCCAGGCCCATCGCCATTCAGCGCTTCAGCCCACGGCGCCTTGGGCTCACCCTCGCGGTGCTGATCGGCGCGTTCCTTGCCGTCGGCCTCGTGGTGAGCAACCTGCAAGGACTCGGGTTGGTACCGGGCTAGAGATGGGGCGGCCCGCTCTGGATGCGGGCAGCGAGCGCATCGGCCTGGGCGACGAGGTTCGGGGTTCGGGGCGGCGTCCCCAAGGTCCCGCAGGCGATCCCCCGATGTCGGTGAACAGCAGCGTCTGTACCCGACGAGACACCGCTATCACCTCCACCCGCCCCGCCCACGCTACTTGACCTTGGCCGACCCTCGGACGCCGAGCTCGTCTGCAAAGTGGTCCATCAGCCGCTCGTACGCCTGGACGACGGAGACCGGGTCGGAGGCCTGCGACTCAGCTACGAAGAGCCTGTCCCATTCGGGTTCCCATTTCGTATCCTCTCCTCGCTCGGCCCTGAGCTTGGTCTTCGAAACCCTGAGTTCTGCATCCTTCCCTACACCGCGCCAGTGATAGAAGAGCAACTGGAGGAACGCCTTGTAGTGAGCCGCGAACTCCTCGCTGAACAGTTGCTGATTGGCGTAGACCGTCTTGTCGAGCTCGCGCTTGATCGCGATGGCACGCGGCGGAGTAATCTCTCTGAAATGGCCTCTCCACGTGAAGAAGCAAAGCAGGTCGTTCAAGAGCGGAGCCAGCTCCTGGTGCAGTTCCAGCCGTCGCTCGATGAGTTTCCGACTCGCCCACTGCGCTGACTCGACGCGGCGTGCGGCCCGGGTCACCATGACGCCGAGCACGAAGAGGAAAACGGGCGTGAGGAAGGCGACGAGGAGCTTCACTATCTCGAGCGAAGTCCATTCAGAAGAAGCGGCCTGGTTCGTCACCGGACGTGATGCACCCCGGTGCTGTCCTGGACGTCGATCGACTGCGTCTCGGGACCCTCGTAGAGCTCCTCCAAGCTGAAGGGTTGGGCGCCACCCGCGACCGCGGCGTCCGGGGGCTCGAAGTAGAGCACGTAGGTTCTTGCGGTGTCCGTCTCGGTCTCGATCTGCAGCCAGCCGGCGTAGCCAGCCGAGGGGAACGTGCCCGTGGCCACGATGGTACTGGCCGTCTGATCGAAGCTGTAGCTCGCGCTCCCGAGTTCGAGGCGTTTGAACCCGGTCTCCATCCAGCGCTGGAAGAGCCGCACCCACTCCTCGGGCCATGGCCCACCGGACCCGAGCGGTGGCATGAGGGGCCGGTCGTCCTCTGCCTTGAGGTGGCCGAGGATGCGTTCCGCGTTGTTGGCGACCTGGTCGTAGTCCCACAGGTCAACCTGCACACGCATGTGCTCATGATCCATCAAGCGAAACATGGGCCGGACATGGAGTTCGAACACCGGAGTACGCATGGCGAGCCCTACGCTCCGAAGCGGCCGCGCGCCTCGACCGGGATCAACGGCTTCTGGGCGCGCAGCTTCAGCTCCTGGACCGCCCAGGTGTTGCCGTCCGGGTCGGCGAAGCCGAAGAAGGTGCTGCCGTCCTGGTCGCCGAATGAGACGGGCTCGCTCGCCTCGACGCCGCGGCTGATCAGTTCCTGGCGGGCGGCCGCGGCATCCGCGACCACCAGCTGCAAGCCTTTCATCGAACCGGGCTGCATCTCGTTCTGACTGGGCAGGTCGCCGAAGACGATCGAG
>DASXTG010000179.1:0-26621 GCA_036505515.1 Candidatus Dormiibacterota bacterium | reverse complement strand
CAGCAACGGGAGCGCCAAGGCCTCGGGCTTCGAGCTCAAGCTGCCCAAGGCGCTGCCGCCGGGCAAGGGCACGCTCGGCTTCCGGCCGGAGACGCTCACCGACCGCATCGTCGACGAGGGCGACGTGCTGGAGATGAAGGTGGACGTCGTCGAGCGCCTGGGCTCCGACCAGTTCCTCTACGGCCAGGTCGGCAACGACGCGGTGACGGCGCGCGTGGACCCGAAGATGAAGGTCGAGCCCGGCGACAAGGTCCGGCTCGGACTGGACAAGCGCACCCTGCACTTCTTCGAGGCCGAGACCGAGCAGGCTCTGCTTTAACCTCCTGACGTGTGGAAGACATACAGGCCAGCTATGACTTCGACTCCGCGCGCATGCGCGCGTTCTGGAGGGCGGTCCGGGCAACCCTGACCGGCCGCACCAGGCGCCTGCCATCGCTCGATGCGGTGCTGGCCGCGGCCGGTGCCGAGGGGCGGGCGTTTGCCGGGGTGCAGGAGATCCCGATCGATCGGATCGTGGGGTCGGCCGCTGCTCGCACCAAAGGCAGTGACTTCGACCCCGGCTTCCTGCCTGTCACGCCGCGGCTCAGGCATCGATGGATGCGCGTCTACCGCGAGATGACCGAAGGCGGAGAGCTGCCTCCGATCGACGTCTACAAGGTAGGAGACGGCTACTACGTCATCGACGGGCACCACCGGGTGTCGGTGGCGCGCACCCTGGGCCGTGACACCATCAAGGCGCGCGTCATCAACGTGCTGACTCGTGCGCCTCTGGGCACGAACGTCGACCCTCACCAGCTGCTCAGAGCAGCCGAATACGCCGCGTTTCTCGAAACCACGCAGCTGCACCGGACCCGGCCGGAGGCGCGACTTGAGTGCAGCCGTCTCGGCCGCTACGACGAGCTCTTCAAGCACATCCTCGGCCACCAGTACTTCCTCGGCCTGGAGCGCGGCCACCAGGTCCCACTGGCCGAGGCGGCTGCCAGCTGGTACGACAATGTGTACTCGCCAATCGCAAAGGTGATCCGGCGGCACCGCGTGCTCGAGCAGCTGCCGGGCTGGACCGAGACCGACCTTTATGTCGAGATCACACGCCGCTGGCTGGCCCTCAGCCAGGCGGGGCAGCCGGCCGGACCGCACCCGGCCATCCATGCCCTCCTTGACAAGAAGGCGACGCGCAAGTGGTGGCAGCGCCGCCGTGCGATCCGTCTCCAAGAGCCCGACCAGGAGCGTGAGCCGGCGGTGGCGGAGAAGCCCAGTTGATCGGTCTCATCTTCGGCCCGCCCGGCAGCGGCAAGGGGACGCAGGCCTCCCGCATCGAAAACGAGTTCAAGATGCGGCATCTCTCGACGGGGGAGATCCTGCGCGCGGAAGCGGCGCACGGCAGCGAGGTGGGCAAGGAGGCGGCTCGCATAATGGCCGCCGGCGACCTCGTGCCTGACCTGCTCATCGAACGCATCGTCGAGCGCCGGCTGCGTCGCACCGGCCCCGAGGCCAGCGTGCTGCTCGACGGCTTCCCGCGCACCTTGGAGCAGGCCAGGGCCCTCGACGAACTTCTATCGAAGCTGGGACGCAAGGTCGATTTCGTCGTCGCCCTTGACGTGCCGGAATCGATCCTCGTCGATCGCCTCCTGCACCGCGCGGCGGTTGAGGGCCGGGCAGACGACACACGCGAGGCGATCATGGAGCGCATGCACGAGTACCACACGCGCACGGCGGCGGTGCTGGACCACTACCGGAAGGGCGACACGAAGGTCCTCGAGATCGACGGTCACGGCGATGTCGAGTCGGTGTTCGAGCAGATCCGCGATGCGCTCAGCCGGGCGATCAGCCTGGGCGCAAATGGCGGGTAATGCGCATATCATCAGCCTTCTCAAAAAGGAGCACGTAGACGGAACGCAAGGCTGGTGTCGAGGACCTCGGACCGGCGATCAGGCCGGCTGTCAACGGTGACGGACAGACCAGCGCGGAAATCGCGCCGGCTCCATTTTTCACGCCGCTCGCCAGCGCCTTTCCCCCGATTGCCGAATTCGCCTTTCTCTCCGATTGTGAGGTCAACGCGCTCATCGCCCCCAGCGGACGGGTGGAGTGGATGTGCCTGCCTAGGCCGGACGCACCGAGTGTTTTCGCTGCCATCCTCGACCGCGCCGCGGGCAGCTTCCGGTTCGGGCCCAGCGGGATCATGGTGCCGGCGGGCCGTCGCTACCTGCCGGGCACGCTCGTCCTGGAGACGACCTGGCGCACGCGCACCGGCTGGCTCATCGTCCGCGACGCGCTCACCATCGGCCCCTGGTATCACGGCCAGCGTCGTTCCGGCACCCACCGGCGGCCGCCGACCGACCAGGAAGCCGAGCACATCCTCCTGCGCACCGCCAAGTGCGTGGTCGGCAGCGTCGAGCTCAGCCTCGACTGCGACCCAGTCTTCAACTACGGCCAAGCGGCCGCCCAGTGGGAGTACTCGGGGCCGGGTTACGGAGAAGCGGTCGCGACCGGCGGCGACGGCGACGTGCCGCTGCGTCTTGTCACCGACCTGCGTGTCGGATTCGAGGGACCAGGGGCTCACGCAAGCAAGACCCTGCGGCAGGGAGAGAAGGCATTCGTGGCGATCTCATGGCCGCGCTCGCAGTACTCGGCATCGAGCGAGTTCTGGGCGGAGCATCCACCTCCGGCGACCGCCGACGAGGCCTTCGCGCGCATCGAGCGCACCGCCGACTTCTGGCGGGAATGGATCAACCGGGGCGAGTTTCCCGAGCATCCATGGCAGAGCTACCTGCAGCGCAGCGCGCTCACGCTGAAGGGGCTCACCTACAGCCCCACCGGCGCGTTGCTCGCGGCGCCGACAACCTCGCTGCCCGAGAGCATCGGCGGCGAGCGCAACTGGGACTACAGGTACACGTGGATTCGCGACGGCACCTTCATGTTGTGGGGCCTGTACACGCTGGGGTTCGCGCGCGAGGCGAATGACTTCTTCTACTTCATCGCCGACGTCGCGGCGGGCCAGAAGGACTTGCAGATCATGTACGGCATCGGCGGCGAGCATGAGCTGACGGAGCGGACGATCGATCACCTCGGCGGCTACGAGGGATCGCGGCCGGTGCGCATCGGGAATGCCGCCCACGCGCAGAGGCAGCATGACGTATGGGGCGCCGTGCTCGACTCGGTTTACCTGCACACCAAGTCACGCGACTTCCTGCCTGAGGTGGTCTGGCCGATCCTCAAGCGATCGGTCGAGTCGGCCATCGAGAACTGGAAGAAGCCCGACCGCGGCATCTGGGAGGTGCGCGGCGAGCCGCAGCACTTCACGTCGTCCAAGCTCATGTGCTGGGTCGCATGCGACCGCGGCGCTCACCTGGCGGAGCTGCACGGCGACCACGAGTTGAACGAGCGCTGGCGGGCGGTCGCCGACGAGATCAAGGCCGACATCTGCACCCACGGCGTCGACGAGAGGGGAGTCTTCGTTCAGCACTACGGGACGAAGGCGCTGGACGCTTCGGTGCTGCTGATCCCGCTGGTGCGCTTCCTGCCTCCTAACGACCCGCGGGTCAAGGCGACCGTGCTCGCGATCGCTGACGAGCTGACCGTCGACGGGATGGTGCTCCGCTACCGAACCCAGGAGACGGACGACGGCCTCTCGGGCGAGGAGGGGACCTTCACCATCTGCTCGTTCTGGATGGTGTCCGCGCTGGCCGAGATCGGTGAGCTCACCCGCGCGCGGGAGCTGTGCGAAAAGCTGCTCTCCTATGCGAGCCCGCTGCAGCTGTACGCCGAGGAGATCGACCCCCGCAGCGGGCGCCACCTGGGCAACTTCCCACAGGCCTTCTCACACCTGGCGCTGATCAACGCGGTCATGCACGTCATACGCGCCGAGACCGGCGTCGCCAACACATTCGGAGCCCCGCCCACCCGCCAGCCCTAGCCTCCCCGCCGGCGCGGCCTGTACGAGTGTATGCACTCGCGGGTTTCAAGCGACCGGATTCCCCGCGTGTGTGCGCACTCGCGGGTTATTCGGGTTTCAGGAAAAGCGCCCCCAGCGGCGGCAGCGTGAGGTTGAGGCTGTGGAGATGTCCATGCCGGCCGACCGGCGCGGCGTCGACCCCGCCCAGGTTGCCCTGCCCGCTCCCACCGTAGATCGGCGCGTCGCTGTTCAGCACCTCGCGCCATCGACCGGGCGCAGGTGCGCCGATCTGGTAGTTGTAGCGCGGCACGGGCGTGAAGTTGAAGACGGCGACGACCAGGTCGTCGGGGGACTGGGCGCGGCGAATGAAGCTGATCACGCTCTGCTCGGAGTCGGTGCCGTCGATCCACGAGAAACCGGCGGGGTCGAAGTCGAGCTCATGCAGCGACTTCTCGGTGCGCAGCAGCTGGTTCAGGTCTCCCAGCCACCGATTGACGCCTGCGTGAGCCGGCTTCTCCAGGAGGTGCCAGTCGAGGCTCGAGTCGTGATTCCACTCCGACCATTGGCCGATGTCGCTGCCCATGAAGAGGAGCTTCTTCCCCGGCATCGCGTACATGTAAGCGAACAGAAGCCGAAGGTTCGCGAACTTCTGCCACTCATCGCCCGGCATCTTCGACAGCAGGGACCCCTTGCCGTGGACGACCTCGTCGTGAGACAGGGGGAGCACGAAATTCTCGGTGAACGCGTAGATCATCCGGAACGTGAGGCTGTGATGCTCGAACTTGCGGTGAACCGGATCCCTGGAGAAGTAGCTGAGCGTGTCGTGCATCCAGCCCATGTCCCATTTCATGCCGAACCCGAGCCCGCCGAGATAGGTCGGCCGTGACACCAGCGGCCACGCTGTCGACTCCTCGGCCATGGTCTGGACGTCGGGGTGCTCCCTGAAGACCTCGATGTTGAAGCGCCTAAGGAAGTCGACCGCTTCCAGGTTCTCCCTGCCGCCGAACTTGTTCGGGATCCACTCACCTTGCTTGCGTGAGTAGTCGAGGTACAGCATCGACGCCACGGCGTCGACGCGCAGGCCGTCCACGTGATACCGGTTGAGCCAGCTCAGGGCGCTGCTGATCAGGAATCCGCGAACCTCATTGCGCCCGTAGTTGAAGATCGAGCTGCCCCAATCTGGGTGCACGCCAAGGCGAGGGTCCGCATGCTCGTAGAGGTGAGTGCCGTCGAACATCTGGAGGCCGAACTCGTCGGCCGGAAAATGCGACGGCACCCAATCCAGGATCACCCCGATTCCGTTCTGGTGCAGGTGGTCGACCATGTACATGAAGTCATGGGGCGTGCCGTAGCGGCTGGTGGGCGCGAAGTAGCCTGTGGACTGGTAACCCCACGAGCCGAAGAACGGGTGCTCCATGACGGGCAGGAACTCGACGTGCGTGAAGCCCAGGCTGCGCGCGTAGTCGGCGAGCTTGGGCGCGAGCTCCCTGTAGCTCAGCCATCGGTTCTGCTCTTCAGGCACGCGCATCCAGGAGCCCAGGTGCACCTCATAGATCGCCCAGGGAGCACGGTGGCCGTTGGCGTTGGCCCGATGTGACATCCACGGCCCGTCGCCCCACTCGTAGCTCATGTCCCACACGATCGACGCCTGTCGCGGAGGGGGCTCGGCGAAGGTCGCGAACGGATCGGCTTTGTCGACGCCGGCGCGGGTGACGCGCGAACGGACGTGGTACTTGTACAGCGCGCCGTGCCCGATCCCCGGTACGAAGCCCTCCCAGATTCCAGACTGCTCGCGCGGGTGGAGCGGCGTGGCGGACTTGTTCCAGCCGTTGAAGTCGCCGATCACGGTGACCGAATCGGCATTCGGCGCCCAGACCGCGAAAGAGGTTCCCTCAGG
The DNA here is from genome assembly GCA_036505515.1 of Candidatus Dormiibacterota bacterium. Lineage (GTDB taxonomy): Bacteria > Chloroflexota > Dormibacteria > Dormibacterales > Dormibacteraceae > DASXTG01. The sequence goes on along the minus strand of DASXTG010000179.1, from coordinate 20,832 downwards.
GTCCTTCGAGGGGTGTGCCCCCATCTTCTCGTACAGATGGCTGTGCGTGCCCTCGTTGAAAAGGTGAAGGTCGAACGCGCTCAGGAGCGAGGGCGCGATCATGGCTGCGGCACCATGTCCAGGATTCCCCGCAGCGGGATCCGCACCCAGTCCGGCCGGCTGTTCAGCTCGTAGCGCAGCTCATACAGGGCCTTCTCGAGCAGCATCGTGCGCAGCTGGAGCTCGAGGTCCTCCGGCGTCTGCGGCACGAAGGACGCCGCGCCCGCGGTCGACAGGTAGCTGCGCACGAACGCCGCGGACACGGAGTCGACCCAGAAGCGCGCCCAGGAGTGAACGCGCGCGACCGCCTCGGGCTGGAACTGCCCGTTGCGCAGCGCGGTCTGGCTGGCGTAGTCAAACGAACGCAGCATGCCGGCGACGTCCCGCAGCGCCAGCCGCTTGAGGCGGCGCTCGTAAAGCGAGCGCGTTGGTTCGCCCTCGAAGTCGATGATCACGAAATCGTGTCCGGTGTAGAGGACCTGCCCGAGGTGGTAGTCGCCGTGGACCCGGATGCGCGTGGTCGTCAGGCGCCGGGAGAGGAACGCGCGAAGCGCCTGCGCGATGCGCGGCTCCAGCTGCAGCACCTTCTGCGCGTCATCACGGGCGTCCTCGGGCAGGCGCTTGAGCTGGCTGCGCAGGAGCTCCAGCGCACGCAGCGCAAGCCCGTTTATCGACTGGTAGATCGAGCGCTGGTCCTGGGGCGAGATGCGCTCGGGTGCAAACGCAGGCTCGGCCGGGTCTGACGCCAGCGCGATGTGAAGCTCGGCGGTCCGGCGCCCCAGGAGCCGCGCGGAGTCGAGATAAGCGGCGACATGCCTGGTCGCGGCCTCAGGAAGGTCCTGCGTGCTGGCCTGCAGGACGCCGCGCGCCAGCGCGGGCGGCTCTCCACTCGCCGGGGCCTCCACCGCCTTCAGGTAGTGGGCGAGGGTGGTCAGCGTGTATTGCCAGGCATCGCCCTGGTTCGGCACGTAACCCTGGAGGACGGCCAGCGTCACCGGCTCGCCGCTGTCGCGCCGGTACTCGAGGCTGCCGGCGAGGGGTGATATCTGGGCGAAGTCCGTCTCCTCGGTGAGGAACCGGCCGACCTCGAGCTCCGGGTTGACCCCCTCCTCGAGGCGCCGGAACACCTTCAGCATCAGGCGCTCGCCGAAGATCACCGAGTTGTTGCTCTGCTCGGCCACGGAAAGGGCGGCCTCGAGCTTGATCGTCTCGGGTCCGCGCAGCCGGTTGAACGCCCGCGTGGTGGAACCGACGAGCGTGCCCTCCGAGCTCGCGGCTCGCCTGCGGCGCGCGATGACGTTGAGGAGGGCGTCGGCGAAACCCGGCGGACCGAGTGCGTCGTACAGCAGGCCGCGCTGCTCGTCGCTCGAGGTCCGGATCCAGGCGATCGCCGTGTGCGGCCAGCGTTCGATGATGTGGCCGGCTTCGGCAGCGCTGGCGTGGCCGATGGGCAGGAGGTAGGTTTCGGGGTCGCCCTCCGCGTACGAGACCATGATCGTGGAGAGGTAATCGCTCCCGTCGCCACCCGGCACCTCCATCGCGTCGACAAGCTGCGCCGACTTCATCCGGCGCGCTTTGCCCGCAAACCATCGGCGCTGCCGGATGTAGCCGACGAGGACGGTCTCGAGGCGCTCCTTGGCCTGGCCGAACAAGACGGACTCCCAACCGCCGGCGACCTTGATCTCGGGCAGCACCGCGGCGGCCACCCCACCATCGGATTGCACGCTCGGAACGGCTCGCGGCTGCATCGAGAACCAGTAGAAGGAGTGCGGCCCGAGGGTCATGAAGTACGGGGTCTCGCCGACCGCGGGAAGCTCGTTGGCGCCGAACAGCTCCACCGGAACCATCCCTCGAAACTGCCCCAGGTCCAGCTCGACCACCTGCAGGAAGCGCGAAAGGTTGGCCACGCACAGGATCTGCTCTGACTCATAGCGCCGCACGAAGGCCAGCACCTTCCTGTTCTCAGGTCTCAGGAGCTCGAGCGTGCCCCGACCAAACGCCCGATGGCGCTTGCGCAGGGCGATCAACCGCTTCATCCATGACAGCAGCGAGTGCGGGTTCTGGGCCTGGGCCTCGACGTTGACGCTCTCGAAGTGGTATTCCGGGTCGGTCACCACCGGCAGGTACAGGCGCTGCCGGTTGGATCTCGAGAAGCCGGCGTTGCGGTCTCCGCTCCACTGCATCGGCGTGCGCACGCCATTGCGGTCGCCCAGAAATATGTTGTCGCCCATCCCGATCTCGTCGCCGTAGTAGAGGACCGGTGTTCCTGGCAGGGAGAACAGCAGGCCGTTCATCAGCTCGATGCGGCGCCGGTCGTTGCCGAGCAGCGGCGCCAGGCGGCGACGGATGCCGAGGTTGATGCGCGCGGCGCGGTCCTGGGTGTAGGCCCGGTACATGTAGTCGCGCTCCTCGTCGGTCACCATCTCGAGCGTCAGCTCGTCGTGGTTCCGCAGGAAGAGCGCCCACTGTGAGGTTTCCGGGATCGCCGGGGTCTGGGCCAGGATGTCCACGATCGGGAAGCGGTCCTCCATACGGATTGACATGAACAGCCGCGGCATGAGCGGGAAGTGGAACGACATGTGGCACTCATCGCCCTGGCCGAAATAGGCGACCGCGTCTTCGGGCCACTGGTTGGCCTCGGCGAGGAGCATGCGGTTCGGATGGCCTGCGTCGATGTGGCTGCGCAGGTCGCGCAGGAACTGGTGCGTCTCCGGCAGGTTCTCGCAGTTGGTGCCGTCGCGCTCGAAGAGGTAGGGGATGGCGTCCAGGCGCATCCCGTCGACGCCGGCGTCGAGCCAGAAGTCGCATGCCTTGAAAACGGCCTCGCGGACGCGGGGGTTGTCGAAGTTCAGGTCGGGCTGATGAGAGTAGAAGCGATGCCAGTAGTAGGCGTTCGCCAGGTGGTCCCAGGTCCAGTTGGACACCTCGAAGTCTTTGAAGATGATCCGCGCGTCGCCGTACTTCTGGTTCGTCGTGCTCCAGACGAAAAAGTCACGTGCCGCGCTGCCTGGCCTTGAGTGCCTCGCGCGCTGGAACCACGGGTGCTGGTCGGACGTGTGGTTGCACACGAGCTCGTTGATGACGCGGATCCCGCGCTTGTGGGCTTCGCGGATGAAGTGGTTGGCGTCGCCGAGCGTCCCGTACATCGGATTGACGTCGGTGTAGTCGGCGATGTCGTAGCCGTCGTCCCGCATCGGTGACGGATAGAACGGAAGGAGCCAGATCGCGCTCACGCCCAGGTCCTGAAGGTACGGCAGCCTTTCGACCAGGCCCCTGAAGTCACCGCTCCCGTCCCCATCGCTGTCGTTGAAGGCGCGCACGTGGAGCTCGTAGATGAGCGCGTCCTTGTACCAGAGCGGGTCGTCGTCGAGGGTGAAGGTCTCCTTGCGGCGCCGCTTCGGTGTCGTCTGGATCACAGGAAGTACTCGAAGTCGTGTTCGCTGCGGATGCGACGCCTGAATCTGAAGATCTGAGCTGGAGCATCGGGCCGGAGCTCGACGTAGTTGCGAGGCCCCTGCCACATGTAGCGTGCGCCGCTCAAGAGCTCGTGCGCCTGGTAGCTCTTGTCGCGCTCGATGCCGAGATCCTCCAGCGGTAGGTTGACCATGCCGAACTGAGTGTGATGCGGGTCGACGTTGACCACGGTCAGCACCACGTCGGCCAGGTCCTCTGTGCTCTTCGTGTAGGCGAGGAGCTGGTCGTTCTCGGTGGGGTGGAAGCGAAGGCCCCAGTTGCTCTGAAGGGCAGGGTTTTCGCGCCGGATCTTGTTGACCAGGGCGATCAGCTCGCGCAGGCTCTGGCGACTTTCGAGATCCCAGCTGCGGAGCTGGTACTTCTCCGAGTCCAGGTACTCCTCGGAGCCTGGCTCCTTGGCCCGGTCCTCGCACAGCTCGAACGCCGGGCCGTAGATGCCGTAGCTCGCGCCCAGCGTCGCCGCCAGGACCAGCCTTGCCGCGAACGCCGACCGTCCGCCGGTCTGCAGGTACTCGGTGAGGATGTCCGGCGTGTTCGGCCACAGGTTGGGGCGCATGTATTCGCGCTCCGACGTCGTCGTCAGCTCGGTCAGGTACTGGGTCAATTCCCCGCTCGTGTTGCGCCACGCGAAATACGTGTAGGACTGGCTGAACCCCGCGCTCGCCAGGCGGTATTTCACCTTGGGCCGCGTGAAAGCCTCGGACAGGAAGATGGTCTCGGGGTGGCCGCGCTTGACCTCGCCGATCAGCCACTCCCAGAACGGGAAGGGCTTGGTGTGCGGGTTGTCGACACGGAAGATCGTCACCCCCTGGTCGATCCAGAAGGTGACGATCGACAGCAGCTCGGACCACAGCTCGCGCCAGGCGTCGCATTCGAAGTCGAAGGGCACGATGTCCTCGTACTTCTTCGGCGGGTTCTCAGCGTGCTGGATCGAACCGTCGGGGCGATGCCGGAACCACTCCGGGTGCTCTCGGATGTATGGGTGGTCGGGCGAGCACTGGAAGGCGATGTCGAGGGCGATGGTGATGCCATGCGCGCCGGCAGCGCGGACGAGGTGCCGGAAGTCGTCCAGCGAGCCCAGCTCAGGATGCACGGACTTGTGGCCGCCCTCGTCAGACCCGATCGCCCACGGACTGCCCGGCTCGCCCGGCGCCGCCTTGGTGGTGTTGTTGGCGCCCTTGCGGTGGGTGCGGCCGATGGGGTGGATCGGCGGCAGGTAGAGCACGTCGAAGCCCATGCCTCCGACATAAGGGAGCCTTGCCTCTACGTCTTTGAAGGTCCCATGCCTACCGGGCCCGTCCGCGGACCTGGGAAACATCTCGTACCAGGCTCCGAAGCGGGCGCGCTCGGGATCGACGACCACCGTGAGCTCGCGTCCGTAAGTGACGCCGAGGCCGCGGTCCGCGTACCGATCCATGAGCAGGGCGAGGTCCTCGCCGAGCGCGAGCGTGGCGGCGCCGCGGCCCTTGCGCAGGGCTGCAGCATGCGCGAGGAGGCGCTCGGCATCAGCACCGCGAGCGCGGCCCGCGGCGCTCTCGACCATCCGCGCCGCAACCTCCAGCTCGAGGGTCACGTCCTGGCCGGCTTCCACCCGCTTGGCGAACTGGCGGCTCCAGGTCTCGAAACGGTCGATCCAGCCTTCGACCGTGTAGACGTAGTGACCGAGCTCGCTGACCGGGAACGCGGCCCGCCAGCGGTCGTTGACCGTCGGCACCATGGGGACCTCGGTCCACTCCTTACTCGACAGGTGGCGGTACCGAATGACGCACGACAGCGCGTCATGGCCGTCCGCGAAGACGTCCGCCTCCACGGTGACCTTCTCCCCCACCGTGCGCTTGATGGGGAAGCGCCCGGAATCTATCTCCGGTGTGACGGCCTCGATGCCCACGCGCCTGCGGCCCTCGACAGCCGGCGGGGGCAAGGGGGAGGGGTGGTCGGACGAGACGGTCGGCCTTCGCTTGACCGGTGCTCGAGCCACGAGCAAATCGTACCGATGCCCTCCCCTCTCCGGTGGGGGGCTCCAGAGCAATAATCTGGTGGAATGCCGCAGCTGCTGAGATCGATCGATCCCTCGACGGGCCGTGAGCTCGCCAATTTCCCGGAGCTGGACGAGGCCGGGATCGAAGCTGCGATCGCCCAGGCATGGGGCTCGCGCCACGCCTGGCGGGATGCCGGCGTCGACATGAGGGCGGCGCTCATGCGATCGGTCGCCGGGGTCCTGAGGGCGGACAAGGCACGCTACGCGGAGCTGCTCACGGCCGAGATGGGCAAGCCGATCGTGGAGGCCGAGGCCGAGATCGAGAAGTGCGCGTGGACGGCGGGCTGGATCGGTGACAACGCAGCGCAGCTGCTGGCGGACGAGCCCGTAGAGAGCACGGCCACGAGCAGCTACGTCAGGTTCCAGCCGCTGGGCGTGATTCTCGCGGTCATGCCCTGGAACTTCCCTTTCTGGCAGGCCTTCCGGGCCGGCCTGCCCGCGCTGGCCGCCGGGAACGTGATGCTGCTCAAGCACTCCTCGAACGTGCCCCAGTGCGCGATCGCCATCGAGGAGGTGTTCCGCGAGGCGGGCGTGCCGGAGGCGGTCTTCCAGACGCTGCTCATCGGCTCGGCCGCGGTGGAGAGCATCATCGACGATCGTCGGGTGGCGGGCGTGACGCTCACGGGTTCAGAGGCGGCCGGGATCAAAGTCGCGGGCGCGGCCGGCAAGGCGCTCAAGAAGTCGGTGCTCGAGCTTGGGGGATCAGATCCTTTCATCGTCTTCGAGGACGCGGACATCAAGGCTGCCGCCACCGTGGCCTGTCGCGCGCGAAACCAGAACAACGGCCAGAGCTGCATCGCCGCCAAGCGCTTTATCGTGGTCGAATCCGTCGCCGATGAGTTCGAAGAGCACTTCACACGCGCGGTCGGCGCGCTCAAGGTGGGCGACCCGATGGACCGCTCAAACCAGGTCGGGCCTCTGGCCCGCCGAGATCTCGTCGACGAACTGGAGCGCCAGGTCAACGAGTCGGTTCGGCTGGGCGCGCGACCGCGCACCGGCGGCAAGCGCCTCGACGGCTCGGGCAACTACTTCGAGCCGACCGTGCTTGCCAACGTGCGGCCGGGGATGCCCGTCTACCACGAGGAGACGTTCGGTCCGGTCGCGGCGGTCATACGCGTCGACGACGACGAGGACGCCCTGCGCGTCGCAAACGAAACCGAGTTCGGCCTCGGCTCCAGCATCTGGACCGGGGACGTGGACCGCGGCCGGCGCCTCGCGGAGCGGGTGGAGGCCGGCCTTGTGTTCGTGAACGGGATTGTGGCGTCGGACGCCCGACTGCCGTTTGGCGGCGTCAAGCGATCCGGCTACGGCCGCGAGCTTTCCAGCTACGGGATCAAGGAGTTCACCAACATCCAGACCGTCTGGGTGGGCCCCGCCAGGAACTAAGGGGCCTGCGTAAGGCGGTCAAAAGCAGCGGCGAGATCCTCGCTTGAACCGATCACCGAGCCGCCGGAGCTGATCAGCAGCCCTGGCTCCGTCGTCCAGACCGCATCAGCCCCGTAGAGATAGTAGGCGTCCCAAACGATGCCGCCGCCTTCATCGGAGTGCTCGCCGAACCATGCTCCAACCACCTTGGTCGGGTCGTAGTAATTGGTGACGCGTGGATCGTTCAGCACTCGCCTGTCGACGAGATACCTCGAATCGCCGGGCAGCATATCGAACCAGACCATGTAGACCCGCAGTGGGGACGACGGGTGTCGATCCAGGATGTTGCTTCGCACCCAACGGGCGCCGGCTGCACACGTGGGTCAAGTCGGCGAGAGCAGCAGAATGAGCCGCGGATGGCCTGCGTCCTCATTGAACCGCGTCTGCAGCTGGTCGATTTTGTCTAGGTCCGTGACTGGCGCATCCGGACCAGAACGGGTCTCGCCGATGCGTGACATGAGCTCGCTCATGTAGCTCTGCGGGTGCCCGATCTGCATGGCGGCGACTACCAGCACGAGCGCGAGAACGGCGGCTGTGACCCATCCGCCTCGGGTGATGGTGAAGCGCCCCATCAAATCAGATTACCGGCCATGCCGGTCAAGTGCCGACGCTAGCGGTTGGTCTCCCGCCTCACGAACAACACAGCGCAAGGATCATGAACCCCGCAAACACCAGCGCCAGCACCGCGGCATTCGTCACCGGGCTGAGGAGCACAACGCGGCCGTAGTCGGCGGAGCCGGCATACACCACGCCTCGCGCGAGGTCGATCACGTATCGCATAGGTGACGCCAGCGAGAGGACCTCGAGATACCAGGGCAGGACGTTGATCGGGCTGATCAGGCCGGCCAGGAAGTACTGCGGCAGGAAGACGAAGTTGAAGATCTGATTCGCGGCACGCGTGTCGCTCATCGTGTTTAGAAGCACCAGCCCGAACGCGCCGCACATGAAGCACGACAGCAGCGCCACCGGCACCAGGAGCAGAAGGGCGGTCGGCGTCAGCGGCACGCGCAGCACCGCCGCGAAGAGCACAAACGGGAGCACCTGCGCGATCGCGACCAGCGTCTCGCCGACGATCTTGCCGAACACGATCGAGTAGCGAGACACAGGCGAGACGAAAATCTCCTGGGCGAAGTCGTTCTGGCGATCCTCCATGAGCGATGTCAGCCCCTGCGCGGTGGATTGGAAGAGCGTCATCCCCAGGAAGCCGGTGAAGGTGAAGGCGATGAAGTTGAAGCCCACGGCGCTGCCGAGGTTGAGCTGTAGGGTGCCGCCGAGCAAGAAAACCATCGCGAACGGGAAACGACCGCGGCCACCAGGCGCCCGGGGTCCTTAACGAATTTGAGAACGTCGCGCCCGGCGAGCGCTGCGACGACGTTCAGCTCATGCATCGCCACTGGCCAGGATCCTGAGATACGCGTCCTCGAGCGTCGGCGATTCGGTGCGCAGCATTGTCAACGGTTCGCGGATGCCGTGAATCACCTCGTACGCGCTGCGGTTGTCGAGGCGCACGATGAAATGGCCGTCCTCGGTGAATGACAGCTTCATGTCCTCGAGCCGCCGGCGCAGTGCGGCGCGATTGGCGGCATCGATGTGGAGCTGCTCGTGGACCAGCTGCGCCTTGACCTGCTGAGGTGAACCCAGCGCGACGACGCGGCCGTGGTCGAGGATACAGATCCGGTTGGCGTCCTCGGCCTCGTTCAGCTGGTGAGTGGTCAGGCAGATGGTTAGGTCGTGCTGGCGGCGGAGCTCGCCGATGTACTGCCAGAGGTTGCGGCGGCTGGCCACATCCAGGCCGCTGGTCGGCTCGTCGAGAAACAGGACGCGAGGGTGATGCATGAGGCCGCGGATGATCTCGAGCTTGCGGCGCATGCCTCCCGACAGCTTGCGGACAGGCTTGAACACCTCCGCGCCCAGGCCGACCATTCCAGCCAGGTCGCGGAGCTGGTGGCGGTAGGCCGCGGGCATCAGGCGGTACAGCGGTCGATAGGGGTAGAGGGCGTACAGGACGGCGTGGAAGCGGACGTTCTCCTCGCCGGTGAGGTTCATATCGAGCGACGGGTTCTGAAAGATGATCCCGACCTCGCTCCGCACGGAGCTTGCGTCGCGGAAGACGTCGTGGCCGGCGATCCGCACGTTGCCCGAGGTTGGCGTCAGGGTCGTGGTCAGGATCGAGATCGTGGTCGTCATCGAAGCTCACGCCGTCCACCGCGTTCACGCTTGCTCTCCGGTAGCGCTTGACGAGGTCGTGGACCTCGATCGCGGCCGTCATACCGCGGCGGCGGCCTTCTTGTTCGCGGCGAGGTGTTTGCGCGCGAGCACCGAGTAGGAGTCTTTCAGCGCCTTCGTGGGATTGAAACCAAGGCTGCGGGCCTGGTCGGGCAGCACCTCGAGTGGCCCTTCGAGCTCCACGAACCAGCCGAACGCTAGTGTGTCGAGGGTCACAGTCACGACGCCGTCGAGCGTGAGCATGACTCGATGCTTCGTGTAGGTGAAGGCGACGCGAAAGCCGAGCTCGGTGAGCAGGTCGAGCGTGGAATGTGCGTTTTTGACCTCGACCTCTGTCTCCTCACGCACTTTGACGCCACCGACAAACCGAGCTGGACCTTTGGCGGTGAGGACACCGCGCGGGCCGCCGTCCAGGACGCGCAGTCGGAGCGTGGTATGGCGGGTCGATTTGCCTGGACCGTCGAACCTGTAGTTCTCCTCGTCATAAGTGCCATCGAGGTGAGCACCCCTCTTGCGCAGTAGATTCCGAAGGCGGACGTGGTCGCGTTGCCCGTCTACGCGGAACTTGAGCTCACATTCGACGCTGCGATCACGCGGGCGATGCTTGGGACTGCGCTTTGGCACGCGAGGAGGTTACCCTCCCCGCCATGCGGGGAGGTCGGCCCCGCTCGCGAAGCGAGCGCGGCCGGGTGGGGAGCTGACCACAGCCCTAGGCCGCGGCTTTCTTTGTGATCCGGTAGAGCGCGCTCACCACCGCCGTGCACTCATCCTCGACGTAGTCCAGCCCGGCTGCCTCAGCGATCTTCCGCGCCTCCTCAGACCGGATGTCCAGCTGGAGCCACAGCACCCGCGCCCCGACCGCGACCGCCTGCCTCGCGATCGCGGGCGCATCCGCCGCGGGCCGGAACACATCAACGAGATCGATCCTGTCGGGAACCTCAAGGAGTGAGCGATACACCCGCTCGCCGAACAACGTGTCGGCAAAGGGATTGATCGGGATGATTCGAAATCCGCGCCTCTGCAGCCCTGCCGGCACCGAACCACCGGCCTTGAGAGGATCGCGGGAGGCGCCCACCACGGCGATCGTGGTCGCCGCCTCGAGGATCTCCTTCGAAGTCCGCCTCATCTGACTAAGCAAGAGGTCGGGTTGTCTGCATATTCCCAGCGCGAACGCCCAGCAGTCGCTCGCCGGCGACGTAGCGACGCAGCTGCTCGCCCGCAAACCTGAACGCACGCTCCTCCCAGCGGGTCACGGTGCCGGCGACGTGAGGCGTGATGAGCAGATTCGGAGCACGCCAGAGTGGATGGTCGGACGGCAGCGGTTCCGGGTCGCTCACGTCCAGCGCCGCCCGAATGCGGCCGGCGTTAAGAGCCTCGATCAGGGCGCCCGTGTCGACGGTTCGCCCCCGCCCCGCGTTCACGAACAGAGCGCCGGGTTTCATTTGGGCCAGGAACTTCGCGTCGATGAACTTCTCCGTTTCGGGCGTCAGCGGCAGCAGGTCGACGACGACGTCCGCGTCGGGGACCAGCTGAGGCAAATCTTCGGTCGCGTGCGCCCCATCGCGAGCACTTCGCGCGATGCCGACCACGTTCGCCCCAAACGGCTCGAGCCGAGCCGCCAGCGCGCGCCCGATATCGCCGTGCCCCACCACCAGCACCGTCTTGCCGTCGAGGTCTCCTATGGGACGCGTCCCAGGTTCGGGCTCGACCATCGAGCGATCCCATTGCGATCGCCGTTGGAGGTCGAGGAACTCGGGCAGTCGATGCTGCATTGCGAGGATCGCAGCCATCACCCACTCTGAGACCGAGACGTCGTGCACTCCGACAGCGCTGCAGACGATGACCCCTTGTGGGACGTGCGGCAGGATCGAGTCGACCCCGGCGCTGAACGCCTGCACGAAGCGCAGTCCGGGTAGCTGCTTCAGAAGAGCTTCCGCTTCGGGCCAGAAGGCGGAGCCCAGGAGCAGGACCTCGACATCCGGAGCCGGCTGGGAGACCAGCTCGACGCCGGCGGGAAGCGGCTCCATCTCGCGACGCAGCGGTACGTCGGGAACGAGAACCTTCATCCTGACGAGCCTACCGGACGGCGCTGCTTAGGCTGCGCGGGCGCCCGAGGCCTGCTTCTCGAGCGCGTGCTCGAGCACTTCCTCCACCCGACTCGCGAGGTGGAACGTCATCGCCTTCCGCACGCTCTCGGGCACGTCGTCCAGGTCCTTCTCGTTGCGGCGAGGGAGTATGACCTCCGTGAGCCCCATGCGGTGAGCCGCCAGCACCTTCTGCTTGACGCCGCCGATGGGAAGCACCAGGCCCTGCAGCGTAACCTCGCCGGTCATGCCGACAGTGCTGCGAACCGGCCGCCCGGTGAGCAGGCTCACGATCGCCGTCGTCATCGTGACGCCGGCGGACGGGCCGTCCTTGGGGACCGCTCCCTCGGGGACGTGGATGTGGAACGCCTTCTCCGCGGCGGCCTCATCGATCTTCAGCTCGGCCGCGTGCGAGCGTACGAACGACAGCGCGATCTGCGCCGACTCCTTCATGACGTCTCCGAGCTGGCCGGTGAGGATGAGGTTGTTGCCGTGTCCATCACTGTTCGTGGCCGTGGCCTCGACGAACAGCACGTCGCCTCCGGTTCCGGTGACGGCAAGGCCTGTGGCCACGCCGGGCACTGCGGTCCGAGCGGCGACCTCGTTGTCGAACTTGGCCTTGCCCAGGAACTCGCGTACGCGCTCGGGCGTGATCTCGACCGGCGGCTTCAGCGCCCCGGTCGCGACCTTGGTGGCGACCTTGCGCGTGATCTTGCCGAGCTCACGCTCAAGGTTGCGGACGCCTGCCTCGCGCGTGTGGTCGGTGATGACCCGCATCAGGGCGGGCTCTGTCACCCCGACCTCTTCCGGCTTCAGGCCGGCCTGCTTGACCTGTCGAGGCAGCAGGTGGTCGCGCGCGATCGCGACCTTCTCCTCTTCGGTGTAACCGTCGAGCCGGATCAGCTCCATGCGGTCGAGCAGTGGTGCGGGGATGGTCTCCGACACGTTGGCGGTCGGTATGAACAGCACCTCCGAAAGGTCGAGGTCGACCTCGAGGTAGTGGTCGCGGAACGTGTGGTTCTGCGCCGGGTCGAGCACCTCGAGCAGGGCCGCGGAGGGGTCACCCCGCCAGTCGCTGCCGACCTTGTCGATCTCGTCAAGCATGATCACCGGGTTCTTCGTCCCTGCGTCCTTCAGGGCGCGCACGATGCGGCCGGGCAAAGCGCCGACGTAGGTCCGTCGGTGACCGCGGATGTCAGCCTCGTCGCGGATGCCGCCCAACGACACGCGGGTGAACTTGCGGCCGAGCGCGCGGGCGACAGACTCGCCAAGCGACGTCTTGCCGACGCCTGGAGGTCCGACCAGCGTGATGATCGCGCCGGACCCGCGGCCGCCCAAAACCTCGAGCCCGCGCTCCTTGCGCAGCTTGCGCACTGCGAGGAACTCGATGATGCGGTCCTTCACGTCGGACAGGCCGGTGTGGTCCTCGTCCAGGATGCGCCGGGCCTCGACCAGGTCGTAGTTGTCGTCCGACCGAATGTTCCAGGGGATGTCCAGCATCCAGTCCAGGTACGTGCGGATCCACCCGTACTCCGGGTTCTGCTCGCTCGTCCGCTCCAGGCGGTCGAGCTCGCGATTGACCTCGGTGAGCACCGCCTCCGGCATGCCGGCCTTGGCGACGCGCTCGCGGTAGGTCGACACGACGTCGCTGCCGCCCTCGTTGAGCTGCCTCTTGATCGCTTCGAGCTGCTGCCGGAGCAGGAACTCGCGCTGCGTCTTCTCCATGCCCTCGGTGACGTCGGTGCGGATCTTCTCCTTCAGCGAGGCGTCGGCAAGGATCTCCTTTGTCCAACCGATGAGCTTGGCCAGTCGCTCCTCGACGTCGAGCGACTCGAGCACCTCGAGCTTCTGCTCGGTCGTGAGGTCGGGCGAGTAGCCGGCCAGGTCGGACAGGTGGCTGGGAGTCTTCGCGGCGCGCAAGAACGAGACGAGCTGGGGCACGCCCCGAGACTCGAGCAGGTTCTCGAGCAGGGCCCGGTACTCGCGGGCCAGCTCAACCGCCTTCTCCGAGGCCGGGTCCGGGTCGGGAACGGGGTCAGCCTTGACCCAGAGGGCTCCGCCGATGTCGGCCTGGCCGCTGCCCAGCCGGGCGCGGTACTCGCCACGGAGGACGAAGGCCTCGGCCCCGGTGGGGAGCTCTGCCGAGTCGCCCAGGCGGGCGACGGTGCCGATGCTGCCAAACCGCCCATCTATGCGGGGCACCAGAAGGACCAACCGGCTGCCCTGGCGAGCGGCCTCGATGGCTGCCTTGGACGCATCGCCCTCGACTGCGAGGGTGACGGTCATGTGCGGCAGCACGACCACATCGTCCATGGGGAGGACGGGAAGCAGCTCGGACTTGGGGGTGGCCATTGTTAGATCTCCTGTGCGGGGCGCCGGTACATATTCACAGGAACGTTTTTCCCCGCCCCTCTAATTCCCAATCCACCCAGGGGACCATCCCCTCACCCGCGGGGCGCAGGTGCGCCCGGCGGGAGCTCCCCACGAGTGGGGAGCCCAGGCTTAGAATGCCCTCTGGCTGAGTGAGACCTGCTTGCCGGCGCACTCTCGCCCCGGCGGATGGAGATTCCCGGGAAGAAGGCGGCAGGGGGCGGCATCTTAGAGGTTAGGGCGGCGCGATGCCAACAATCTCGGAGGGAGACCATGAGCGCTAACTGGACTCGTCGGGAGTTCGTCAAAGGCGTAGGCACAGCAGCTGGAGCCCTCGTTCTTGGGGGCGCGTTCGCCGAGTTCCTGGCCGCCTGTGGCGGCGAGAGCGGCACCGCGGCCCAGAAGCTGGAGATCTTCAGCTGGTGGACCGCCGGCGGCGAGGCCGACGGGCTGGCGGAGATGTTCGGCATCTACAAGAAGAAGTACCCGGGCGTCACCATCACCAACTCGGCGGTCGCGGGCGGCGCCGGCAGCAACGCCAAGGCTGTGCTGGCGACCCGCATGCAAGGCGGCAAGCCGCCCGACAGCTTCCAGGTCCACGCGGGCCAGGAGCTCATCAGCACCTGGGTCAAGGCCGACAAGATGGAGCCGATCACCAGCATCTGGAACTCAGAAGGCTGGGACAGCGTCATCCCCAAGGATCTGAAGACCATCGTCAGCTCTGGCAATGACGTCTGGTCGGTGCCGGTCAACATCCACCGTGGGAACGCGCTCTGGCTCAGCGCCAAGGCGGCCTCGTCGATCAGCGCCGGCGCTTCCAACACGCTCGACAACTTCCTGTCTGGGCTGGGCGCAGCGAAAGCCGCGGGCATCAAGGAGCCTCTCGCGCTCGGGTCCAAGGGCAACTGGCAGGTGACGATGCTGCTCGAGAACAACATCGTCGCCGTCGGCGGGGCGGACTTCTACCGCGGCCTTTTCAATGGCAAGAGCTCGTGGACGGACCCCAGCGTGCGGCAGGCGCTGACCTACATCAGGTCCATGCTCAACTACGTCAACTCCGACCACGCGACGATCGACTGGGACCAGGCCGCGGGCAGGCTGAAGGCCGGGACCTCTGTCGGCACCATCATGGGCGACTGGGCCAAGGGTTACTTCACCGCCAACGGCTGGAAGCCGGACACCGACTTCACCGGCATCCCATCGCCCGGCACCACAGGCACCTACATGATCGTGTGCGACACGTTCGGCGTGCCCAAGAACGCCCCCGACCACACCAACGCCGTGAGCTGGATCAAGGTCTGCGGCTCGGAGGAGGGCCAGGCGGCGTTCAACCCCAAGAAGGGCTCGATCCCGGCGCGCACCGACGTGCCGGCCAACATCTTCGACTCCATCGCACAGAGGTTCATCGGTGAGTTCAAGAACGCATCGCTGACACCCAGCATCGCCCATGGATCGGCGGCGCCCGAGGCGTTCGCCAGCGGCCTCAACGATGAGATGGGGCAGTTCGTCCAGAAGAAGGACGTGAACGGCAGTCTCGCCAATATCGCCAAGCTCGCCGACCAGTACCTGAAGTAAGGCATTGGCGGTCGCCGGCACCGCAGCGAGGGAGCGGCTTCAAAAAGGCCGCTCCCTCGGCCATTTCTCGTGGGACTCGCTGACGCCGTTCCTGCTCATCGCGCCGTCGATCGTCCTGATCGCGATCTTCGTCTACGGGTTCATCGGGTACACGGCGTTCGTCTCGACGACCAAGTGGTACGGGATCAATCCCGACTACACGCCGGTCGGGCTCACCCAGTACACGGATCTGTTCGGCCTGCCTCGGTTCCAGGCCGACATCACGAACACGATCGAGTTCACGATCCTGTTCCTGGCGGGCTGCATCCTGCTCGGTTTCGGGGCAGCCATCCTGCTCGACCAGAAGCTCCGCGGCACGATCCTGTTCCAGAACGTCTTTCTGTTCCCGCTCGCCATCTCGTTCGTGGTCACCGGCACCGTGTGGCGCTGGATCTTCAACCCCAACTTCGGCATCAACCTGCTGCTGGACCAGGCGCATCTGGGGTTCCTGAAGTCACCGTGGCTGGCGGACACCCACACAGCGCTTTACGGCCTGGTGATCGCCGCCACGTGGCAGATGAGCGGGTTCTGCATGGCGATGTTCCTGGCCGGCCTGCGCGCGATACCTGAGGAGCTGCGCGAGGCGGCTCGCGTGGACGGGGCCACCGAGCTGAAGGCGTTCTTGCAGATCATCCTGCCCCTGATGCGGCCGATCACCCTCTCGGCCGTCATCATCCTGGGCCACATCTCGCTCAAGATCTTCGACCTCGTTTACGTCATGACGTTTGGCGGCCCGGGTTTTGCGACCGACATGCCGAGCCTGTACATGTGGGTCGCTGTGTTCCGGCAGAACCTCTATGGACGCGGGGCCGCGATCGCGATGGTGCTCCTGCTGATGGTCGCGCTCCTGATCGTCCCCTACCTGATCTGGAGCCTTCGCCAGGAGGTGGAGAGATGAGCGTGGCGGCCAGGGCACGTGTCAAAGGGCCTGGGCTGCGCCCGCTGCGCCTGCTCGGCTACGCGCTCCTGAGCGTCGTCGCGGCGTTCTACCTGCTGCCCGTCTACGTGATCGTGGTCACGGCGCTGAAGTCGTTCGCGGTGGTGTCCAGCACGACGCCCTGGCAGCTGCCTTCGGCGCCCACCCTAGAGGCCTTTGGCAACGCGTTTCAGACACTCTCACCGAGCTTTCTCAACAGCGCGCTGCTGGTGGTGCCGGCGACTGTGCTGTCAGCTCTGCTCGGATCTTTCAACGGCTACGTGCTGTCGAAGTGGAGGTTCCGCGGAGCCGACGTCATCTTCACGCTGCTCCTGTTCGGGATGTTCATCCCGTACCAGAGCATCCTGCTCCCGCTCGTCCTGGTGCTCCAGAAGATCAACCTCTACGGCGGCATTCCGGGCCTGGTCCTGACCCACGTCGTCTACGGCATCCCCATCACGACGCTGATCTTCAGGAACTACTACGCGGCGGTTCCCAATGAGGTGATCGAAGCAGCCCGCATCGACGGTGCCTCGGTGCTTGGTGTCTACCGCCACGTGCTGCTTCCACTTTCGATGCCGGGCTTCGTCGTGGTCCTGATCTGGCAGTTCACGAGCATCTGGAACGAGTTCCTGTTCGCCGTGACGATCACGCTGCCTGACCAATGGCCGATCACGGTGGCGCTCAACGGCCTGGCCGGCTCGCTGCTGGCTCACTACGAGATCCAGATGGCGGGCGCCCTGCTCACCGCCCTGCCGCCGCTGATCATCTACGTCGTCCTCGGCCGCTACTTCATCCGCGGCCTGCTGGCGGGCGCCTTGAAGGGCTGACTCCCTCCCCACTCTGTGGGAGGTCGGCGCGCAGCGCCGGGTGGGGAGCCATCAGCCTAGTAAGGAGTAGTTCTTGAACCGTTACCGCATTCCCATCGTCGTCGCCGCAGTCGTGGTCTTTGCCGCAGTCGCGGGCTACTTGATCTTCGCCAACCGCACCCCCGGGGGCGAGACGAAGACATTCAACGTCACCGTCACGGGCGCCAAGTCGATGTCGCCCAGCGACCTGCCCGCGCACCAGAACGACACCATCACCATCAACATCACCAGCGACACCGACGGTGAGGTTCACCTTCATGGCTACGACATCCATTTCGAGACCAAGGCCGGCCGAACCGTCAGCCAGACCTTCAAGGCAGACAAGACCGGCGACTTCGAGATCGAGTGGGAGGACACGAGCACGCCCCTCGGCCACCTGGTGGTGACGTGATGGCGCTCGCAGGCATCTTCCTTCACGGCTTCGGACAACGCTACGACCTGCCCGCGTCTCTGTGGCTGTACCTCTTCGCGGCCGCTTTCGTCGTCGTGATCTCTTTCGTGCTCGTCGTCTTGTTCGCCGGCGAGCAGGTCGGGGACAGGGCGATCCAGTACCCGCGGCGGCCGTCGGCATTCCTGCTCCGAATCGCCCGCACGCCATGGCCCCGGGCCGTGGGCGGAGCGATCGGGGTGCTGGCCCTCGTGATCATTGTCGTCACGGGCCTGTTCGGCTCCCCCGACCCCAACAAGAATCCCGCCGAGTACATGATGTGGATCTACTTCTGGTCGGGGACGGTGATTCTCTCGGGGCTCGTCGGCAACCTCTGGTACCTCCTCAATCCGTGGGCGGCGATCTACGACGCGCTGACGCAGTTCGTGCGCCTGGGGCCGGTGTGGAAGCTGCCCAACGTCGGCGTCTGGCCCGCGACTCTTGCCTACTTCTCGTTCGCGTGCCTCGAGCTCACCAGCGGCATGGCCAACCGGCCGTGGGTGATCGCGATGCTGGCGCTCGCTTACACCGCGCTGACCCTGGCGGGCATGATCCTGTTCGGCCGCGACGAGTGGCTGCAGCACTGCGAGGGATTGACCGTGCTGTTCGGCATCGTCGGCCGGTTCGGACCGGTCGAGGCCGAGCGAGACAAGGCTGGTCGCATCAGCGCGGTCTACTTGCGCCCATGGGGCGTGGGACTTCTGAAACCGGCGCCGGTGGGCTGGGATCGTGTCGTCTTTGTGATCCTGATGCTGAGCACACTCGCGTTCGATGGGATCCTGGCGACGCCCGCCTGGCAGGACTTCAACCTCGCGCTCGAACCGATCTGGCTGCCGCTGGGGGCGTGGGGCTTCTTCTTCGTCCGCACGCTGGCGATGCTGCTCCTGACCTGCGCATTCCTGCTCGTGTTCGTCGCCTTCATGGAGATGGTCATCTACTTCGGGAGCCGCAAGGTCGACCTCAAGTCGACCGTGTCTGCGTTTGCGCTGACCCTGGTTCCCATCGCGCTGGTCTACAACGCAGCCCATTACTACAGCTACGTGCTCGTCCAGTCGCAAGGGCTGATCCCGCTCCTGAACGATCCGCTTGGCAAGGGCTGGGAGCTCTGGCCGGCGGTCGCAACGTACAGGCCGAGCTTCGCTCTTGCCCAGGCCTCGACGGTCTGGTTTGCGCAGATCGTCCTGATCGTCGTCGGGCATGTCATCGCGGTCTATCTCTCCCACCTGAAGGCTGGGGAGCGCTTCCGCACCGCGCAGCGCGTGCTGCTCAGCCAGTACCCGATGCTGGTGCTGATGGTGATGTACACGATGACCAGCCTCTGGATCCTGGCCCAGCCGATAACACGGGAGTCCTGACTGGCAAGATGGGTTGATGGCCTGGCCGCTGGATCCCACCGTCTACGCGGGCCTTCTCGTCCTGTACTTCGGCCACGCCTGGCTGGCTCGCGGGGTAGACGACGCCCAGCGCAAGCACTCCCTGTACTTCGGCCTCGGCCTGCTTGTGATCTGGGTCTCTCTGGAGACGCCGATCGACACCATCGCCGACTACTACCTGGACAGCGTCCACATGCTGCAGCACGTGATGCTGGGCTTCGTCGCGCCGCCTCTCCTGCTGCTCGGGCTCTCGCCGCAGATGGTGGCGAGGATCGTGCGCGTTCCGGGCGTCAGGGAGCTCACCGAGCCGATCCCCGCTCAGCTGATCGCGGGCGCCGTGATGATCGTCTGGCACGTGCCCTGGCTGTACGACACCACCCTCCACTGGGAGGAGCTGCACATCCTGGAGCACCTCACGTTCATCGGCGCCGGCGTCGTCCTGTACTGGCCGATCCTGGAAGCGACCTCGGCCCACGCCCGCTGGCGGATGTCCGCCGGCGCGAAGCTCCTTTACATGCTCGTGGCCACGCTGCCTCAGGACGGCGTCGCTCTCGTCCTGCTCTTCTCGCGCGTCCCGTTCTACGACTTCTACGTGCACGTGCCAAGGCTCGTGCCCAACCTCACGCCGCTGATCGACCAAACCCTTGCCGGAGCGGTGCTCATGATCCTCGGCAAGGCCACCCTGACCGTCGCAGGCCTCGCTGTCTTCTTCCGCTGGTTCGGCGCGGAGCACCGCTCAGATCAGGCCCGGCTCAAGCCGCGGATGAACGGCCTCTAGGGACTCGGCCTCGAGGGCAACGCGAGGGTCCCAGACGACTTCGCTTCATGGCGGTCGTGGAACCACGACCAGGTCTTGCCGAGGCCGGCGTTGATCGAGACCCGAGACTTCCAGCGCAGCATCCGGTGCGCGCGCGTCGAGTTCAAGCACTCCCGCCGGACCTCGAACTGGCGCGCCGGCGAGTGCTCGCTGACCGCTTGCCGGTCGGCTGCCGCCACCAAGCGCTTGACGATGGCGTTGATGCTGGTCTCGCGCCCGGTGCCGACGTTGACCTCGCCTGAGTGGGTCCCGAACACCGCCAGGACGTTGGCAGCAGCGATATCGGTCACGTAGATGAAGTCGCGGGTCTGGCCGCCGTCCCCGAATATCAAGGGCGTCCCGCCCTCCAGGAGTCGGTGGCAAGTGATGGCGATCACACCGGTCTCACCCGTGCCGTCCTGGCGCGGACCGTACACGTCTCCGTAGCGCAGCGCCAGCGTGGAGATGCCGTGGCGCAGCCCGAGCGCCGCCATGTAGACCTCTTCGGCACGCTTGGCCGCGCCGAAAGCCGAAAGGGGCGAAGGCTTGTAGACCTCGCGCGATGGCAGCCGGGATCCTTCGCCATAGATGCTGCCGCCGGTGGAAGCTATGACCAGTCTGCGGGCCCCGGCGTTGATCGCTGCCTGGAAAAGCGCCACCGAGCTCGCCAGGCTGCGCTTGACGTGCGAGCCCGGGTCGCGGGCGGCCTGCTGCACCCCGCCCTTGTAGGCCAGGTGCAGGACCACATCGGGCTGGAACTTCTTGAGCGCCCGCGCGGCCGCCCTGGAGCCGCAGTCGACGGTCGCGAACTCGATCTCTGCCGGCAGAGACTCGCCGCACGGATGGCTGTGGTCGTCGATGACCAGGACCTTGGCATTCGCCGCCAGCAGCAGCTCCACAGTGTGGGAGCCGATGAAGCCCGCGCCGCCAGTCACGGCGACGCGGGCGCCGTCTTTGGGCGGGGCCGGCATGACCCGACAGCTTAGCCGCTGGGGCCGTCATCCAACTGTGCATAGCCAAAGCCGCCGCGATCCCGCCTAGGTGTCGGTTCCTTCCGGCACTCCGACCCCGAGGTAGCGCGCTCCAGCCTGGCGCACCAGCTGTGGGTCGACGTCTCCCCGACCGTCCAGGACGACACGGAGCCCCTGAAATCGCGACCAGTCCAGGTCCCGGTACTGTTG
>DASXTG010000178.1:0-1771 GCA_036505515.1 Candidatus Dormiibacterota bacterium | reverse complement strand
TGCCCGACCTCGTGCAGTACGCCACCATCAAGGCCGCGCTGGAGGACCTCGACGGCATCCCCATCATCAGCCTGAACGAGGTCCCGCTGCGCGGCTGGAACAGCATGCTGAAGCGGGTGATGGACGTCGTCGTGGGCTCGGCGGCGCTGCTGCTGGCCGTGCCCCTGCTGGCCGCGACCGCGCTCCTCATCAAGCTGCTGGGCGGCAAGGGGCCGATCCTGCTTCGCCAGGAGCGCATGACCCTCGATGGCAAGACGTTCCTCTGCTTCAAGTTCCGCACGATGGTGGAGGAGGCGGAGCGGGATACGGGGCCTGTCTGGACGACTCCCCAGGACCCGCGCCGAACGACGCTAGGGGTGTGGCTGCGCCGCTCGAACCTCGACGAGCTGCCCCAACTCATCAATGTCGTGCGGGGCGACATGAGCCTCGTGGGCCCCCGGCCGGAAAGGCCGCCATTCGTGCAGCAGTTCAAGGAGCGCATCCCGCAGTACATGCTGCGCCACCGCGTGAAGAGCGGCATGACGGGCTGGGCCCAGGTGAACGGCTGGCGCGGCAATACGTCGATCGAGAAGCGGATCGAGTGCGACCTGTACTACATCGAGAACTGGTCACTGCTGCTGGACATCAAGATATTGCTGCTGACCCTCATCCGCGGATTCGGTCACCGGCACGCGTACTGATTCCGCGCTTCGTCGGCGCAACGCCTGGTGGAGAGTTGTGCTTTCTTCGGGACCACCGACCGTTTCGCGTCGATATTGATGGTTCCAACGCTGAGCGCTGTCACATCCCTGGCTCTATCCCTCGTGCTCTCGGTAAAGCTGCTCGAGATGCTCTGGCACTCGGTGGTCGTCTGGCGATTGCCGGGAGCTTTCGTCGACGATCTCGGGGATGCGGCCGATGCTCGTCAGCAAGACAGCGCGATCGCCGCAGCGCTCGAGGCGGTGTCTACTCGCGAACGGCGTGCGTGGGCGCCCGAAGAATGGCCTTTCACTGGTCGGATATGGCGAATGCGGCCTGGCCTGCTGCGGCTGGCCGGCGTCTGGATCTTCAGGTGGCCCGTTCTGATGGCGGCGCAAGCGGTCGTTGTTCTGGTTGGACGCCAAAGGGTCGTCGTGGCGGTTGGTTCCTTCCTGCTTCTAGCTGGCCTGTGGGTGGAACTGCTTCAGCGTTTCGTCTTTCGTCTCCGGCTCGGGTACATGGACAGCTACCTCAGAAAGACAAGCGCCGCACGCCTGCACGCGGTGTCGTCCCCGGCCTGGGAGCCACCATATGAGCTCGATCTCGCGCGTGATTTCGTGTTCCTATTCGTGCGCCTCGTGGCAATGGTCATTCTCGGCTACGCGGCCGTCTATTCCGCATTGCAACGCACCGTCAGCCCTGGCGCCTTCAAGGGCCAGGTGGGCGAGGGGTTCGTCTCGGTCCTGTCGCTTCTGTACTTCAGCATCGTCACGATTGCCACAGTCGGATACGGCGACATAGTCCCGGAGACACCCTTGGCGCGGTTTCTGGTTGCTACCGAAATCATGGCCGGGTTCGTCCTGCTGGTGTTGTTGATTACCACGTTCTCACTCACCACGTCGCCGACGCGGGCAGGGTCGGGGCGTCGCCGGCCCTGATGCCTGGCGCCGTCCTCATCGCCGCCTGCATCAGCGTCCTCACGTGGCGCGCGAGTGAGTCGCGCGCTCGTTCCTGATGCCCCGCGCCCTCGTCACCGGCGCCGCGGGCTTCATCGGCTCCCACCTCAGCGAGCTCCTCCTCGACCGTGGGTTCT